>JAQWBM010000064.1 GCA_028706405.1 Eubacteriales bacterium
CTGTTTGTGTCGGCTGAGAATTATAAACCGGACTTCGATTTGTATGATTACTGCATCACATTATTTCCAGATTATAAATTTCAGGATCGCTGCTTTACAACACATCCGATGATAACACACGGCCCAAACAGAACGGCGTATGACAAGGCTATGCAAAAGCATTATTTTACAATGGAAGATTTAAAAGCGAAGACAGGATTCTGCAATTTTGTTTATTCAAATTATAATGCTTTTAAGGAGCGAAAGGAATTTTTTGATCTGTTATCCCAGTATAAGCGGGTCGATTCCGGTGGCCGGTATATGAACAATATCGGACATTCCGTTGATAACAAGCTGGAATTTCAGTCTCATTACAAATTTTCAATCGCATTTGACAATCAATATCATTGCTTTGTTCAGGAAAAAATATCTGACGCTTTCGGCGCCCGTACCATCCCGATTTATTTCGGCAATCCGGATGTTGTGAAACAGTACAATCCAAAAGCCTTTATTAACTGCCACGATTTCAACAACTTTTCCGATGTGGTAGAATATGTTAAAAAGGTTGATACGGACGATGAACTGTATATGAGTATGATGAGAGAACCGATGTGCGATCCAAAATTCACACTTGAGTATTATTTGGCTGAACTCGAGAGTTTTCTGGTCAGGGTCGTGGAAACAGGAACCGTTCAGAGGGCAAAGGAATTATGGCCGGTCTGGTTGGAAAAAGAGCGCAGCTATGGAAGGGCAAGACGCCTTCGCCAGGAGAAGCTGGCTGCGGATATAGGCAAGATGTTCAGACCCCTACGAAAAACAAAAATTGCAGGATTAATACGCAAAAAACTACTGTGGACTCGATAATATCATGCAATGTCAAGGAGCATTTATGGAAAAAAAAATTATTAAAGTCAATTTCGTAGATTGGGGAAATTACGATAACAAAGCACCAAAAACCGGGAATTTTGAATACAGGAATATCATACTCGAATCTCTGGAAAAGAATTACAGGGTTGAGTTGTCTAATGATCCTGACGTTGTTTTCTGCGGAATATTCGGGAATGATTTTATTAACTACGATTGCATACGGGTTTTATATAGTTGTGAAGAATATGCTCCCAATTTCAATGCATATGATTATGCAATCACCATTTATGAAGGATATCATTATAAAGACCGGATTTTTACGGGAGTAGCTTCTTTATTAGAGGAAAAGGCGAAGCGCGATCATGATTGGGCTTTAAAAAAGCATCTTTTCACAGAGGAAGACCTGAAAGCCAAAACTGGGTTTTGCAGCTACGTTCAGTCAAACGAAACTGTAAGCAATAAACCAAGAGAAGAGATGTTTCATTTATTAAGCCGGTATAAACCGGTTGATGCAGGCGGAAAGCATCTGAATACGATCGGTTATCGCGTTGAAGACAAGGTTGCCTTTGAATCAAGCTATAAGTTCAGCATTTCTTTTCTGAATTCGACAACCTATACCTATCAGGACAGGCCGGCCGACGCTTTTGCCGCAAAGACAATACCGATCTACTACGGCAATCCGGACATTGCAAAGATATTCAACCCGAAGGCTTTTATTAATTGCCATGATTTCAGATCCTTTGAAGACGTCGTTGAACAGGTGAAAAAAATAGATCAGGATGATGAATTGTATCTCAGTATGCTGAGAGAACCTGCATTTTTACATCCGGAGACATCAGAGGAGATCCAGAAGAGGTTTGACGAATTTCTGGTTAATATCATTGAATCAGGAACGGTACAAAGAGGAGCATATTATTCAAAAATCGCAGAACAGGAATTGTATCTTGGAAGGCGCGAACTGATGAAAAGAAGAGAATTGACAATCAAACTGGTCAAATTGTTCAAACCTTTCACCAAAACAAGAATCGGACAAAAAATGAGGAAGAGGCTTATGGGCTACTAGACATACAGGATTTCTTTTCTGTTTACTCAAGTGAGGTATCAAAATGAGAGTATTGTACTTGACAAATGTCCCGTCACCTTATCGAATCGACTTCTTCAACGAAATGGGAAAATCCTGCGATCTGACCGTAATCTATGAAAGAGCATCGGCTTCAGACCGTGACCCGGGCTGGACCGGATCCAATGAAGGCACATATAAGGAAATCTTTTTAAAAGGCGTCGGGATTAGAAACGATGATGCATTTTCATTTGAAATAATTAAATATTTGAGCAGAAGAAAATTTGATTTTATTATCGTGGGCGGCTATGCGACGCCGACCGCCATGCTCGCAATACTCTGGATGAGATTGAACAACATTAACTATATTATCAATGCCGACGGCGGGATCATCAAGAATGATCCAAGGGCGGTTTATAACCTGAAGAAATTCCTAATCGGCGGCGCAAAGGCCTGGCTAAGCAGCGGAGATCAGACAAATCAGTATCTGCAGCATTATGGGGCCGACTCCAACAGCATTTATAAGTATCCATTTACCTCTTTACATGAAAAAGAGATCCTGCGCGAAAGCGTCTCTGACATAGAGAAAGATCAGATAAAAGAAAAGCTGGGCTTGAGTGGTAAAAAGATTGTACTGACAGTCGGACAGTTCATTCACCGGAAGGGATATGACGTTTTACTGAAAGCATGGGGCGATATGGGAGACGATGGGAGCCTTTATCTGGTAGGAGGAACGCAAACCGAGGAATACAATCAGATCGTAAAGGAAGCCGACTTGAAGAATGTATTTTTTATTCCATTTAAAAATAAAAAAGAATTGAGCGGTTATTATAAAGCGGCGGATATTTTTGTATTGCCTACCCGGGAGGACATCTGGGGTCTAGTGATCAATGAGGCCATGGCGTTTGGCCTGCCGGTCATAACAACGGATAAATGTCTTGCCGGTCTGGAGCTGATCCGGGACGGTCAGGAGGGTTTCATTATTCAAGCTGAAAATACCGAAACGCTGCATGAAAAAATGAGATTGCTGCTGGACTCTGATGAATTGAGAAGCTCCATGTCAAAAAACTGCCTGCATAGAATATCGGAATACACGATCGATCGCATGGCACAGGCGCATATCGAAATCTTGAATATGATAAAAGGGAGAATCGGATGAGGCTGTTGCAGATCAATTCGGTGGCCGGCATCGGAAGCACAGGCAGAATAGCGGCGGATATCCAAAAAACCATCCAGTCCTTTGGCTATGATGGTTTGATCGGTTATGGCCGGGGAAAAGCGCCGCAGGGAATCAACGCAGTTCATATCGGCAAGACTGCAGATAATATGCTGCATGCAATTAAAACACGGATTTTTGACAAACACGGATTCGGATCAAAGAACTGCACAAAAAGGTTTATTAATGACATAAAGGAATATGATCCGGATATTATTCAGTTGCATAATATTCACGGATACTACATTAATATCGAAGTGCTGTTCGACTTTCTGAAAAATTCGGGAATCCCTGTAGTCTGGACTCTTCATGACTGCTGGAGTTTTACCGGTCACTGCGCTCATTTTGAGTTTGCCGGCTGTGACCGATGGAAGACCGGCTGCCATTCCTGTCCTCAGAAACAAGAGTATCCGGTAAGCCTGTTGCTTGACAACAGCAAGTGGAATTATAATAAAAAAAAGAAGATATTCACATCCGTTGAGAATATGACTATCGTGAGTCCGTCCTGCTGGCTTGCAAATTACATCAGCCAGTCATACCTGCAAAAATATCCGACCGAAGTCATTCATAACGGGATTGATCTTTCCGTCTTTACACCCAGATATGAAACCCTTGGGCAAAAGGAAGGCTTAAAGAGTAAATACGGGTGCCGAAATAAATTTGTTATACTTGCCGTTGCAAACGTTTGGACAGAGCGGAAGGGTCTCAGCTTTATCAAAGAAATGGCCTCAGATCTTGATTCGGACAGCATCATCGTCATGCTGGGCGTCACCGAAAAACAGAAGATGGATTTGCCCCCCAGCATCCTTGGCATTACCAGAACTGATCGAATTGATGAACTGGCTGAAATCTACTGTATGGCTGATGTGTATTTCAATCCGACGCTGGAGGATACATTCCCGACGACGAACCTTGAGGCGCTGGCATGCGGGACTCCAGTGGTTACGTTCGATACCGGCGGCAGTAAGGAAAGCGTCGACGAAACTTGTGGAGCAGTGGTTGCGCAGGGGGATCTTCAGCAGGTAAGACAGGCGATCCAAACGATAAGAGACAACCCGGACAGGAAGGAAGCCTGCATTAATAAATCCAAAGAATTCAATAAAGACGAAAAGTATTTGGAATATATGACACTTTATGAAAAGATTTTAAGGGCAAAAGAAGTATAGAAAGGGATTAAGTATGTTTAAAAACAAAACCCTGTTGATCGCCGGCGGCACCGGCTCCTTCGGACATGCTGTCCTGAAGAGATTTTTAAAAACCGATATTGCTGAAATCCGGATCTTTTCCAGGGATGAAAAAAAACAGGATGACATGCGACGGGAATACAGTAACGACAAGCTGAAGTTCTATCTTGGCAACGTGCGCGATGCAAACAGCGTCAGGGACGCCATGCATGGGGTGGATTATATCTTCCATGCAGCCGCATTGAAACAGGTCCCATCCTGTGAGTTCTTTCCGATGGAAGCAGTAAAAACCAATGTAATCGGAACGGACAACGTATTAAATGCGGCAATCGACGCCGGCGTCAAGAAGGTGATCTGCCTGTCCACCGATAAAGCGGCTTATCCGGTCAATGCCATGGGAACCTCGAAGGCTATGATGGAAAAAGTATTGATTGCAAAAGGCAGAACTGTAGATCCGAAGCAGACTCTGATCTGCGGTACCCGCTATGGGAACGTGCTTTATTCAAGGGGGTCGGTCGTTCCTCTTTTCGTGGATCAGATAAAATCTGGAAAACCTTTGACCATAACTGATCCGGATATGACACGGTTCATAATGAGCCTGGACGAGGCAGTGGAGCTGGTTCTGTATGCATTCGAAAACGCAGAAAGCGGCGACATCATGGTGCAGAAAGCGCCTGCTTCCACCATCGGAGACCTGGCTCAGGCGGTCAAGGAACTCTTTGGAGTGAATAATGAGCTTATGACAATCGGAATCCGTCACGGTGAAAAAATGTATGAAACGCTGCTTACGAATGAAGAATGCGCCCATGCAGTAGATTTAGGCAACTTTTATCGCGTTCCTGCCGACAAACGAGACCTGAATTATGATAAGTTTTTTATTGATGGAGAAAAAGAGAGAAACGCGATTACAGAATTTAATTCCAACAATACAAAACTTTTAAATGTGGAGGAAATTAAAGAAAAACTGCTCCAACTTGACGAGGTTCAGGCAGAACTTGTCTCTTGGAGGAATCGCTGATGAAAATTCTTGTAACCGGTGCAAAGGGATTTATCGGGAAAAACCTCATTGCGGAGTTGAAAAACCGCGGATATGAGTCAATTTATGAATATGATTTCGGATCCACGCCGGAACAGCTTGACGCTTATACAAAAGACTGTGAGTTTGTGTTTCATCTGGCGGGTGTAAACCGCCCCGAAAAGGAAAGCGAGTTCATGGAAGGAAACTTCGGTTTCACATCCGACCTGCTGGATTTCTTAAAGAAGCACGGCAACCGTGCGCCGGTGCTGATCACGTCTTCCATTCAGGCCCTGCAGGACAATCCCTACGGAAAGAGCAAAAAAGCGGGGGAGGATTTACTGCTTCGGTATCAAGAGGAAACCGGTGTGCCGGTGTATGTATACCGGCTGCAGAACGTATTCGGAAAGTGGTGCCGGCCGAACTACAACAGCGCCGTTGCTACCTTCTGCCATAACATCGCCAACGATCTGCCGATCATGGTTAGTGATCAAGAACGGCTCATGAGTCTGGTTTATATCGACGACGTTGTCGAAACCTTCCTTTCTACAATGGAGGGGAACGAGCGCTGTGCGAAGGACGGGCTCTATTACGTCATGACGGTCCATGTGGTGATGCTGGGGGAGCTGGCGGAAATGATCCAATCCTTCCGGGAAACCCGGGGCTCGTTAATGATTCCGTACCTCGCCGATCCGCTTACAAGGAAGCTGTACAGCACCTATCTGAGTTATCTGCCGGAGGATCAGTTTTCCTATCCGCTGAAGATGAACGTGGATAGCAGGGGCTCCTTTACAGAGTTCGTCAAATCGCCGGATCGAGGACAGGTTTCCGTAAACGTGTCAAAACCCGGAATCACGAAGGGCAACCATTGGCACCATACGAAAAACGAAAAATTTCTTGTGGTGAGCGGGGAAGGGATCATTCGTTTTCGTAGGATAACGGATGAAAAAATCATTGAATATAAAGTGAGCGGAAGCAAGCTCGAAGTGGTGGACATTCCGCCCGGCTATACCCATAATATAACCAATACCGGAACATCAGATCTTGTGACGATCATGTGGGCAAACGAGCCCTTTGATCCCGAAAAGCCTGATACATTTTTTCTGGAAGTGTGAGGTGGACATATGAAGAAATTAAAGGTAATGACGATCGTCGGAACAAGGCCGGAAATCATACGTCTGTCAGAGGTCATTAAAGCCTGTGACAAATATTTTGATCATGTCCTGGTACATACAGGTCAGAACTGGGATTATACCTTAAACGAGATCTTCTTTGAAGACCTGCAGCTGAGAAGACCGGATTACTATCTGGACTGCGTCGGTGAGAATCTGGGCGTAACCATGGGAAATATCATCGCAAGGTCATATGAGCTTATTTCCGAGCAAAAACCGGATGCATTGCTGATCCTGGGCGATACGAACTCTGCTCTTGCCGCAATTTCTGCAAAGCGTCTCAAGACGCCTATTTTCCACATGGAAGCCGGCAATCGCTGCTTCGACCAGAACGTACCCGAGGAGATCAACCGTAAGATCGTGGATCATATTTCTGACATAAACCTGCCTTATACGGAGCATAGTCGAAGGTATCTGCTTTCAGAAGGGTTCCGGAAGGAGCATATTTTCGTGACGGGCTCGCCGATGAAAGAGGTTCTGGAAAAACATAAGCATCGGATACAGAATAGCGATGTACTGGAGCGGCTTGATTTGGAAAAAGGTAAGTACATTGTCGTATCGGCTCATCGGGAAGAAAACATAGACAACGAAGATAATTTTTTGTCCCTGATGACAGCGATCAATAATGTGGCGGAACGGTACAGTCTTCCGGTCATATACTCTACCCATCCAAGGAGCATGAAGTTTATCGAAAAGCGAAATTTTGAATTTCATCCGCTGGTCAGAAACCTGAAGCCCCTTGGCTTCATGGACTATAACAAGCTGCAGATGAATGCGTTCTGCGTGCTGTCCGACAGCGGTACCCTTTCGGAAGAAAGCGCAATGCTTCGATTCAGGGGAGTGCTGATCAGGACCTCGACAGAACGGCCGGAAGTGCTGGATAAGGGTACTGTTGTGATAGGGGGTATCAATTCGGACGACATCGAACAAGCAATTGAACTGGCCATCGCTTCGGCAGGAGATGGAGAATACGGTCTTCCGGATGATTATCGGGACGAAAACGTATCGATCAAAGTTGTGAAGCTCATTCAGAGTTACACGAAAATTATAAACAAGGTGATCTGGGACAAGTAAGAAAGGGGCTGTCGCACTAAAATAAAAAAATAGTGCGCAGTTCCTTTTTAATGTCTAAAAACCTTCAAAACCATTGAAAAACCATAAACCCCATGCTTGGAAAAGCAAGGGGTTTATGGTAAAATATATGTATGAAAAACAATAATATTTTACAAAAGAATTATACATTCAATGAGAGGGTTTATCAATAAAAACTTCCGCTCGATATCGATTGTATCATTCCAGAGAATGATTCGGTGCGCTTGCTAAGTCAGTTTGTAGAGGAGATGGATTTAGAAGATTTGTATAAGACATATTCCCGGTTTCGGGAAAATCAAGCAACGCCCCGCCAGATGCTGAAAATGGTACTCTATTCTTACATGAATCATAATTTCTCATCCCGATCCATGGAACTTTCCTGTCGCCGGGATATCAATTTCATGTATCTTCTTGAAGGAGCTCCTGTTCCGGACCACGCGACCTTTGCCAGGTTCCGGAGTCTCCATTTTGCACCATGTGCCCAGCGGCTCATGGCAGAGGCTTCCGGTTTTCTTTATGACATCGAAGAAATCTCCGGTAAAGACATATTTATTGACGGCAGCAAGGTAGAAGCCTGTGCCAATAAATACACGTTTGTGTGGAAAAAGTCTGTCACCAAGAGCCAAGCCAAGCTGCTTCAAAAGCTGGCTGATTTAGTCGCCGAATGTGAGGAGCTTTATGGGATCCGGCTCATCTATCAGAATCAGGTAAAGATGAAGCATGTGAAAAAGCTGCGCAAAAAACTGTATGCCATCAAACAGGAAGAACAGATCGAGTTTGTGCACGGAATCGGCAAGAGAAAAACCGGCTTGCAACGTTCCATAGAAAAGCTGGAAGATTACCTTGATAAATTGAAAGAGTATACGCAGAAAATACATATCTGCGGAGAGCGGAACAGCTATTCCAAAACAGACCATGATGCCACATTCATGAGAATGAAGGAAGACGCCATGAGAAACGGTCAACTGAAGGCCGGCTACAATGTACAGCATGGCGTGGATTCGGAGTATATCGTATGGCTTACCGTTTCTTCACATCCGACCGATACCCCAACATTGATCCCATTCATAAAGAACATGGAAGAGCATTTGAATTTCAAATATGAAAAGTTTGTTATGGACGCAGGGTATGAGAGCGAAGAAAATTATGTTTATCTAGAAGCAAACGAGCAGCTTTCCTTTATCAAGCCTGCGAATTATGAGGTTTCAAAGACAAGGAAATATCAGAACGACATCAGCCGCATCGAAAACATGCAGTACAATGAAGAAGGGGATTATTACATCTGCCGAAACAACAAAAAATTGATCGTAAGCGGATCAAAGAGGAAAAAAAGCGCAACCGGATATGAGAGCAAAAAAACCATCTATACCTGTGAGGATTGCAGCGGCTGTCCTTACAAGGGAAGCTGCATCAAAGGCAACAACTGCAAGACTTCAATGGAAGACCGGGTGAAAAGCCTGGAGACATCAAAACTGTTTAATCGGCTCAGAAAAGAAAGTCTTGAACGGATCATCAGCAAAGAAGGCTGTGAACTCAGGATGAACCGGAGCATACAGGCGGAAGGCTCCTTCGGCGAGTTGAAGCAGGATATGGGGTTCCGGCGGTTTTTATGCAAGGGAAAACAGAATGTACTTGCAGAAAGCATTCTGCTGGCTATGGCCCATAACATCAACAAGCTTCATAACAAGATCCAATCTGGACGGACGGGGACACATCTTTTTGAGTTAAAAGAAGCTGCATAAATTTAAAAGTCAAAAAGCAATTATGATTTACTGAGGCCTAAACTCAATAGGTCTATTAGAGTGTGCTATTTTTTAGATATTGCTTGAATTTTGCATTGCTAATCTCTTAGAAATTACCATAAAACCCGAAAAAAAGGCTGCACACCAGCGTTTTTTCAAACGCTAGTGCGACAGCCCCTTTAAATGTATTTTGTAAACTATTTTAAGTATTCAAGCAGTGCGCGGAAAAAAGACTCCGAAGAGAAATTTGCTTTATAATAGGACTTTGCATTAGCGCCATATCTCCGGCGATTTTCTTTGTCGTCGGAAAACTGCAGAATAATGTCGGCGAGTCCTTTATCGTCCTCGGCGGGGCAACACAAGCCGCAGTCGGCTTCCCGGATCACATCAGCGGCTTCACCGTTGATGGCAGCCAATATCGGCTTTCCCGACGCCATATAGGACTGCACTTTTCCGGGCAGTGTATAGGAGATGAATTCATCCTGCTTTAGAGTGACCAGAAAGGCGTCGGCCATATCATAGTATTTTGGCATATCTTCCAGAGGGTGTCTGCCATGGAACGTTAAATTTACCAGCTTCAGTTCCTCAGCGAGCTGTTTGCTCCGCTCTAGAGCCGAACCATCGCCAACGATATGGAAGTGGATATCGGGACGTTCCCTTACTCGATCCGCGGCCTTGATGACCGTGTCCATGCTTTGCATTTCACCTACATTTCCTGCAAAAACCAGGTTTGTAGTTTCTGAAGGATCCTTTGCTTCCGCTGAAAAAAGGTCCTCAGCATAAATTGGCAGGTATTTTATTTTGTCGCGGATATTCAACTTTTTATTGAAATACTTTCTGAAGTTTTTTGAGCTAATCAAGATCATATCTGCTTTCCGGTAGATCCATTGACTGAGTTTTAGGATGCAGAAATAGATCAATCCGTGATTTGGCAGACCTGCGGATACGATGCTTTCCGGCCACAGATCAAAGCAATACAGGATAAAGGGTATTTTTAGCTTTCGTTTGACTAGAATCGCAGGGATCGCCATCGTGACTGGGGAATACTGGGTGACCAGCACCCGGTCAAAGGGAGCATTACCATTTGATTTCATTTCTTTTACAAGCTTCGCTGCAAGCCGAGAGGCGTGGTATGCGAAGCTGATATAATTGATCATCAGGCTTTTTTTGCCTTTTTTCCTGGGAGAAAGCCGGCAACGGAGGACCTTCACGCCCTTATACTCTTCATTCCGCCCTGCCAATTCATCCCAATGATATCCGTCAAATATTTCTCCCATCGGATAGTTGGGCAATCCGGTGAGCACAGTTACGTCATGCCCCAAACCTGCCAGCTTAGCACAGATGCCGTTTACTCCGAATTGTTCAGGATAGAAATATTGGCTTATCACTAACAACTTCATAGGCGCCCCCAAAATAATCCTTGATTTGTCATTGCAGCGGATCAGTACCTGACCCCTGAATAATCCACGCGGACTCCCGCCAGATACTCGTCGACTTCTTCCCTAATCCCCTCCTCGAAGGGAAGGGGGTCAAATCCGAAGTCTCTATAGGCTTCCTCGTGGCTGAACGCTTTATCCTCCTGCATCCGCATGACCTGCTCCACCGTAATGATCGCGTTTTTGAATAAGGCG
>JAQWBM010000065.1 GCA_028706405.1 Eubacteriales bacterium
CGCTCTCTCCGGAAGCACCGGAATGAGTACCGGGCCGCACATTCATTTTGAAGTCAGGGTCAACGGCGAATATGTCGATCCTATGGATTGGCTATAAGAAAGGGAAAGTTTAATATGTCGAAAGAATATATCGTACCTCATAACTATAAAAACAATGGGAGAGTCTTTAATCTGTTTGAGAAACAAAAAGTTAATAGGGCGCTTATTATAGCGGCGCTAGCCGTAGCCCTTTCCGCCATAGTTCCGATTCCGTTGATGTGGAAGTTTATGGTCGGCACTGTGCTGGTGATTGGACCAGCGTTATTCATCCTCTTTGGATTTGATGATTTATTAATTGATATTCTGATTTATAAAAAATTCAGAAGAATTTATTTTGATATTGAAAGGGGCGACGATTATGAATATTGGCATCAAAAAACCAGACTTCAAAAAGAACAATCTACTTCACGATAAACTGAACATCCATGAACTGATAGGAATAGATGATATAAAAAACGGGATCGTAGTAACCGATAACAGCTATACTGCAATTCTTGAAGTGATCCCGATCAATTTCAAATTAAAATCTGAACGCGAGCAAGAATATATTATTAATACTTACTGCGAACTTCTGAAAACAATGAGGATATCCTTTGATATCCGGACGATTTCAAGGAAAGAGGATTCAAGGGACCACATGGAATATATCAGCAGGCTTTACGAGACAGAAACGAACGAAAATGTAAAAGCGTTAATCGCAGAATATGAAGAAACCGTATCAGATATTCTATATCAAAGCGCAGTTCGCCGCAGGTTCCTTGTCTATATTTCCTATGAAGCGCCGGCCGGTATAAAATTTGAGAGAATCAATTTCAGGGATGCAGAACGTTGGCTGAATGAAAAATGCGCTCAATTCAGTGAGGCAATCGGAAAATGCGGGAATAAGGTGATTTATCAGAGAGACAAAAACCAGCTTACTGCTCAAATTATGTTTGAACTTCTAAATATAAAATCCGCTGAGAAAGAGAGGGTTCCAAAGATATGATACGAAAGAGAAAAGAAGAGGAAATTCTTGAAGCGGTCAGGTTTAAGGTGAATGACACCATAGATAATAACTACTCGAAAAAAGTTAGAAAGTACACGGATTTTATTTATCCATCAGGTATCTCAACCTTGGAGCCAGGGTACATCATCATAGACGGCAGCTATACCGCATGCCTTTTGTGCTGTAATTTGCCTTATCAGGTGCCAAAAACCTTTCTTGATGATCTGATCAATTTTAAAGAGGGTGTAGAAATCTACCTGAAACAAAGGCCTGTCAACAATAAAGCAGAACTTATACGGGACATTACGCAGTATCTTGGATTTACAAAATTCAAAATGAATACCGGAGGCGAGGACCAGGTTGATTCAGGTCTTCAGGAAAATGCGCTGTCTCATAGTAAATATATAAAGAAGAGACTTGCGGAAGGAGATGATTTCTGGTTTATCTCCTTATTCATTGTTGTTTCAGCAGACAGCTCGAGTAACCTGGACGTTAAACTAAAATCTGTGGAGGGCCTTCTTTCTGGGAAAGATATTTTCTATAAACGTGCCGATTTCAGGCAGCTTGAGGCATTTCTTTGTACGCTTCCTGTTGGCCGGCAGAATCAAAGGATGCTTGATCAGACGGAGCGGAACATTCTAAGCTCTGGATTATGTGGCTTCTATCCGTTTACTGCGAGCTCGCTGTCCGATCCGGAAGGCATGCTTATGGGGATTAACCAGCACGATAACGGCCAGGTGATCATAGATATTTTCGATACTATGAAATACAACAACGCGAACATGATCATCCTGGGCGGTTCTGGAAGCGGGAAGACCTTCACTAGCCAAATGTTTACTGGAAGGTTCCGAATGCAAAAAATTCCCGTCATGATGATCTGCCCGTTAAAGGGGTACGAATACCGGCCACTTTGCGAAAATGTCGGAGGAAATTACTTCAAGATCTGTGCCGGCTCTAAAAACACAATCAATATGTTTGATATCAGGCCGGTTAAAAATCTTGAGAACAATGACGTCAGTTGGCTTGCATCAAAAATTCAAAAATTGAAAATCAACTTTTCTTTGATGTTTCCGGATATTTCAGAGAGGGAGCTCAAGCTAATCAGTACGATTCTCAAAAGTGTCTATGAGAAAAAGGGTATCACTTTGGACAATGCAAGCCTTTTTAGGCAAGCATCCGAGTCGGACTTTGTATCCCTCACTCCGCAGCTGAAAGAAATGCCTGTGCTTGCAGACGTTCAACAGGAAATGTTTAAGAGTGATGAACTGAAAAAACGGGCTGAAGAAATGGAAGAATTCGTAACGGGTTCATTAAGCTGCTTCAATGGTAAGACTAATATTGATCTTGACAATCTATATAATGTTGCAGATATTTCTGAATTGGATAATCCACTGATCCCGCTTGCCATGTTCATGATCACCGATATCTATATGGACCGTATCAAAGCGGATATTACTCAAAAGAAAGTCCTCCTGCTTGATGAGATTTGGAGACTAATGAAAAATCTTTTAAGTGCTGAATTTGTTCTGGAGGTTTTCAAAACAATTCGCGGTTACGGCGGGAGTGCAATCGGTGCTACGCAGGATATCGTTGACTTTTTTGCTCTTGAGGATGGACTTTATGGAAAAGGAATCATTAATAATTCTCAGATTAAAATCGTTCTGAGGCTTGAAACGAATGCGGCGAAAGAAGTTGGACCGGTGCTGAACCTCTCCGAAGAGGAAATGATCAAAGTTGAAAACTTCGGAAGAGGAAACGGTCTTCTTTATGCTGGAGACAATCATCTTGCCATGGCGTTCACTCCGTTTGAGACTGAGCACAAGCTGATCACTACTGACCGAAAAGAAATTTTAAGATACAGAAAGGAGGTCTGAATTTGGGACTACTCAATAGGAAGCCTGCTGCCCTTGCTATGCTCGGCAGCATTGATAACGTCAGACAGCTTATCAAGCCGTTTGACTCAAACGGGATCAATCTGATCGAAAAGGATTTCGTAACGATAGACGAACTGCTTGAAGGTATCCGGGAAAACAGGAATGTCGAATACATCCTTATATCGGACAGCGCCCTTGTCGGAATCGATGACGGTAAATATGAAGTCGTAAAAGAGATCAGGAAGAATTATGAAGACGTATTTATCGCTATGTTCTTCAATTATGAAAGGCCTGATGAAAAATTCAAAAATTGGGCTTTCGGGTACAGCGTTTATGGCCTGTACTATCCGGACGGCAGCGGGAATTTCAATTTTAAGAACATAATCCCACAGCTTCTTGCCAAGTCAATGCCTACAAAACAGAGAGAAGCGGAGGACGTTGAATCCGAAAGCCAATCTAAGCAGGAAGAGATCGATTCCCTGAAGCGGGTGATTTCCGGATTGCAGGACAGGCTTAAGCTTGCGGAAAACGATAATGACAGCGAGGCCCAGAAGAGGATTGAAAGCGAGGTTGCCTTATATAAAGACAACCTCACCGCCCTGCAGGAGGATAAAGCTGCTCTTGAAAAAGAGTTGCGCGAAATAATTGAAAGCCAGAAAAAGACAATTAAAAAGGCAGTCAGTGAGGCAGAAATTAAAGCCAAGGAAGTCGAAGAACTGAAAAGGATTGTCAATAAAATTGAGAAACCGAATTCTTCGTCCTTTCAAATGAAAAGCAGTGTTATAATCGGTGTTTTCAGCCTTTCACGCGGGGCCGGTTCCACAAGAACCTCTGTCCAGATAGGAGAGCACTTTGCAAGAGACGGTTTTTCAACGGCTGTAATTGCCTATGATGACAAGCCCGATCTGAAATACAAGAAAAGAGGCAAAGCAAATTATTTCATACCTGACAAAGGCAATAAAAAAATAGCGCTGCTGTCAGCCCTGAAACAGGATTACCAGTTCATAATATTGGACTTTGGTAATCTTTTTTATATTGCCCCACATGGAGAATTGGATGCTGGCGGCCTCACAGACCGTAAGGATGATATTGAGGAGTTCTTACGGTGCCATTATAAGGTTGGCGTCGGATTCAGTGATGAATGGCATGTTGGCAGGCTTAATTACTTTATTAACAATGATCTCTTTCATGATTCCGATACAAGCATCTTCTGTATAGAAGGGATAGATAACTGCAGCAGCATAAATAAATATGACCTAAATATCTGTGAAAGGAACTCGGATATCGTTCTTCATTTGCTTTACGAATGGCTCGGTCTGAAGCTGCAGGAACGTACAAGGGGACGCAGAATTGGAATTTTTGCAAGAAAAAATGAGGAGGATTAGGAATATATGATTTTCAAAAAAAATGGATCTTCTATCAAGAAAACCAGGAGCAGGTTCAGAAATAAAAAACTAATCGGAGTGGTCTGCCTTGTTGCTGCTATTTTAATAGCGTTTGTGCTGTTGCCAAGACTTTATGAAAAACAGTCTGAAACAACGACGGCGCTACAGACGGTATCTCCTATAGCAAAAGGAGAGCTGATTACAGAAAAGCATGTTTCGTTAAGTACGGTAGGATCTTATGGTCTTCCAAAGCGATATCTGGAAAACAAGGATCTGGCGGTGGGTAAAATAGCAAAGGTCGATATGCTTGTTGGCGACATAGTAACAGATAATAAAATTGGGGACTTTGTTGCTGATCCGGTTATGGAAGCTTTTGAAAACGAGGGTAAAAGGCTTTTAACCGTAACCCTCGACTCAGCTGCAGCGGGCCTTGCTTCTCATCTTGAAAAGGGCGATATCGTCAATGTTGCCAGTATCGTTGAAAACGAAGACTACATGTCGATAATCAACACCTATGAGGAGCTTCGGAATCTTGAAATATATGATATAGAAAATTCTGCCGCTGAAAGCATTAGAGACGCCAAGAAGGGAAGCGCAATTTCGCCGAACGCTGACATAATCGTTAAAACAGTTACTTTTATCGTCAATGATGAACAGGCAAGTAAATTGCTTGAAGCGGAATATACCGGCGCTTTGCACCTCATTTTTGTAAGCAGGGGAGGTATTTAGATGAGTAAAATTATTTCGGTTTTCGGCAAGTCTGGTACCGGCAAAACAACCCTTGTTGTGAATCTTGCCTGCGGCCTTGCAGAAAGGCAGTTTGTCGTGGCCATTGTTTCGGCCGAGCTTAACCATGGAAGCATTCAGGTGCCTTTTGGTGTCATTGTGCCTGAAGGTCAAGGAATATTTGCCGCCATGAACGACAAGACGGAACAGCCCCAGGGCAAGTTGACGCAGATCAAACAGAATGAGAATATATACCTTTTGACAGTGCCTAACGCAAGAGAGGATATATTCTATGAGAATCTTGAACAAAAAACCGTTGAAGACCTATTAAGGAGGATCGGGGTTCATGTTGACTTTATATTAATTGACTGCACTCCTGATTTGAATAACCCGATTACGCTTATGGCGCTTAACCTTTCGAGCACTGTTTTTTGTACATACAGAGCGACGATTGAAACTTGTTTGTGGCACCAGTCCATGAGAGTCTTCTTTCAGCAGTTTGGATTATCACCAGTATCCGTCATAAGCGAATATAATATCGGCTGTTCAATACAGGAATTTTTAAAAACAACTGGCCTTGATCCTGTAGCTATCCTTCCGGAAGTTGAAAATGCCACGCTGTTTGAAAATGTAGGAAGGCCAATTTACTCAGAAAAGGATAAACAGAGCAGGAAATACAGAGCAGAAATTGACAAAATTGCAGACACGCTGATCGGCTGAGAGGAGGTTTGAGCTTTGAGTGAAAATAATAGAGTTATCAATCTGAAAAACATTATGTATCAAAGGAATATCGCGCTTGCTACAACAAATGAAGCCGGCGCCGTTTCAGAAAGCGATAATTACAGCGAGATCCTTGAAAAGGTACGCCAGATCATCACTTCAAATCATTCCACAGAGCTTGCGGAGGTTTTATATAAACAGGGTTCGGAAAACCGGCTAAGAAATCTGATTGCAAAATATCTTAACTCCGAAAGACTGGTAAGCAACAGACAGGGCATATCTGAACTGACCGACCGGATTTATGAAGATATGGCCGGTTTCGCTTTTTTGAAAAAATATCTTGAAGATCCCGATGTTGAAGAAATCAATATCAACGGGTTTTATGGGACATGGGTTTTATATAATGATCGGAAGATACTGCTTGATGAAAACTTCAACAGTTCGGAAGACTGTGTGAGCGTAATTAAGAAATTGTCCCGTTTTGGAGGAGTCATACTTGACGGCAGCAGTCCTGTCGGGGACAGCTTTATATCTAAGGGCGTCAGAATGTCAAGTGCAATATACCCTGTCGTTGATCAGGAACGCGGCGCCATTGCATCGATAAGGAAGCAGAAACCGGCAAGTATCACGCGGGAAAACCTGATAAACTACGGAACTGCTTCAGAAGAAGAGCTGGATTTTCTTGTAATGTGCGTCAATAACGGAGTATCTGTTGCTTTTGCGGGCTCAACCGGCTCTGGTAAAACTGCTGATATGGGATATCTTCTCAGTACGATTGATGATAATACGAGGATTGTCACCATTGAAGACACTCAGGAATTACAGCTTGAAAGGTTTGACTCAAACAGTAAAAAGCTGAACGATGTTATTCAGCTTTATACAAAAGACGAGCCGAATCCCAAGACGATGCTAGATTTATTAAAGCTTTCATTAAGGCTTCACCCCACCATCCTTGTTCCTGCAGAAATGAGAGGCGTCGAAGCAATGACTGTGCAGGAAGCTGGTAGGACCGGTCATACGATCGTGTCAACGCTTCATGCCAAAGGCGCTAAAAACGCATATGACAGAATCCTTACAATGTGCCTTGAAAAAGGTTCGACTTTATCAGAGGAGCGCCTCCTTGAAATGATTGTTGAAGCGTTCCCGATCATGGTGTTCAAGCGCCAGCTTAAGGACGGCAGCAGAAAATACATTGAAATTTTTGAGGCGACAGGGGTTGATAATAAAGTGGTCACAGGCAATCTCCTGTTTAAGTTCAAGCCCGGCAAAGTGGAGCGCGATAAAGACGGCCGAATAATAAAAATCAACGGAATGCATCAGAAGGTCGGGCAGATATCAAAAGAGCTTGCGGAAACGCTGCGCATAAATGGCGTCGACGAGGAGCTTCTTACAAAATATACTGAATGAAGGAGGTAAAATTCTTTGTATGAAGATTTATATTTTTTGCTCGTGTTCATCCTGATTCTTGTCGGGATGTTTCTTATTTTCTGGGACAGTCTGGCTGGCCAGGAAAAGCAGATCAATGTATCGTTCAACAAAACAATGGCAAAAGCCAAACGAACAAAGATCAACGCAGAAACCGCGCTTAACGGATATGAAAAAATCTGGCTGCGTATCGATGCGCTTCTCCTGCGGCTGAAGAAAAAAAGGAAGTATTTTTTTACGGTTCTTATGATCTTCTTTTGCAGCGGTATTATTGCTGGGTTTATGTGCTTCAGGGATATTCTGCTTTCCTTAATATCAGGCATCATTTTTATGCCGCTTTCCTATCTGTTTATTATGTTCCGCGCACAGGGAGCGACAAGGAAAGAGCTTGAGGAGCTTGAGAACACCATGGCCATAATTACAAATGCTTATATGGGAAATGACGATATCGTGAGATCGGTTGAAACCTATATCAAGGAGAAAAACAAGTATGACGAAGGATCAATTAAAATAACTCCCTTTGATGAATTTGTATCCGATATTGTGCTGATCAACCCGAATGTTGAACGTGGGCTTGATATTCTGGCCCGAAAAATCAACAACAAGCATTTTTACGAATGGGTTAAAGTTCTTATCCTTTGCTCAAAAGACCGACGTCTCAAATTTGCCCTGCAGCCTATTGTGGATGCTATGGGCGATGAAAAGAGGATGCAGATTGAATCTGACACTTTGATGTCGGCTACATGGAGGAACTATCTTGCTACGGTTGCCGCTATGTTCTCGATTATACCGACCTTAAGGATGGCACAGGAAAGCTGGTATCTGATTCTCACCCAGACGTTGCTAGGTAAAATGTTTATTATTCTGATGATGGTAACGGCGCTGATCACCGGCGGGTATGTCATGTGGATCAATAAGCCTATAAACACGCTGTAGGGAAGGAGCTATTATGATATTTGTAATACAGGTTATTTTCATCTTTCTTGTGGTGAAAGGCATTTTTCTGATTGTTGATTATATCAATAAAGATCCGGGAAGAGAGGCTAACCGGGCGTTTGAAAAAACCGTCGCCGCAAAGCAGAGCCTTGCAGTTAAGCTTCTTGACGGTATAGTGATGCCCTTGGCTGAAATTGTATCCGGGTATATTAAGTTTTCCGAAGAAAGGTCAAAAGAGCTGCGGGTAGATCTTGCAAGGGCGGATATTGCGCTCTCGCCTCAGTTATATTACGCAAGGGCTGTTGTAATTGCTGTTGTGTCTCTTCCGCTTCTTTTTCTGATAATTGTTGTAGGAATACCCTGGCTTCTCCCTTTTGCGATAATACTCGTAGGTCTTGTTTTCTATCATTTTATGACTCTACATAAGGACAAGCTTAAGATGAAGAAAGAGAAGATCGAAATGGGGCTTCCTGGATTCGTAAGATCAATTCTATACAAGCTGAACGACAATTCAGAAGGGCTTGTCAAGGCTGACCTAATAAGTATCTTTGAGGATTATCTGAAGGTTGCCAATGACGTCTTCCGTTATGACGTTTCCATGCTGATCATGGAAATGAAGTCAAAGGACATAGAGACTGCAATAAGAAATTTCAACAGCAGGGTAAGTATACCTGATGTTTCTTTCCTTTGTAACGCCCTTATCGGGATCACAAGAGGGGAACGTCAGAATGAGACGCTTGCCTCGCTTGCCCGCGACATGGATAAAAAGGCCGGCGAAAATATCAGAAGGCATCTTCAGAGGAGGCCGGGGAAGGTGATGAGAGCCTGTATTCCGCTCGTATTTGTCGGCATTCTCGCTCTGGTATATGTTCTATATGCCGCTACTATAGGCGGTTTAAGTAAATATTCATAAATAGAAAGGATTGAAGAAAATGAAAAGAATTAACAGTTTAAAAAGAAAGATTTATGCCCTTTTAAGGGATCGGTCCGGGGATCAGCTCGTGTCTATGCTTGTAATAATCCTTATCGTTATAATTGTCGGCGGAATTGCGCTTTCCCTGTTCAGCGATTCTTTTTCTGAAATCTGGTCGTCCATGGTTGATAAGATGAAATCGACATTCAGTCTTTAGGTACATAAATATGGATAAGCTGAAGAAGTTGCTTAAAGACAAGCGGGGCTCATTGTATTTTGAACTGCTTGTCTTTTTTCTTGTCGTTACTGTATGGATTATGACGTCGATCAATTTTTACAACGCAGTCATTAACTATCAAAATATCAACTACATGGCAAAGTCACTAGCCAAGACGATTGAGCTTGAAGGAGCCGTAACCGGTGAAGTATATGACAAGATGGAGGCACTCAATGAAAACTTCAATATTGATGCGGATATGAAAATTACAAACATCAGGTACTATGACAGCTTTAGCAAGACAATTCAGTTTCGGGATCCGTTTACGGTGACTGTGTCCGATACGTTCCGGCTTGAAGTATTAAGCCCGCTCTTTTCGGATCCCGTCTATCTTGACATACCTTTAAGCGCCTCAATCACTGGAATGTCGGAGGTTTATTGGAAGGATTAATTATGATAAGGAAACTTTTAAAGTGTAGAAGAGGATCCATGCACATTATGATGTTTTTCATTATTTTTTTCGTTGTTGGTTCCACGCTTTTTTTAAGCGAGCGCCTGAATATAAACGGAATAAATGATCACCTCAATAATGAGCTTAACAGAGCTGCAAACCTTGCAATAAAAGAAGCCATGTATGACAGCGAAAGAATGGATTCCATCAGCAAATTTGATGAAAAAGTCGCCTACAAAGCTTTTTACGATTATCTTTATGATGATTTGCAGCTTGATAGATCTCTTAGAAAATACAGTGGAGAAAAGCTTGCTTACACAGTTGTTATAGGCGATCTGCACATAGACGGGAATACAGCCAGGCTTTATCTGAAAGCCACTGCATACGTTCCTAGCATGTTCGGTTTTGGAATGGACTGGCAGCTGCCGATCGATGTCAGAAGTCGGAACATGAGGGTCGATGGATTATAAAAAAAGGAGGAGCATATGAATGAAAGTAAAGTTGAAGAACTGAGAAAGGATCTTGAAAAAGGAATTTCAGAAGTATTCGAAAGCGGCAAGTATAAGGAATATTTGTCTTTAATGTCTAAATTCCATGGTTATTCTTTTAGAAATACGATGCTGATCAAGTTTTTTAAGCCTGATGCAACCCGTGTGGCCGGCTTTGTCAAGTGGCAGAATGAATTCGGCCGATCAGTAAAAAGAGGCGAGACCGGAATTCCAATCTTGGCACCCTCGGTTTACAAAAAAGACGTTGAGGAAACCAAACGTGACGAAAAGGGAAGTCCGGTCCTGGACAGAAACAATAAGGTCGTAATAGTAAAAAAGGAGGTTTCAGTGCCATATTTCAGGGTGGTCACAGTCTTTGATGTTTCACAGACAGAAGGTCCTGATCTGCCGGTGTTTGTTAAAGAACTTGACGGTTCCATGGCTCAAGGCGATAAATTCCTTGCCGCAATTATCGAAGAGTCGCCATATTCAATAAACTTTGAAGATATAGCGGGAGGTGCCAGAGGATGCTGCAATTATTTAAAGAAAGAAATTGCAATTAAAAAGGATATGAGCCAGGCGCAGACGATTAAGACGGCCGTGCATGAGGTGGCGCATTGTATAATGCACGAAAACGCTAAAAAGGAGGAGGGGTTAGACAGCCGTACCAAAGAAGTTCAGGCTGAGTCGGTAGCTTATATAGTCTCAAAGTTCTTCGGCCTCGACGCTTCTGAGTACAGCTTTAACTATATCGCCAG
>JAQWBM010000066.1 GCA_028706405.1 Eubacteriales bacterium
CACTTACACTGGAAACGGAGGTGTATCACAACGGCAAAAGCATTTTTACCCACAGGCGGGAAAACCTTCAAGCAAACGCAGCCGGAAATTATCCGGAGACGCTGATCAGCGGTCTGCCATTGGCAAAGGCCGGCGTGTATCAGGTAATATGCACGGTTAGTGATTATAGCGGCACCGGGATTAAAGCCTACAAATTCACGGTAGAAGGAGTCCGTGCGGATGCAACGGTAAGTGCCACTCCATCCTTAAAATCTGGCTATGGCATATGGGCAACTGTAAATACTATAACCAAGAACACGGCTGCTGCCAGGGTAGTTGCAATACTCCCGGGGGGCGCACAGGTAAAAATGGAGCGGACCGGTGGCAGCGGAGATAATCTTACCTGGCAATTTCCGGCAAATACAGGGAAATACGCGAACCAATACAACAATAAATTCAGAACCGTTTCACGACAGGTGTTTGTTCCGGTGAAATGGCCTGACAACACATATTATACAATAATCTACAGGGTTTATAGCCCAACGGATGCTCTGCTAAAAGAGATATCCTCACAAACCTTTATAAACGGCAACATGTATGACGATGATTTTACCGTCAAAGCTAAATAACATGGTCGCTTGAAAAGATTTTCCGATGAAGCCAACCGCCCATTTCAGCTTAACGAATACATAGCGATAGCAAGGCGGAGTACCAACCAGTAAATAATATAATCCAAGGATCATATTGCGAGGGATATGGTCCTTTTTCTTTGTTATATCTAATTAGAGCGCATCGATTCCGAGCCTATCTGCCGGGTCTGCGGATGCACGCAGAATAACGCCTGCCCGGGTGGGTGTTGCTGGGTGGAAGAGGACCTGTGCAGCGCGTGTGCCGGAAGCCAAGAAACCCACCGTCAACTGGGGCCGTGATGCGCCATTGAAAAATCGCCGATTTACGGCACAAAACCGCCGAACCGATAAAAGGTATCAAAAACAATAAAAAATTGGCGCACGGCGCGAAAAGCGACCTTGCCGACACATTTGAACCCGACTGCATATAGCAGTCAATGCTGTCTTGGGGTTGTTAAACAACAAAGAAAAACAATTCGATCCCATAGTCGGCGTTTTTACAGTAAATATTTTGTGCAGAAGAACCGTATCAATCCGGTTCTTTTATTTTGAACTGAAAGGAGAATCTATTATGAGTAGTAAGCCGATTGCTGAAGGCGTTAAAATACAAGGGATTTTAGCCAACGGATATGGAATCATGCCACAAAGTGTAACAAGGAATGAAAATCTTACTATTGAAGCGAAAGCGATATATGCATATTTAACAGCATTTTCAGGGTCATCGTTTAAACCGATCTTCCCATCGAGGGATCTAATGCTAAAGGAATTGAACATGTCCATAAACAGATTCTATAAACATATGCAGCTTTTGCTCGATGCAAACCTGGTGACTATAGAGCGGACTGTTGAAGGCAATATTTTTGGGAAAAATATTTACTCATTGGTACTTGTCCCAGAGATAGAAACAGGAAAAGAATCTGTCCGAGTTAAAAGGCCCGCCAAAATTTTAAGGCGTCTGGATCGCAAAAATCAAAAATCAGAGAAGCCGATTGTACAGGAAGAAAAAAAGAAGGAGATAGAAATACCGGATAGAATTGCCGAAGCAGCGCATCCGGATCCGGATATGCACAGTACGGAGCCGGCAACAGTGGGGGATCAGCTTTCAGCTCAGCTTGGTATTGATAATTTGATTAAAAATAGGCCAGAAAGCAAAGATCTGATTGAAAGCATTTTGATGGTGGTTAAGGATATGGCAATGTCCGAGCAAATCACAATCAACGGCAGTGTCAAAAAGAAGGATGCGATTAAGCAAATGATCAATAACCTCCGAATGGAACATATAGAAGCCATGGTAAACAATATCTCTCAAAGTGGGCAGACTATTAGGCGAAAAAAGGCATACATACAAAGCTGCATAGGAAACAGTCTCTTTGATATAACAGGGCCGCTTGACTATAGCAAGAAAAAACCAGTTAAACGGGAAAATGAAAATAGTGAAGAAAGCGAAGCGGCCAAATTGAAAAAGATGTTTGAACAAATTCCGGAATTAAAAGATTTAGATGAGCAAATATTCGCATTGGGTTCTAAAATATCTAAAGCGATTCTTTCTGGAAATGAGATTCAAACCAAAGCGCTTCTAGCAGAAAAAACCCGCCTTGATGATAAGCGTAAGAAAATTATATTTAAATGCAATCCGGCGTCTAGCACTTGAAAACGTTGAAATCTGTCGATGTATTCATTTTGAATACATCGGAGGGAAAGCCTGAAAACGTTGAAATTCATCGATGTATTCATTTTGAATACATCGGGAGAAGCGCTTAAAACGTTGAAATTCATCGATGTATTCATTTTGAATACATCGGGAAAATGCCTGAAAACGTTGAAATTCATCGATGTATCCGTTTTCGATATATCGAAAACGAATACACTAATAATAACAGTATTAATAATATATTATCTAATAGCAAACTATATCTTATATAAATACTATATCATTCTTCATCACTCTTTCTTTTTGGTTACTTTTTCTTTTGGAAGGATCGATGGAAGGATGAGAGGATAGGTTTTTTAGGGGTCTTATTTTTCATTTGGAAAAGTAAGGCTATTTTTTTGGATGGGAGGGATAGCATGTCCAAGAAATTAGAACCAAATACGCGTATTGAAACAACAGCAATTCTTGAACTTTTAAGGATGGCGCGGATAATGAAGCGGCAGTTAAAAATATTGAAAGGCATGCAGCTTAACCAAGATGAAAAGACCCTGATCAAAAAAGCAATTGAAAGTGTGGAGGATGATTGCAACCTCTTTAAAATCAATTGAAGTAAAAATATTTTATCAGCAGGGAAATCTGGTTTTATTTCAAAGTTCATGGAGGTTGAATATGGGTTTATGTGGAAGAGACTGTGATAGATGCAATCTTAAGCTGCGCTGTCAAGGCTGCTCATTATGTGAGATGCCGCTTTGTGAAAATGACTGCATACGATGCTTTTCATTATGTCCGAACCGTCCGGGATCCTTCGGATATCTCAAACAGATTGGCGGAGGAAGAATACGGCTTGAGAGTAATAAAGCCCTGGGGTTACCGGCAAATATACCGGTTCTTCCGGATAGGTTTACAGAAATGATCCATATCAGGGATATTATAGGCGTTCATGGCGGCAATATGCTTTCAAGCAATGGTGAAAATATAGCCAGGGTATATCGAACAAAGGGGCTTCAGGAAACTTTGAATCTTGAACGGCCGGTTAAGGGGGTGCTGCAGTTTTATGTTAAAGATCGGACACTGGAAGGCATTTGGGACAAAAAGGAGAATATCATCAGCCAACTCATGGAATTCCCCTGGGCAGCGGTTATATCGCCAAATTTCAGCGTATATGAAGATGCTCCGAGGATGGATCATTTGTATAATATAAAGCGCAGCAGCATCGTTTACAATGAAATGATTGCGGCAGGGCTGCCGGCAGTCCCGGATATCTCCTGGTACAACAGGATTGATCTTGACCAGTGGATCCGGGAGATAAATAACAACAGCCTTAAATGCATAGCTTTCAGTATGCAGACTGTTGGTATAGGAAGCAGGGCGTCAAACACTTATCTGAATTACCTCATCGGATTTAAGTATCTTACAGACAGGATCTCTTCAGATGTCGAAATCATCCTTGCCGGCGTTGCTTCACCGGTCAGGGTGCAGCTGCTCCAGAAACTGTGCAAGAATAGGATTTCCATTCTAAATCAGGCTGCATACGTGCATAGCAGACGAGGAGTTCTTTCGGCAACTGGCAAAACCGCAGCCGGGAATATCAGTAAAAATGGCCTGATGATGAAAAATATTGATTTTTACGATAGAGCATACATCGAAAAATTTGAGGAGGAAAGATCATGCCAAAATCAAGAAATAGCGGAAGCATAGGATCACGGCAGGGTGATATCACTTACGATGAGCGCGAAATGAGTGATCGCATCGAGGACCGGCTGAGGGCTGCGGGGACAGTACGAGTGAACGTAGAAAGCAGGACCAGGGGGACCCGGGAAGATGTTGATGTCACATTCAGTGGGCGAACAGCGGTCATCCGATCTGGGAGCGGCAGATCTTATTCGGTGGATATTAACACCGGCTCCTGTGACTGCCCGGATTTTGTGAACCGGCAAAATCGCTGCAGACATATTGAGGCAGCTGATATCGCCAGGGAGCAGATCACACAAGGAACATTCCAGGGCAGCAGAAATGATACAGATATCAATACAAATCAATTTACGGGCGAATACATATCGAATGAGACGGAAGATGAAATCCGGAATCTTCAGAGGGAATACCATGATGATTCCTTTTTTTATACTGAAAATCCAGAACAATTTGAGCAGGACATGCAACGACTTCGAGAGGCTCCTGTGCCGTACTATTATCAAAACGTACTGAACGGATCTAACGTGACTTTTGGCATAGAGCTGGAATTTGTGGATGGTGACAGCAATGCAATTGCAAGAGAGCTTCACAGTTTAGGCATATGCAGCAGCTCATCAATGCAAAGATACCATTCGTTGAGAGCACCGGGTAAATGGGTCCTCGAAATTGATGGGTCTGTGACAAGAGGAGGGCGCGGTGGAGAGTTAATATCACCTGTGCTGACAGATACTCCGGAAACCTGGCAGCAGATTGAGACGATCTGTGAGGTTGCCAGGCGCCATGGAGCCAGGGTTAACACCAGCACCGGCGGCCATGTGCATATTGGGGCAGAAGATGCCTTGGACGGAAAACGGCAGCGGTGGAGAAGGTTTTTTAAAACGGCAGTTGGATTTGAAGAAGCCTTCCACCGTTTGGCTGGCGGAGAACAAAGCAGGTTCAGAAACAGCTATTATGCACCTAGTTCACTTTCCCAAAACCGGGCAGGTATTTCTACGAGAATGCCGCAGGAAGAAAATACATCTGCCTTTCAGACAGTCATAAGCAGAATCAGCCAGGGAAAATATCAGAGCATAAACATAAGCTCGTTTTCAGGGAGCAAAAAAACTATTGAATTCCGGGCTTTCAATGGCACTTTGACGCCGGGGATCATTCAGGCTAACGTTAAATATGCAGCTGGCGTCATAAACACATCCGTCCGGTCAAGGATTCGGCAGGGAGAAGGGATTGATGTGTCAGATTCGGATCGGAAAAGAGGCAGAATAATAAATGATTATGAAATCAATAACAACAGAAGTGACCTATCAATAATGAAAGCAATGGATGTTATGTTTTCGAGGAAAGAAGACAAAGAACATATCCTTTCTGTCATGGCAAAGAACTCCTGGGTATAAAAAATAAAATGTTGAGCGAAAATGCGAGAGGTAATTTGATATGAAAAAAAATATTGTTTTATTAATACTATACATCGGTGCAGTTGTTATAGTTACTCATTGGAAAGGGTCTATTTCTGCAAATTTATCAAAGGAAATGCTGGTTTATACTGTAAAATATCTAGTCCTTGCTATTTTGTTTTCAGAAAGCTTGCTGCTTATAGCTATAATTGCAGAAAAAATAATCAGCAGAAAACCCATTCAAGATATAATTCGGACTAACTGGCATTTTGCCCTTTTTATACCAGCGGTATTTTTCTTTGGCTTAATCAGTATTTACCTGGCTATTGCGCTGGGCATAAAGGCAATCATCTTAGTATTTGGGATTATTATCATGCAGGCATTTATCATTGCTGCATGGAATAAATTACTTTCATTAAAAGTCCGGAGGTAACGATTAAAGACAATAGACCCAAAAAAATTGCACCGCAAGGCAGCGGACGGAACTTTGAGCGTTTTTTTAAAATGTCAGAGGCGATACCTAAAGGCGATAGAATAAATCCAATTGCGGCAATCATAACTCCGAGCATTTGGAGTACATAGAAAAAAGCCTTCTGAATCCCAATTTGGAAATTGCCATATTCTTCAAAATTATAAATTGGATATTTAAACAAATATACAGCAAGAAATAGAAATAAATACAAAATATATGTGAATAAAAAATCTTTTTGACTAAAATTATGAATCGTATCAAATTTACAAAATAGAAAAATTATTATAGTCGAAACGATACCAAGGGATAATACTATTATTGCAATTTGCGTTGAGAACTGTGCATATAAAACGCTTAAAAGAATGAGTATAATGATTATCGATGGCAAATCAGGCTCATTAGATTGTCTTGACTGATTTGCTTCTGGTGCAATCTGGTTATATATGGCGGTTGTATTTATGATGGTTTGGGAGCTGGGGTATATGTTTTTAGCATGAATAATGGTTTTTTCTCGGTGGATTCTTAATGCTGTAAATATTGAGAATTAGACCCAATGCAGTTAATATTAGTCCGATTATTGCCAGGATAGTTTCCATATCTCCTCCGTATATTTGTATTCGATATTCACTATATTATTAGCATAAGATTTGGACATGTCAATGTCAGAGTTCTAAATTGAATTTAAAAATGTAATTTAGTAGTTGTATTATGAAATCATATGGTATAAAATAAAACTAAAAAATGAATGGAAGCATGTTTGATATGATGGAAGAAAAAATAAAAATACTTCTAATAAAAACTAAAATGAATGTTTCACAGCTTGCGAAAGCGATGGAGACCTCACCACAGAATTTGTATAATAAGCTTTCAAGGGACAATTTCTCTGAAAAAGACTTGCGGGAGATTGCGGACATAACCGGCGCAGAACTGGAAATTAACTTTGTTATAAGCAAAGATGGAAAGACTGAGAAAATATGAAGGGAGAACAATTAATGATAAATTTAGTATTTAAAGACGGAAAAGAACTGAAGAAAAAAGAAGGCAAGTACATAATCGGCCTTCTTGATGGAGAAATATATGAAGCGGATAACTTCAGGGAGCTTACGGCTGTAGTATGCGGTCTGGAGTATCAGGATTGCGAGTGTGCCGAAACAGAACTCCATATGAGGGTGAAGGCAGCCAAGCGGATCGGTCTTGCCACAATGACGGCCGAAGAAATGACCAATTCCAGCCAGAATGATGAAGATGGTGACGAAAGCGGGATCCGGGAGAGCATTATAATTTATGACGAACGGATCGGGAAGATCCCATATTCTTATACCGATGCCAATGTGGACTACGCTATCCATGGAAATCCGGAGCTTATCCGGGTGGAGTGCGATAAAACATTCATATATTCGCTTGAAAAGAACAGGTTGATTGCGGTCTTTATGAGGATGGACGATGGGGAATATAAAAGGATCCCATCAGTATTGGATATTGATACGGAGATTGAAAAGGAGCTGGAACCGTTCAAGCGAATAACGGAGAGAGTGCCGCTGCATAAGAAATTAGGAGAATAACAGCCGAAAAAGGGAGGATGTATATGAAATTTAAAGGATATTACAAGGGACAATATGACGGTGAGCTTACCGGGTGGACATTATTTGATGGGAAAAAGGGAAAAAAAGAAATAGTATTGCTTTTGCTGACGACAGTGGCGTCTATTGCCTTGCTGGACGCGATATACTATATTCTTTTTCAGTTTCATATACTGAAAGCCATTTTAATAGACGTAAGATGGCTTGTGATTGCGGCGATCGTTGCGTATGCAACTTCCTTAATACGTGAATTTTGTCACGGCATTGCTTTTCCAGATCGCGGAGCTGCTGAAATGTATTTTTCTTCACAGTTTAAAAGTGTTCCAGGATTAAGATACTTGGCCAACGGGTTTATAACAACGGATCGCCCTTTTCATAAGGGCAGGTTTTTGATGGGACTTGCTATGCCGGTTATAATTACCGTTTTAATTCCGTTGGCTGTATTTACATATAATCGAAGGCAGGAAGAAGTAACCGGTTTCCATTGCGAGCATTTAACCTTGTCCGGTATATTAAAATGTGAGAAAAGGGGAGGCTCAAATAAAAAAGCCATGGCTATTTAGGACCAATGGTCTTTTTAAAATTGACATAGACAACATTTCCGTCTAAGTTTAAAATTCTTTTTCTTTTCTCCGCATTAGATTCTTCTGCCAGAAATAAAGCACGCTCTAGTAACATCCCTTTATAAAGATCATCTAATGAGGCATAGATATCCAGCAGCATAATTTGATCCGATGTGTAGTGCATAATAAACTTTGGCTATTTACTGTAATTATTGCTAATACATTATTCTTTATACTCCTTATTACATCGGTTTATAAAATGGGTTATTGATGAAATCTCAGATAACTTTTGAGAGTCGGTCATTATAAAAAAAGATATAGCAAAAGTTGCTTGGTTCCTGATTCTTGAAGTATAATAACAAGTGAAAAGAGTTTGTCCATAACAAAGAGAGGTTCGGCTGACTATTACGCCAAGTAATGGGGTGATGCTTATGAAAGGTAAAATAGTTGATGAAGCTAGAGGACCTCTATCGTGTGTTGATGCTCATGATAGCTTTTGCTGGTCTGATGCTCACTGCAGCAATGTTCCAGTAAATGAAAAATCCACTCGAGCAGTTTGGCGACAGAACGAGTGGGTTTTCATTAGAAATCCGTTATAGCTCCCTTTTGAAAGGTAAAAAACTGAATTATTTTACCTTCCTCAAAATGACTTCTTCCTGTCTTGTAACCTCTTTTTCGATTCGTTCTAATTTTTCTGAATTCTGAACATAGCCGTCAAAGAGAGCTTTTAGTTTTTCACCGTGGTCATTTTCAATTTTTATCACGGTATTTTCTACAGACTGCAGCCTGTCTTTTGCTTCCTTCATGTCTTTTTTTAGACTGCCTACCTCGGCAGCAATCAGTTCCAATAATTCTCTATCCGTCATTGTATTTATCAGCCCTTTCATTGAAAGTAATTATATCACATCCGTAAAACATTTCAAAGGTAAAACGTATGAAGCGTTGGAATGCAACGGCAGTCGGCAGAATTTTAAATAAAAAATATTTTCAAGCATAAAAATACCTCTTGACGGTACGAAAAAATCGGAATCCACCATGAACAGGAACAATAACATTTTCCGGGGGCCAGAGCTATGACGCTGGCCACTGGGGCAAACTTATAAGGCTTTATCAATGCTTTGCTTTTTCAGGTATTCTTCTTGGATTGCCCTTGCTCTTTCCAGTATTTTTCCTTTTGATATATCGTCAACAGAATTGAAAATTTCAGCTATTTCATTTAATAATTTTTCGCTCTCGGATAAGGGGGCATGGTCTTTTTTAATGTCTGTTTGGCCTAGCAAATAGTCAATAGATATCCCGAGGATATCGCTCATATCCATAAGGGTGTCATAATCGGGTTCCCGATCTGTATTCTCATAATTACGGTAGGTTGTAGTATTAATATTCAACAAGTTTGCAAATTCAATTTGAGAAAGCTTTATTTCTTCTCTTGTCTGGCGCAAACGCTTTTTAAAAGAATTTTTCTTCACAACCGTACTACTCCTGTAAAATTTTATGGAAATTTAATTTGATTATAGTATTTTTAAAATTAAAAATCCTACATTAACACAAAAAGAATTTTTTCTTACAATTAATCCTTGACTAAAACACAAAACGAATTATAATATAATTATTAAATACAAAATGAATTACAATGTGGGGAGGCAATGGTATGTATGATTGGCTAAAAAAAATAAGAATTGACAAAGGATATAGATCCTGCAAAGAAGTTGCCTCTTTAATTAGGATTTCACAATCCCATTACACCAGCATAGAAAACGGATCAAGGAAGCCATCTGTGAGAACAGCAAAGTCAATTGCCAAGTTGCTGGGATTTGATTGGACAAAATTTTATTAGAGTTTTAAAAAATTGAAGGCTGCGGAAATCAATACCGTTTCGGGTCGTCACTGCGGCCGACAAGGTAATCCAGGGAGACATCGAAGAAGTCGGCAATAATGATAAGTTTATCAGCAGTGGTTGACCGCCTTCCCTTTTCAATATCACAAATCGCCTGCATAGATAAGCTAACAGCACTGCCAAGATTCTTCTGGCTAATGTTATGAGATTGGCGTAGCTCTTTTAATCTTTGAGATAAATTAGAATGCATGTAAATAACCTCTTGACGCTATGCAAATAGCATAGTACAATAAAGCCGAAGCTACGCAAATAGCGGAGCATTCAAAAAGGAGAAAAGTGATCATGAACAAATTAAGATTAAGAAAAGAACGCATAAGCCGAGACTGGACACAAATTGATGTGGCCGAAAAACTCGGTGTCTCTCCGCAGGTAGTATGCGACTGGGAAAAGGGAAGAAGATTTCCCCGTCGTCCTGTTCTTCTTAAACTTGAAAGATTATTTGGCTTGTCCCATCAGCAGCTCTTTGCACCAGATGCTGATGAGGACCCTTTCTCCTCAACCAATTAATTTGATTTTAACATATTTTGAAACTATGTCCTAGAAGTTTTGCATCAGGAGGGAAAAATGAGTCGGCAAGAGGGTTTATTTATTGATTCTAGGGTTATTAGTGCGGCCAACGAGGTAGTCAAGTGAAACATCGAAGTAATCTGCCAGGGCAATTAGCGCATTATAAGTGGGTTTTCTTTCGTTTAGTTCATAATTTTGAATACCACGCTCACTGGCTCCGATAAATGCAGCCAATTGTTTTTGAGTGATTTTGCGTGATAGGCGTAAGCTTTTTAGATGTTGACCAAAGTTAAACATGTGCATTGCCTCCGAAAATATGCAAGAGGTATTGACACGCATAAACGGGTGTGTTAAGGTGAAATAAACACGCACGCATGAGTGTGTTTTGTGAAAGGAGAAAGACAGCTATGGAAGCAGTAACAATATTGAAACAAGTACGTATGCAAAAGGGCTTTACGCAAGTAGAGGTTGCGGATAAAGCAAATATTGCCGTGCGGACATATCAAAATTACGAGGCTGGCGAACGGATACCGAATGTTCATATA
>JAQWBM010000015.1 GCA_028706405.1 Eubacteriales bacterium
TTTGCATATGTACCTCCAACATGAATAAATTACCTCCTTCGTTAGGAGATTTTCACGTTTTCAGTATACCAAAAGTGGGGAAAAATCTCGGTCCGAATTGGGTAATTCAATTATGTCATTAACATACAGCCTGTCTCCCACTAAAGCCAAATCTCCGAAATCTGCTGCAGAACTGATCAGATAGGCCCTTCTCCATAGAGCAAGCTGCATCCATAGTCTCCTCATTCGGTTAATTAAATTCATCTGTCCATGCGGAGGTGGTTTCTTTGTTTTTAGCTTCATACTATCAGTTACAATTTTTGGGTGATATGCTTAAAAAGTCTCCCGATGCAGCAGCTTGGATTTTTGGAAGCCCAGCTTTTCCTGATATCCGAGGTTTCGTGTATTTTTACCAACTTTACGATAGCGTGCTATTAGTCGCGGAGGTGTCGGGCCTCCCACAAAACGAAGGCTCCTGTGAAGGCAGGGTATTCGGATTCCATATTCATGAGGGCGGCACCTGCACAGGCAATAGCGAAGATCCATTTGCCTATACAGGTATGCATTACAATCCAAACAATTGCTTGCACCCTCATCATGCTGGTGATTTGCCTCCGCTGTTTGGGAATAACGGACTGGCCTTTCAATCTGTCCTCACTAATCGTTTTAGCGTAAATCAGATTATAGGCCATACTGTAATCGTTCATGGTTCCCCGGATGATTTCGTAACCCAGCCATCAGGCAATTCCGGGGCAAAAATCGCGTGTAGTCAAATATTCTAAGCTGATGGATGTCCAAACTGCCGCATTTGGTGTAATATTTCATGGGATCGTCCTAAATTTTAATTTTCTCGCAAGCTCCCGAATAGTCCTCTCGTACTCCTCCGGAGACAGGCCCAGCTTTTCCAGCTTCGCCTTTTCTTCCTCGTAGCAAAGATTTACACCCATCATTCCGAGGCGTCATATAACAATGCGAAAAATCTAATAAACGATATGCACAACGGAACAAAAACTCCCTCACAAACTCCCACATTTATATGTGGGAATAGACGATAATAGACGATTAAAACAACCAGAAACATAAAATTAAAACCGCTACACATGTTGAAAATTCAACTGTTTAGCGGTTTATTTTAAATTGGCGGAGAGCATGGGACTCGAACCCACGGGGCTGTTACACCTTACTCGCTTTCCAGGCGAGCTCCTTAGCCACTCGGTCAACTCTCCTTGACCCATGTCAGACACATCATATAATTTAACACATGTTAACTCAAAATGCAAGTAAAAAAATTGACAATCTGATTGTAACTCAAACGTTTTATTTCAATGCTTGACGGACCGCAGCCTTCATGTCATCCTTGTCAAGCACACCTTTATGCCTGATTTCTTTATCTTCCAAATTTTTTAATCCTGTCGGGATTTTTACGCCGGTTTCTTGATGTAATGCGCGTAAATTCGCAAACCCATCCTCCGCCAAGGGCAGACCTATTGAAGCCGCTACACTGTCTGCAAATTTATATGCGCTGGCAGTGGATGCGATCACTGTAACCGTTTCGTCATTTGTAGATTCTTTATAATCCTCGTACACTTTATATGCCACAGCAGTATGTGTATCCATGAGGTATCCGTTTTCCGAGTACATTTTTCCGATGGTGGAATTGGTCTCTTCCATATTTGAGAATCCTGCCCAAAAACCCTCAAGTCCATTCTTAATTCTATCGCGGACCTTATATTCCTTGTTTTTATCAAGACTATCCATCAATTCGGATATTTCTTCACCATTATTTCCGCTAAGATGATACAGCAGTCTTTCCAGATTGCTCGAAATTAGTATATCCATTGACGGAGAATTGGTCAGATAGAACTTGCGCTTGATGTCATAAATTCTTGTATTGATGAAATCTGTAAGGACCTTGTTTTCATTGGAGGCACAGATCAATTTGCCTACCGGAATACCCATCTGACGTGCATAATATGCGGCCAAAATGTTTCCAAAGTTTCCAGTTGGCACAACAATATTGATTTTATCACCAGGCTGGATTTCTTCCTTATCAAGCAGCTTTCCATAAGCATAAACATAATATGCCACCTGTGGAACGAGTCTCCCAATGTTGATAGAATTCGCTGATGACAGCTTACAGCCTTGCTTTGCCAATTCATCTGAAAACTCACTGTCATTGAATATACTCTTCACTCCCGTTTGTGCATCGTCAAAATTTCCATGAATAGCAAACACATGAGTGTTCTTCCCTTCCTGGGTTGTCATCTGCCTTTCCTGTACTTGGCTGACTCCTTCGTTTGGATAAAATACAATGATTTCAGTATTAGGAACATCTGCGAATCCCTCAAGCGCTGCTTTTCCCGTATCTCCTGAAGTTGCAGTCAATATCACAATTTTCTTATCTTCTTTTTCCTTGTTCATCGCAGCAGTCATCAGGTATGGTAAAATAGAAAGTGCCATATCCTTGAATGCGGCAGTCTTTCCATGATAAAGCTCCAGAAAATATGCATGTCCTGCTTTCACTACAGGGACAATATCAGATGCTTCAAATTTTTTATCATAAGCGCCGTTAATACAACAATGAATCTCTTCTTCAGAGTAATCTGTGAAAAAGCTTTTGAGAACTGCAAATGCAACTTCCTGATAATTCTTTCCCTTTAATTCATCCAGAGCAAAGGGTAAAGACGGTATGTTTTCAGGAACAAAAAGGCCCTTATCCTTAGCAATCCCTTGAATGACCGCTTGTGCCGCACTCTTAAAATCATTATTTCCTCTTGTACTTCTATACCTCATATAAAACGTTCCTTTCCGATTATCATTTCGCGGAAGATAACAGCGTAATAAAAAACAGAGTGTAAATCAATGATCTACACTCCAAATTTTTCTCTTATCTGAATAAACCACTGCTTATTATTAGTTTTTGATACAAAACTATTGCTTTTTTTCATCTTTGGCTTTATCATTATGTATTGTGAGACCCGTTGGTCAAGTGGTCAAGACGTCGCCCTCTCACGGCGGAGTCAGGGGTTCGACTCCCCTACGGGTTACCAACATATACAGCTTTTGAATCGCTGATTTCAGATGATTCAAAAGCTTATTATTTATGTATTTAAATGATTAAAATTTAATATGTGAACCTGATTATGTTATCATGAACTCGTGAATTGGTCAAGCCGGAGATTCATATTAAAGTGTCATATTGCACCGGCCTCTCTGCGATGCTCACACGGTAAAAATACAGATTTATGATCTTGAGAGTTTAATATAACTTAATCTTACTCGTCAATAGTCATTTCCGGCGGATCTTGCTTAAACATCTTAGTTAGATAGAGTAGTATAATGAATCCGATAATACTCCATCCGCAACCCAGACGTACAGCAGTGATATCCAGGTGAATGAGTAAGTAGAATACAAGCAATGCTCCCAGAGCCGGGAAAATCAAGTATTTTATAACACTTCCAAAATTTCTCTCCTTTTTCCTTACAAAATAATGAGATATTACAGATATATTTACAAGTATATAAGCTACAAAAGCTCCAAAATTAATGAAAGAAGTAGACGTCGTCACGTCGAGCGTTGTAGCGAATAATGCAACCGCACCTGTGATAAGGATACTTCTTACCGGAGTGTTAAATCTTACGTTCAATACACCGAATATTTTCTTAGGCAGAACTCCGTCGCGGCCCATTGCATACAGCAATCTCGCGCCGCTCGCCTGAGCAGATACTCCTGATGCAAACTGTGCAATAATAACACCTGCCAACAGTATTGACGCGAATATCGGCGGAGCTATTATTTTAGCTATTTCATAAGATGCATTGTCTATATTTGCAAAATTATATGACGGATGTGCAAGTGCTGTAAAAAATGATGCAGCTACGAATGCGACTCCGCATATCAACAGAGTCAACATAATTGCACGCGGAATATTCTTTTCAGGCTCGACCGCTTCTTCAACAAATGTGGTAATCGCATCAAATCCCAGATAGCAATAACATGATATTGCAGCGCCGGCAACGACATAATCAAACGGAACGTTTGGTTTGAAGAATGGTGTCAATGTTATAGTGTCTTCTCCCATACCTGCCATGACAGCTTTTACAGAGAAAATTATGAATGCCATGATAATCATAATTTGAATCAGTACTAAGAAAATATTGACGTTTGCACCAATTTTTAAACCGATAATGTTGAGTATAGATGTGACAACAATGAAGAAAATAACCCATGCCCAACGTGGAACTGCCGGTATTGCGGCTTCAAAATAGGAGGATCCGATCAGCCAGATCGCCATAGGGATAAATAGATAATCCAGCAGTATCAACCAACCGGTCATAAAACCAATTTTCGGATTTAATCCTTTTCGTGTAAATGTGTAAGATGAACCTGCTATCGGGAATGCTTTTACCATATGGCAATAACTGTATGCCGTAAAAAACATTGCCACAACTCCTATGGTGAAGGCACCTGCGGGTTGACCATGTGAAGTAGCTGCAATAACCCCGTAAATTCCATAAACAATCATCGGTGTCATATAAGCCACACCCAAAATAGTCAAATGATACAGCTTTAAACTTCTCTTAAATGTTGGAGCGCTTTGTAATTGTTCTTTCATATGTTTTCCTCCTTAAAATAATAACTATAATTCAAATCGTTTAACGGCCGGTTTCGGGTTCTGGCAATTTACTTGCCGAAACCCGAAACCTTAGGCTCCAAGTACTGACGCCGTCATTCAAATGAATTTCTTATAAACTTCCGGCCTATAGTCCGGCTCTCCGGCGGCGCCTGAATCATCCATCAAGCGCCTCTTAGCCAGTGAAAGATCTATTGTCGCAATGCTTACTCCTTCCTGAACATTGTCCTCGCTCCCCGCATAATAATTCACGTTTGTCTCGAAAAACGGTGTAATCTTCGGCCCAATTACTGCGCTTCCGCCGCCGAAATAATGAGCATCGTCAAAACCTGTGAGGTTCGAGCTGGCGATAAAAATGGTATTGCATAATACGCCATACTCCAAAGTCGGGGCGTAATAATCTATGAATGCCTGTCTGCTTCCTGCGTTGGGAATCTCTTCGATAACAGCCGTAGGGTTCAAGTAGAGTCTGGATCCCTTTGCCACATAATGCCGCATCAACTCCGGGAATTGGAATGTGTCATAACATATTCCGATTGAAACCGGTCCCCATTCCGTATCAAACATGAAAGGAGCGTCGCCCTTGGTAAAGAATTTGTTCTCCGCATCAAACGGATGGATTTTTTTATATGAACCGATAACTCCATCCGGCCCTATAGCCACAGCAGAATTGTAAACTTTATCTGCGGAATCCCCTAATACTTCCGCCATTCCGAATACGATATAAATGCCGTACTTTCGGGCAGTTTTTGCTATATGTATGCAAGCCGGTCCATCTATCGTTTCAGCCATCGCTTTTTTTTCTTCTGAACTGATATCGTCATCAATAAAGTAATCATATCCGGTCAAACTCAATTCCGGAAACACCACGAGATCAGCTCCGCGCTTTGCTGCGGCAACTGAAAATTCATCTATTCTCCTAAGATTATTCTCTTTCTGCCCTGCATCCACTTTAAAATTTACAACCGCGACATTCATGATATCTTTATAATTTTTCATTTTATATCCATCCTATCTCCTAAGGCATATCTTTTCTATTACATATTATTTTACATATGAATTCTGCGAATTGCAAGTTTACGTGTTATTTATTATGGTCAAAACTTTGGATGTGTCAAAACATCTGGGTATTCTTCTAAGAATTTTTGTACGCTTATCATTTAGGTGTTCCCTTTTTCCCCTTTTTACGGTATCCTGTTCTTAATTATGAGCTGGATTCAGAGATTATCATTACGTCAATCAGCCAATAAGACAAGAAAGGATGCAAAATCATGGATTATTATAAATTAGCCGATCTGCTCTTTCCGAATATAACGAAAAACCCTCTGGAATATGAAGAGATCTATCCGCAAAGAATGCTGCCTGTTGGTGCTAAGGTGACCCGACTGGGTCCAAGTCCTACAGGTTTTATTCACCTTGGCAACCTTTACGGTGCATTTGTGGATGAAAGGCTTGCACATCAAAGCGGCGGCGTATTTTATCTGAGAATAGAGGATACAGATGAAAAACGACAGGTTGAAGGAGCAGTGGAAGCGATTATTTCCTCTTTGGAATTCTTTGGAGTAACTTTTGATGAAGGCGTTACAAAAGACGGCGAGAAAGGAAACTATGCTCCTTATCATCAAAGTCAACGCTCGGAGATATATCAGACTTATATTAAGCAGATGGTTCGCCGAGGACAAGCTTATCCCTGTTTTTGTACCGAGGAAGAGCTGAATGAAATAAGGGAAACGCAGGAATGCCTGAAAGAAAACCCCGGTTATTACGGTAAATGGGCTAAGCATAGAAACCTTTCCTTGGAGGAAATCCAAACCAGGCTTGATAATAAGGAAGCCTTTGTTATAAGGTTGAGATCACAGGGAACACACGACTGTGAGGATGAGGATATAAAGATGATATCTGTTGAGGATGGAATAAGAGGCACTCTTATGATGCCTGAAAATGACCAGGATGTTGTATTGCTCAAAGCAAACGGTATTCCTACCTACCACTTTGCCCATGTAGTTGATGATCATTTAATGAGGACTTCTCACGTGGTCAGAGGGGCTGAATGGCTGCCGTCCCTTCCAATTCATGTGGAACTGTTCAATACGCTTGAATGGCCGTTGCCTGTTTACTGTCATACGGCTCAATTGATGAAAATGGAGAATGGTAACAGGCGGAAGCTTTCCAAGAGAAAAGACCCTGAGCTTTCCCTGGATTATTATCGAAGTGAAGGTTATCATCCAAAAGCTGTAAGAGAATATCTCATGACGATCCTTAATTCCAATTATGAGGAATGGCGAATGGAAAACCCAAATGCCCCTTTGGATTCCTTTGAGTTTACTGTTGAAAAAATGAGCAGCTCTGGAACGCTGTTCGACTTGGATAAGCTCAATGACATCAGCAAAGATGTTCTTGTGAAGATTCCTGCGGCAGAGATTCGTCAGTTTTTGATAGACTGGTCAAAAGCTCACAGACCTGAACTAACAGGCATTCTTGAAGGAGATGAAGAATATCTCATTAAGATTCTTGATCTGGGGAGAAATGGTAACAAGCTTCGGAAAGATTTTGTATTTGCGCGGCAGATATTTGAATTTATCAGCTACTTTTACAACGACTATTTCAAAATTGAGGATTCTTATCCTGAAAATGTCAGTGATGATGACGCAAAATCAATTTTATATGCATACCTGGAGAGCTATGATCATCAGGACGATCAGACCCAGTGGTTTGATAAGATCCGTCAAATCGCATCGGACAAGGGATATGCCGCAAAGCCAAAGGATTATAAAAAAAATCCTGAGCTTTATAAAGGTCATGTGGGAGATGTGAGTACTGTGATACGCATTGCACTGATGGGTCGCGCTACATCTCCGGATATTTGGGAGATACAGCAGATTCTCGGTGAAGAAAAATCGAAGGAAAGGATAATAAAGGCACTTCCCTTTTTTAATGAATAGATAAAGTTTTGTAACACATTCAACAACTGCTTCATAAATTATACTAAAAATCATTATTTTTATAGAAGCAGGTGATTAAAAATGTCAGAAAGATGTGGGCTCCTTGGTGGAGAAGGAATTGATACCAGCTTACTCTTTTTCTTCCTATTGCTGGTAATCATATTTTGTAACTGTTACACAAGATAGAAAAAGTTTGCCCTCAGGGCAAACTTTTTAACTTCTATCAATATACTATTAAAAGAAAAGCTGTCCGTTTTGCCGATGAAAAAAGATGAAGGACCGAACAGAATGTTAATCGGCATTTTCATTCTGCCAAATATTCCCGTGTTATCCTTCCGAGAATCGTCATTCCCTTTTCGATCTCATCGTGGGACATATTGGAAAAGTTTAGCCTAAATTCATTGTTTTTAACGCCGCTTGGATAAAAAGAACCGCCCGGAATAAAAACAATCTTTTCAGCAGCTGCTCTATTGAGCAATATTCTGGAATCCTTGTGTTCGGGCAGTTCTATCCATATGAAAAGACCGCCCCCGGGAACGATATAGCGTGCTTCCTTCGGAAATTCCCGATCAATGACCCTCATCATATGATCGCGCCGCTCCTTGTAGCGACCAACGACCCGTTTAATATGGTCATCCAGATCATATTTTTGCAAATAATATGCCATCTGCCTCTGAGCTATGGCTGAAGATGATAGGTCCGCCGCATTTTTCAAAATCAGATATTTTTCCATCAAATCCTCTCTGGCGCAAAGCCAGGCAACTCTAAGACCAGGGCAGAATGTTTTGGAAAAGGTCCCCACATACACTACCTGTCCTTTTTTATCGTAAAAGCTCAAAGGTCTTTCCAGTCTGTTTTCAAAAGATAGTTCTGAATACGCCGCGTCCTCTATTACCGGTATATCGTAAGGGGAGATGCATTCAATAAACTCCTTTCGTCTCTCAGCAGACCAACTTCTGCCTGTCGGGTTTTGGAAATCGGGAATAACATAAATAAGCTTGACGCGTTCCCCGTATCTATCCAAAGCTTGTTTCAGGGAGTCCATGATAAGCCCGTTTTCATCGGTAGGCAGAGAAACCAGCTCAGCCTCATACGCCCTTAATGCATTGACGGCTCCTAAATATGACGGGGTTTCAAACAAAATGACATCATCTTTATTGATAAACAGCATACCACTCATATCTAATGCCTGCTGTGAACCGCTTGTAATGACAATCTCTTCAGTTTTAAAATCCAGTTCAAATCGATCGCGCATTCTCTTCGCGATCAATTTTCTTAATTTAACGTAACCGCTTGTGGAACAATAGCTCAGCGCTTCTTTGCCCTCCAGTTCAAGAACTTGGATAAAGGATTCCTTGATTGCTTCAACGGGATAGGTTTCAGGCGAAGGAAAACCGGCTGCAAACGAAATTACGTCTTTCGTTTCAGTCAGTTCCATAGCGTTTAACAATGCCTTGTCCTGCAAGCGCTCCAGTCGGCTTGCAAATTTCATATGATTCACCTGTCTTAAAAGCTCCCTTCTATGCAATATAATCTTACCGCCGTCGTTAAACATTCCAGCTTTCCAGATATTTTTCCTGTTCCTCAGTTAGCTTGTCGATCTCTATGCCCCAGGCTTCCAGCTTTCTTCTCGCAACGATATCATCTATTTCAGCCGAAACATTGATAACTTTGTTCTCCAGCCTATTACGATTGTTAAGTATATAAAGAGCTGACAGACACTGAACTGCAAAGCTCATATCCATAATCTCCGCCGGATGGCCATCTGCTGCCGCAATATTGACCAATCTTCCTTCTCCTATTATATTGACCCATTTTCCGTTGGCAAGCTTATAACCCATGATATTTTTACGGCTTTCTTTCTTTTCCACTGCTGCTTTTTCAAGACCTGCTATATCCACTTCAACATTGAAATGACCTGCATTAGTCAAAATTGCCCTGTCCTTCATAGTCTGCATATGTTCCACAATAATAACATGTTCGCAGCCAGTAGCTGTCACAAAGATATCTCCGTGAGGAGCTGCGGATTTCATAGTCATAACATCATAACCATCCATTTTTGCCTCTATGGCCTTAACGGGATCTATTTCCGTAACAATCACCTTTGCGCCTAAAGCTGCTGCTCTCAAAGCTATCCCTCTGCCGCACCAGCCGTAACCGGCTACGACTACAGTTTTTCCGGCAACGATCAGGTTTGTGTTCCTCATAATGCTGTCCCAGACTGACTGTCCGGTGCCATAACGATTATCGAACAAATACTTGCACTGGGCATCGTTGACCGCAACCATCGGGAATTTCAAGATTCCTTCTCTCTCCATAGATTTCAGGCGAATGACACCGGTAGTCGTCTCCTCACAGCCGCCCCAGACTTCTTCACCCAGGTCAGGTCTTGCACTATGGATCAATCCTACCAGATCACCGCCGTCATCGATGATGATGTTCGGCTTATGAGTCAATGTCATTTCAATATGTCTGTTGTATTCCTCATTAGTTGCCCCATGATATGCATAAACCTTCATTCCGGTTTCAGCAAGAGCTGCAGCCACATCATCCTGTGTGGACAAAATGTTGCTGCCCGTTACAGCCATTTCTGCTCCTCCTGATGCCAGAACCTCACAAAGATATGCGGTCTTCGCTTCCAGATGCACGGAAAGTGAGATCCTCACACCCTGAAACGGCTTTTCGCGTAAAAACTGTTCCTCCAGTCCGTTCAACAGGGGCATATTCTTTTTGACCCATTCTATTTTTTGCCTGCCCGAAGGAGCAAGGCGAATATCTCTGATCTCATTCTGCTTCATATATTTCCTCCATTATTGACATTCCATATATATAACATACTTTAGAGGCAAAGTAAAGGCACCCATAGTTATGAACTGGTCATTGTCAAGCAGACAAAGGCAGTTTATTGTGGATACCTTCAAATTTTAAACCTTCACCAACTCAAGCTGGTACTGGAAATCCTTTAGCCTTTTTCTTCTTACCTTGTAATCCGGCATTGCTTCCTCTACGATAGCCCAAAAATTTGCGGAATGGTTCATTTCTTTTATATGGGCAAGCTCATGCACTACCACATAATCGACAAGCTCCTCAGCTGCGAAAATAAGCCTATAAGTAAAGTTTATATCCCCCTTGCTGTTGCAGGAACCCCATCGTGTCCTTGCGCCGTTTATCCTTACAGTACCGTATTGTATCCCCATCTTATGGGAGAATAATTGACATTTCTGCTTCAGATATTCCTTTGCCTTCATTTTATACAAAGCTTCTTCCTTAGAAGACAATTCGATAGTTTGCCTGTTGGCTTCCATAGCCAAAATTCTTTTCTGGGTGCTTAGAATCCAATCTTGCTTCTTGTTTACAAAATTGTTGATATATTCTATACTTGTTAGAAACGGCGCTCGGACTTCCACGCTGCCATCCCGTCTTACATAGAGAGACAGCGTTTTTCTCCTTGAACGCATCAATTCATATTTAATCATGTTCGATTACTCTTCAAATGCATCCTTGGTGAATGGAGAAGCTGCATCAATATGACCCATCAAACTATCAGGCACATCGCCGTCAATCAGAAATTGCACCTGTTGAACCTCTGCAAAGGTGTTCATCAGGGTATTGACAACTTGACCAATCAAATATGTCTCTTCCAGCGAGCTTCCGCTGAGTCCGTTGCTGTCAAGGTCCACATAAACCGTGTCCCCCGCCATATATATATCGTTGAATTTTATCTTATCGGTGAGCGATGTGCCATATCCCTCTTCGGGCGGGGTTCTTAACAGCTCCACGGCTTCAAAATATGCATCCCCCGGCATTGCAGCGAATTCGCTTTCAGACACAAGGTACTTTTCCAGCGATTCGTCACCAACCATTACATATTCTTCATTGGAGAAAAACAGAGCCGCTGTGTAGGTTTGTTCAACTATTTCAATACCGTCATCCGGTTCAAGTGTACCGGTATCCGTCACGCAGCCGGTTAATCCGAACATGCTAAACACCAGGATTAAGCTTAATAGAATAATCCATCTTCTTTTACTTCCCATCTGAATACCTCCTCATTCAATGATCTTAGCTTTTTTATCGATCTGAATATTTTTAGAACTATTGCGCCAGATCACATTTTATATTGATTTATATTTATCTTACCATATTTCCTGCTTTCGAGCGAATTGTTTTCATACTATCATTGAGGTAAAAGTCTGATCTGTAAAAAAGATGGGGTTATTGTCACCATTCGGAAATTATGACAATAACCCCACCCTCTTGTTCGATCAATTTTTAATTAAAGTGCTATCTGTTTCGTTCAAAAAATATACTTCCCAGCGCATCGGCTGCGTCTGCCATAAGTATCGCATTTCGAATCGTTCCCGAGTATTCCTGTCTTTCGATAGATATGTCCAGATTTTCGAATACCCGTTCCATGTAATCAACATCCTCAGCATTTGTCTCATTCAACTGCGACTTGTTTCTATTCCACACGGTAAGGGCTCTGTTGTAGTTGTTTTTCGCTTCGCCCCAATCATTCTGTTCGATATTGATTATTATCTGTCTTGCTAAATAGCTTAACCGACGAATATCCGAAGGAATTAAGGTCTTGAAATAGTCAAGCGCATCGGCGATGTAACGGGTTATTTGATTAGCCTGAGACATTGCCGGAAACATTCTTTCTTGGATTGTATACCCCTCTAATATTCTGATAGCATGGTTAAGTTCGTTGATGATATTTTCCTGGACAAGTGCCTGTTGCAGCTGCGGGAGTACGTCACGCATATTCCTTTTAATGATTTCAATCTTATTTCTAACACTTTGCAAATCTCTGGCATAAAGATCATCTATGATCTCCTCCGCATTGGTTTCCATCACCAACAGTTGTTCCGGGATTGGTATCAAATCAGGGATTATTATGGTTTGTCCGGGGCGGATTGCATTTGGATTTGTTATATGCGGATTTGCGCTGATCAATTGAGCCAGCGGAACATTAAACTCTCTCGCGATTATAAACAATGTATCGTTCGGTCTTACGACATATTGCTGCATATTACTCTACCTCCTGTACTTTCGATATTTGGTTCATAATATGTAACAAAAAATTTATTGCTACTGTAAATATAAAATTTAAGGCAGTAGCAATCTGCAACTCATAGATTTGTGATTTCTTTGCATAGGTTCGCCTGCAATTTGCCTTGCAAATTAGGCAAGTTAGTATTTGCGCTTTTCAATATACTATATTATTCCTGTCAGCTCAAATCGCGGATTTACATTTCGGGCATCTTGCATTTATTTTTCCTTCTTTAGTTGGAACCCGTACTGATGTATTGCAATTTAAACACTTTACAATACGGTGATCCACCAGCTCAAGTATCTTGGCTTTATCTAACCCCACTACGACATCTTTCCCTATTATAAACGCAGGCACGCCAGTAATGTTTCTGCTTGTCATTTCATAGCGGGCTTGCGCATCCATATTTACGTCTTTCTCAATAAAGTGAATTTTGTTTTGAGTCATAAAATCCTTTGCCATTTTGCAGTATGGACAAGTATTCGTAGTTAAAATTGTCACGTCCTTCATGTTTTCTCCCTCCAAGTCAAATGCTTATTCACAACTCATCAGGCGCTTATTTATTATCAATTAAGTGTCTTGTCAAGCTTTTCAAACAAATCCCTTTGCTCTGCTGTGAGATTTGCAGGTATCTTCACCAGAACCTTAATGTAAAGATCTCCTGTACTTTTGCTCTTTAAATCCCTTATTCCCTTTCCTTTCAGCCTAAATAGCGTGTTAGGCTGTGTCCCTGACGGAACGTTATATGAGACCTTATCCCGGAGTGTCGGAACGGTGATTTTCGTCCCGAGAGCAGCCTGGGTAAGCGTGATAGGTACATTCGTATAAATATCTGAGCCTTTTCTTGTAAACTTGTTGTGAGGTCTCACATTGATCTCAATTATCAAATTGCCGTTAGCTCCTCCATTCGTGCCTGGCTGCCCTTGTCCTTTCAGCGAGATCTTTGAGCCGTTATCGACACCTTCCGGGATTGTAACAGAAATTGTTTTATCATTAAGTTTGATCTTTTTCTTCGTTCCAAATGCAGCCTCTTCAAATGTGACCGTTAAATTTGCCTTTAAATCAGCTCCTTTTCTTGTCATATTCCTTTTTTGCGCGCCGCCAAACCCACTGTTTCCAAAAATAGAGCTCAATATATCCTCAAAATCGCTGCCTGAAATATCTTGATATGTGTCATATTGTGATCCATCAAAATTTCCATATGTCTGGTATTGATATCCGCCCTGACCTCCAAACCCTCCAAACCCTTGACCTTGAGTCTGACTATGTCCATATGCCGCATTCGGATCTATACCTGCAAATCCAAACCGGTCATATTTATCTCTTTTATCCGCATCTGATAGTACTTCGTATGCTTCATTAACCTCTTTAAATTTATCTTCAGCCACCTTGTCGCCTGGATTTTTATCCGGATGATACTGCATGGCCTTTTTCCGAAACGCCTTTTTTATATCATCAACAGAAGCATCCTTTTTTAGACCAAGAACTTCATAAAAGTCTCGTTTCTCTGCCATTGCAAATCCCTCCTCTCCGTTTAGCACTCTTTTGCTTCGAGTGCCAGGCCTCGGTCAAAATATTGCACTGCCGAATTAAAACTTCAACAGTGCTAATATAGCCTATAATTATATTTACCACATATGGCCCATGATAAACTCAAATAATATCATTTTTCTTTAAAGTATAACACATTTTAACCAAATCTCTTCGTCAGCAAGGAAGCCAGGTTTTCCGCCAGATTTGTGATCTGTTCGATGTTCTTTCCTTCTATCATGACTCGAACCAGCGGTTCAGTTCCCGATGGCCGAATCAGTACGCGTCCCTCTCCTGCCATTACCTCTTCCAGCTTCTTGATTTCATCGATTATATCCGGATCTGATATATATTTTTTCTTGTTTTCATTTTTTATTTTAGCATTCTTAAGAACCTGAGGGTAAATCGTCACCTCGTCCGCTAATACTGAAGGCTTTGATCCTGAGGCCTTGACAGCCTTTAGCAGCTGAAGCGCCGACAGTATCCCATCGCCCGTAGTGGAACAGTTAAGAAAAATTATGTGACCAGACTGTTCGCCGCCTATGGCACAACCGGTTTTAAGCATGCTTTCCAAAACATAGCGGTCACCGACCTGTGTCAATTCCAACTTACATCCAATCTTTTTTATGGCATTATGTAAACCCAGATTGCTCATGACAGTGGCTGTTACCAGACACTCAGGCAGCTGACCGTTATCCTTCATCATTTTAGCGCAGATATACATCATTTTATCTCCGTCAATGATGCGGCCAAGTTCATCTACAGCAATCAACCGATCTGCATCACCGTCAAAAGCCAACCCCATATTTGCCTTGTTCGACACCACCATTTCTTGAAGCTTTTCCGGGTGGGTAGATCCGCATAGTTCATTAATATTCACCCCGTCAGGATCATTATGAAGGGCAACAACTTCCGCACCCAGCTCGCTGAAAACCTTCTCCGCCACCTTATATGCCGCACCGTTAGCACAGTCGATCACCAGCTTTAAATCTTTTAAATCAGTGTTGATGGTGCTTTTCAGATAATTTGCATATAAAGTCATGGCATTCTCGCCGGCATCGAGGCAGCGTCCCAGTCTATCACCTGTAATGTGACTGTTTACATCGATGTTTTTAAGTATAATATCTTCGATCTCATCTTCGATATCATCATCAAGCTTGAAGCCTTCTCCATTAAAAAATTTTATTCCGTTATATTCAAAAGGATTGTGCGATGCGGATATTACAACACCTGCATCCGCTTTGAAGTGCCGCACCAGATAGGCTACAGCCGGAGTCGGCAGGACTCCGGCTTTGATCACATTTCCGCCCATCGCAAGAATCCCTGCGCTAATAGCATTTTCCAGCATATCTCCCGATATGCGTGTGTCCTTAGCAATCAAAACGACCGGCTTATGTTCATTCTTTCTCAGAACATAAGCTCCGGCCTTCCCAAGATTAAATGCGAGTTCCGGCGTTAACTCAGAATTCGCAACACCTCTTACTCCGTCAGTTCCAAAAAGCCTCCCCATATTTCCTCCTTAATTATTAATCTGTTTGATCAAGTGTTATGTGAACCTCTTCAGGGTCCGTCTCTATATGTCCAAGCTGCTTATCATAATGAACCTGTACCTTAGCCGTTGCAGATATGAGAGATTCCGCGTCCAGCTCCAGATATGGCTTTAAATCTTCTTTTTTCAGCCCTGATATAATAATCTCACTACCCGATGCGGTCACTGTGATATACGGCGTTGTAATAGTGATATTTTGTATTCCTTCAATTCCTTCCAGCCGAATCTCCTCTGAAGTGTAGGTGAACGTCTTAGTTGCTACCGGTTTAATAGAGATCGTAACCGTTAAATTTTCATATCCTGCCGCAAATTCAATGCCTTCCGGAAGAGGTATTACAACAGGGATATCAGATGTACTGGAGATAGCGCTTATATCAATAGCTGCACCGGTTAATCCGCCGATTTTCTCCAGAGCTGCTTTGTCTCCTTTTATTTTGATGCTCTCAGGTATATTCAATTCTATCAATTCATAAATCGGCGCCAATTCACCGGTTATTTCCACCTTCAAGGGAACCTCTTTCACGGCATTAAGCCGTGCGGTCACATCGATATAAGAGGACGACAATCTGACATTCTGGACCACATCTCCCTCATCGTTTACCGCAACTGCCCTTGTTTGTATTGTGCTGCTTTCTGCTGTCAATCTTGATACGGGGACCTCTGCTTTTATATGAGATACTGCACCCACTTCAGATTTTGCGCCGGATACCTGTATAACCTCCGGTTTAGTGGTAATCTGCCCCGCTTCTACCCCTTCTTCAAATTGACCGAGAAAAGCAACCCTTATCGGCTTTGCCACTTCGACTCGTTCTTCGATAACTACGTTGATCTTGAGCGGTTTTACTTCAGCAATTGACACACCTCTTGGCGCTGTCACCATTACGGGGATAGAGTTCTTTCCAATGCTATATCCGAAAAGATCCGCTTCGGCAAGAATATCGCCTTCTGTAATCCTGGAAAGGTCAGCTCTTTTTCCCTGGATTAACACATCCACCATATATTCCGCATCCCCTGACAAGGCCAAGCCTCTATCTGCAAGGCTTTCCGCATTGAGGAGCTGAACGGGAAGATCGCTTATGGTCTGGTTCTTCACAGGATCTGTAACCTCAATAACATAAGCCCATAACAGAATCGCTATAACTACTGATATGATTTTATAGAAGGTTTTACTTTTCGGCATCCTTGTTCCTCCTAAAAAAATCAAAAAAAGCAACCTTACCCTTTTCTGCAGGCGCCTGACTCAAATAAATATTTAAAAGAGTTTTTTCCACAGTTTTAAGATCAAGAAATCTTGATAGCTTTCCGTCTACCGCTATAGAAATGATGCCGGTTTCCTCCGATACGATTATAGTAATGGCATCTGAATTTTCAGTGATGCCAATTCCTGCTCTATGCCTGGTCCCCAAATCCCTGCTAAGGGTTTTACTCTGGCTAAGAGGAAGCACACAGCCTGCCGCAAATACCCGATCTCCTCTTATGATAGCTGCACCGTCGTGAAGCGGAGCTCCCTCATGAAATATATTGCCTAAAAGCTCCGTTGAAACCTCAGCATCCATCTTCGTTCCTGTCTCTGCAATATCGTTCAGTGTCGTTTCTCTCTCCATGACAATCAATGCTCCGACTTTATTGGCTGAAAAAAAGTCCACTGCTTTTATGATCGCTACTGTGAGGGCCTTCACTTTATCCTTGTCCATTTGTGCAAAGGTAGGAGTAATAAGTTTACTTCTTCCGACATATTCCAGCGCGCGTCTGAGTTCCGGCTGAAATACGATAACCAATGCGATAACACCCAGGGAAATTGTATTTACGAGAATCCAATTCAAGGCGTAGAGATTCAATTGATCAGATAAAACCGTGATAATAATCAAAACCAGCAGCCCTTTTACAAGCTGCAGTGCTCTTGTTTCCCTTATAAAAGCCAGTATTTTATAAATCACAAATGCTACAATTGCTATATCAATGATATCAGTGATTCCAATACCGGAAATTATATTTCTGAGTGTTTCTGACATATATCTCTTCTCCCCTGTTTCGTCTCCCTTTTTAGTCTTATACGCCCCAAAACCAATTTTAACCAACATTATCAATGGCTTAAAGGTGTTAATATATTGTACAGAAAAAAGCATGATATTTCAATAGATTTTATAGATTTTCAGTATAAATATTGGATACTGCGATTTGGGTTACTGTTCACAGCCTTTGTGCCGGGCGTGGCTGAAATCAGGCGTTGGGGGGGGGTTGGCACTCTTTAAGCCGTATACGGCACAAAAGGCTGTGAAAAGTAACCAATTTTTTACTATAGTAAAAGAGACGGTTTTTTCAACCGTCCCTTATAACATATCTAAATATTTAATAGCGTGTCTCCAATAGACCGTAATTATTATCTTTTCGCTTATAAACCACATTGACCCTTTCGCATTCAGTGTCCAGAAATATAAAGAAAGTGTGCTCTAAAAGCTCCATCTGCATTATGGCTTCATCCACAGACATTGGCATCAGATCAAGCTGTTTTGTTCTTACTACCTGCAATTCTTCGAGTTCCTCATCGGCAACATCCGGAATATCCGCAAATTTTATTACCTTGTTATCCTTATGCTTGCGTTGAAGCTTCGTTTTGAATCTGGACATCTGTGAAGATAATTTTTCTACGATTCTGTCCACACCATTGTAAACATCATTTGTAGTTTCTTCAGCTCTGAATATAGTTCCCTTTGCGTTGATTGTTGCTTCTATCTTCTGTCTCCCCTTTTCTGAAGCCAATGTGACATTAGCGATGATACCGCTAGAGAAATACTTTCCCAGACGACCTAATTTTGATTCGATTGTCTGTTTCAGATGGTCACTCACATTCATATTTTTGCTCGAAATTATTACTTTCATTTAGCGCACCCCCTATAGCATTTCATAAATTTATCTTATTATCTTATCGTTATGCTACAAAACTCATGCCATTCCCCTTTTCAGCACTCATTATTTTATTCAAACAACATACATTTTCGAGTTATTTTGAGATTGTGACATATAGTTTTAAGAAAGCATTTATTTAGTCAATCTATAATCTATATGCCCGGCTGTTGATAATGTGGATAACTCTGTGCATAATTGAAAATCAAAGACTTTCGTAGTGGATATTTTTTTAGTCATTGCATATACATGTATATACGCCCGTATAATCAGATGTCCCCTGTTTTTCCCTTGACTTCAATGTTTTTGCGTTCTAAGTAAATATTCATCTATTTTTTCTTTTCGTTTTTTACATTTATAAAACTGCGGTTGTAGATAAGTGCTTATGAGATATGAAATTGTTTTGTAGTAACAAATTAGATATTGGAACCGCCTAGCCGACCTGGTCTTTGCCCCCACACCTGCCTTTTGATTTTTATCAAAGGACTTACAACTAAGCTACGCCATGATCACTGCCGCTTTACGGTCCAGCTTACGTGGGTCCTTTTGCCCGTAGCTGGCTTGGACTTTCAACCACAGACCTAAGCGGTTCTAATATCTAATCTTTTGTATGAAATCATTATACCCTTCACTCTTATCCATTACGCAATAAATTTTAATTTAACATCTCACCTTCTCCGTTTATAAGATTTGCACCTGAAGCAAATGTAATAATAAATATCTCCTCCGCCCCTGAGGCCATCAGTGCTGAGGAACATGAATCTGCTGTGCTTCCCGTTGTATAGATGTCATCGACCAAAAGCACCCTTTTACCGGCGATATCGCTTTTTTTATCGCTTGGCACATCAAAGGCATGTTGAATATTATTCTTTCTCTCGATGGCTCCAAGACCGCTCATCGGCTCGGTTTCTGCTACTCTAACCAAAATCTTTCCTCCATATGGTACTTCCATGAATTTAGCAAGGCTCATGGCAAGTACGGCTGCTTGGTTATAACCTCTTTTTCTTTGCTTTTTCATATGCATAGGAACAGGGATCACGATGTCAAACTCGATTTCCTCAATCTTTATTCTGTCATACAGGATTTCAGCCAGATTCCGGCCTAAATATGCTTTATCCTTATACTTGAAGCTATGAATGATATCCCTTTCTGCCGCTGTGTATTCCACACAGGCATAACCTCTTTTAAAAATGTGCTCCTCTTTCAGGCAATCGGAACACAAATCAGGAGCATAACTCTCTTGAAGAATTTTTCCGCAACGCTGACAGGTGCGTTCATTCGCCCATTTTAAGGTACGTACACAAGTATCACAGAGTGAATAAGGTCTGCTGTCATCTATAATATTCCCGCAGCTGATGCAATATATGTTTGAAGGATAAATTAAATCGAAAAAACCCTCGCCCAAAGCAGACAAAATCCACCATATTTTCAATAATCTCTTCACATTTTTTATCCTCCCGCTTGATGCCTTGACTGCTCAATGCTGCCGGTCAAATGCTTAAGCCAACATGTTATTACAGCAGATCATTTGTTAAAAAAGCTTTCAACCTCACCGCCAGCCCCGAATATCGTTCTGTTATCCTGTTGTTGTCTACCATTGCATACATTTTGTTTTCCGAGCCGACAAGGATCACCGCTTTCTTACCTCTGGAAACTGCGGTATAAAGCAGGTTTCGCGTTGCAAGTATAGGGGGAACCCAGGATACGGGCATTATAACCACTGGGAATTCACTGCCTTGGCTTTTATGCACCGTAATGGAATATGCATGCTCCATCTCGTCTAATTGGGAAAAATCATATGTTACATAGCGATTGTCATCATAGACAACAGTGATCTCGTTAAGCTCCTTATCAATGCTTTTGATAAATCCCACATCTCCATTGAATACCCCCTGACCCTCTGTAAAATCATCAAGCCTTTTCCATTCGAGCTGATAGTTATTTCTGATCTGCATAACTTTATCTTTTTCTCGAAAAATCTTATCTCCGAAAGCTTTTTCTGCTCGATCCTCCGATGGCGGGTTCAAAACATGCTGCAGCTCCTTGTTCAGATTTATACTGCCCAGCAGTCCGCGCCTGATAGGGGTGAGGACTTGCATATCGCGCATGGCATCACAACCCTTATAGTATTTAGGCAGTCTTCTGACACAGAGCGCTTTGATTGTTTCCAGCATCTCCTTTTCATTCTTCTCACGCAGTAAAAAAAAATCCTTGTCTTTTTCATTACATTCGGGATACTCTCCTTTGTTTATCTTATGCGCATTGACAACGATCAAGCTTTCCTTTGCTTGACGATAAATCTCCGTCAGCTTGAACGAGTTGATCATCTCGCTATCAATCATATCTCTCAGCACGTTTCCGGCGCCAACAGGCGGAAGCTGATCCGCATCCCCGACAACTATGAGTCTTGTTCCCGGCTTTATGGCGCTAAGCAATCCATTCATCAACAGAATATCGATCATGGATGCCTCATCGATGATGATAACATCATATTGGAGAGGATCCTCGCTGTTTTTCCCAAGCCGCATGGTGTCCTCACCTTCGGAATAATAATAATCAAGCAGGCGATGAATGGTCGAAGCTTCGTAACCTGAGGTTTCCGTTATACGTTTAGCAGCCCTGCCTGTAGGCGCGGCAATGGCAGTGGCAAAGCCATTGTTTTCAAAGATTTTTATAATTGTATTTATGATAGTGGTTTTACCGGTTCCGGGCCCGCCCGTGATCACCGAGACTCCGTTTTGAAGCGACGACTTGATCGCATACTTCTGATTTTCGGAAAGTACTATCCCGGTCTCTGATTCCGTAGAATTAATAAGCTGATCCACATTTAAGCGGATAGGTTTTAATGGGGAATTGTTCAAGGTTATTAAGCATTTGCACACATTTTGCTCCGCTAAGAAGTAGGGCATTTCAAATACCACTGCCCTGCCTTCCAGGTTCTCTATATGTATCTCCCCTTCAAAAGTAAGTTGGATCAGAATATCATATACTTGTTCGGTCCCTACCTCCATCAGCTCCGCCGCATTTTCACAAAACAGTTTCTGAGGCACATATGTATGTCCTTCATTAACATAAATCCAAAGAGCATACTTTATTCCACTACGGATTCGATACTCCGAGTTTCTGTCAATACCCATTTTTTCTGCAATTTTATCAGCTTTTTTAAATCCAATTCCAAAAACATCATCTATGAGCTGGTAGGGATTTTCCTTCACCGCTTGGATGGTGTCTGCTCCGTAAACCTTGTAAAGCTTCATCGCGTAGACAGGCGCAATGCTGAACTGCTGAAAAAACAATGAGATCTGTGCAAATTCTTTATGGGCTAAGAAGGCTTCGGTAATTGCCGCTGACTTTTTTTCACCGATGCCGTTCACTTCTGTAAGTCTATAAGGCTCATTTTCTATCACTGTAAAGGTCTCCTCACCAAATTTCCTGACGATTGCCGCTGCTGTTTTCCTGCCTATGCCCTTAAGAACTCCGGAGGAAAGGAAGCTCTCTATCCCATCATAGGTGCTGGGCATTTCCTCTTGATATTCGGTGAAGCTGAACTGCTCTCCATAAGCAGGATGATTTTTCCACATGCCGCGAAAGCAGTATTCTCTGCCTCGGTTGACCGCCGGCAGGTATCCTACTACGGTGAACTGTTCTTCCTCACTTTCAACTACCGCGATAGTGTAGTAATTGTCCTTATTATAGTATATCACCTCTGAAATTGATCCACGTACTTCAATCATCTTATCCAAACTGTCATCCTTTCAAAACGTGCAATCACTAAGCCTTCATTTCGCTCAGATCTCTGCGTTTTCGCGCGTTTTTTAAGCGCTCCGCAGTTTGAAGCAAAATGGCTTTTTCATTTTTTTCAGGATATTCATGCACCATCTCAAGGAGAATCTCAAGAATTTCTCCCATTTGGCTGTTTTCATGGATTCCAACCTTCTTAAGGTCGCTGCCGTTAAGGGCAAGGTCTTTTATAAAAATAGCCTCTTTATCCCCTATAGACTCATACAATGCTTTTTGATCCTTCAGGGCTGAATCGTTAAGCTCAAAAGCTATACATTGCTGCTTTTTCAAATTTGTCAAATATTGGTACCCACTTTCCCCCAGCTCTTTTATGAGCCTTTTCAAGCTGATTTTATCCTGCGCCTCTGTAAGCTTATCCAATATCGTGACTGCCAGAATAAGCCGTTTTCTCATTTCATTGGAATATTTCAGGATATCTATCGATGTCAGTGCTCTTTCCCTTACAAAACACAAATATATCAAGGCTGCTCTCGTCTCTGACACACACTGGGTTTGATCTATGTTTCCAGCCAGCATGTCAAGCTTCTTCCATTCTGCTTCTGAGGCATTTTTTATGCATTCTTCTCCTAAAGTATGAGATAGCGCGCCTGTTTCGATAAATAAGGCCAATCCCTTCCCGCTGTTTTGCGCAGAGATTATTTTAAGAAATTCCTCCCTGATACGATCAGTACTGATATTCGCAAGCAAATGTATTTTCGCCTTCATGGCATTAAGAGTTTTTCTTTCAACCTTAAAATCCAGTTGTGCCGCAAAGCGTATACCGCGCAGAATTCGCAATGCATCCTCTTCAAACCGTAAGCCGGGATCACCGATACCGCGTATCAGCCTTTTTTCTATATCCGATCTGCCATTATGGGGGTCCAGTTCGCCTCTTATCGGACTGACCGCAACAGCATTTATGGTAAAGTCCCTGCGTCGAAGGTCCTCTTTGATTTCTCCGGTAAAGGTTACTGTTTCCGGGCGTCTGTGATCCTTATACTCACCATCGACCCGATAAGCCGCTATATCCGCCATGATGCTTCCCTGCATGATCCTCATCACGCCAAGCTTTTTATTTACGATTGCAGCATCAGGAAATAAGGCTTCAATAACAGCCCTTGGGGCATTGCTTGTCAGGTCCCAGTCTTTCGGCTGATTGCCGAGGATGGAATCCCTTACACATCCGCCGACAGCATATATCTCAAAACCTGCGTCTTCGATAGTTCGAATCATTTGAACGATTTCATCCGGAAGCGGTATCATTTATTTTCCTCGCAATTTTAATCGAAAACAGAATGTTAAAATGTTTCCGGTTTATATAGTTTTCTGTTGTCCAGTGTCCATACTCTGTCAGAAAACCCTCCTGGGGATGTATACTCCAAAGCTTCCTGCATATCATACATTCTCGCATCGATCATGTCCAAATAATGAAGGATTTCCGCCTCTGGAAAAAGAGGTTTCTTAGGGCTTCCAAATTCCGGCTCGTAATGATGTGACAAAATCATGTGTTCCAGCATTATCGTCTTTTCTTTTTCGATTCCCAGCTCCCCTGCCAATCGATCTATGCTTTTGATTCCCTGCACCAAGTGGCCTAAAAGCTGCCCTTCAAATGTATATCCTGTTGATATTCCCAAAGTATCTGATTCGATCTCGTTGAGCTTTTCCATATCATGAATGATTACTCCGGATACGACCAAGTCTCTGTTTAAATTTGTATAGACCTCGCAAATCCTTTCCGCAGTCATCAGCATTCTCTTCATGTGATAAAGCAGTCCAGCCATTTCAGCATGGTGATTTTTTTGTGCAGCAGGATAGTACATAAGCCTTTCCTGATTGTCCTCCAGAATACGCATGCATAATCTTTTCAGCTCTTGATCCTCCATGGAATCCGCCTTTTCCAAAATATACAAATACATATCGTCTGCTTTTTCAGGAGCCGCTTTGATATAGTCCGTTATATCCGTCTGATCTTCCGCTACCGCTTTACGGAGCCTATGAATGCGGAATTGACGCATTCCATTCCATTCTGTTATAATGCCCTTCAATTTGATGATATCGCCGCTGTCAATCGCGATCAGTGACGGAAGTTCTGTATCTGCTATGTCCCATTTCTTTGCAGTCAGTTCACCTGTTTTGTCACTCAGCAGCATATCCAGATATTGCTTTTTATTAGATCCTATCTTTATAGCTATGGTTTTCACCATAAAAAAGTCTTGTATCTCATCATCGGTCTGTAGTTGACCTATGTATTGATCTTTCATTTTTTTACTCCTCCTTTATCGTCAATTTTCCTTTCGACGAAAATAAAACTCCGCCGGATAGAGCTTTAGCCTATTATATACCAATCCTTCTTTAACTAGCAATAAAAAAAGGTTCCTTAAGGTTTTTCCTTTAATTCCTTGTTTTTCTTTTACTTTTCCATTTATTTGATATAATAATAATTAGGGCTGCTGGTCAAAATATAGCAATTATTTATTCCAGAACCAGATAAAATCCGTTGAAAACAACAAATGTTAAAATTCAAATCGGCTTGTTCGGTTTGAATCGCCATGCGCGATTCGCCTGCGGCGAATATTCGCGCGGCGCTTTATATTGAGAAATACTGAAATACCAATAAGTGGAGGATACGATGAGTAAAATTGGACTGGTCAGGGTAGCTGCCTTTTCTCCTGTCCTCAAGGTGGCGAATCCCGAATTTAACAGCGATGAAATCATTAAATGTGTAAATGAGGCGGCGGGAAATGATGCAGGCATTATCCTTTTTCCCGAACTTTGTATAACAGGATACACCTGCGGTGATTTATTCTATCAAAATTTTTTATACATTCGATCCATGGAAGGCTTAAGAAAAATTACTGATTCTGCAAAACAGGTTTCCTCCATTATTGTAGTAGGCTTTTATCTTCGGTTGGATAATAGACTGTATAATTGCGCAGCCCTGATTCAAGGAGGCAAAATCAAAGGGATTGTTCCAAAAATGTTTCTCCCGAATTCCAAGGAATTTTACGAAGCGCGATGGTTTGGAGATGGAACCAGAATCGCCGGTGCGACTAAATCCGTTACGCTTTTCGGATATGAGATACCTTTCGGGCATGTTCTTTTTGAGGATGAAGAGAATGGCTTAAAATTAGGCATTGAGATTTGTGAAGACCTTTTGAGACCAATTACTCCGGGTTCATATCTTGCTTTAAACGGCGCTCATATCATCTTAAATCTGTCTGCCGGCAACGAAACTGTATCAAAATCAGAATTCAGGAAAAACCTGGCGGTAGTGGAAAGCGGCAAGAATACCTGTGGTTATGTATATACTTCAGCCGGAGTTTTTGAATCTACAACTGATATGGTTTACGGAGGTCATAAAATCATCGCAGAAAACGGTACCTGTTTAGCGGAGAGTCCGCTTTTTGAAAGAGCAAGTACTGTACTGTATGGCGATATCGACTATGAGAGGATTACCTTCGAAAGATCTATAGATCAGAATTTTGATAGCTGTGCATATGTCCACGGATGTCAAGTCGAATTTGTCAAAGCTCCGCTATTGCCTATAAAAATATTAGAAACCAAAGATACCCTTATAAGAAAATTTCAAAAGAATCCGTTTGTTTGCACTGACCCTGCCACAATGGATCAAAGATGCAAGGAAATTTTCAGCATACAATCTGCCGGATTGGCAAAACGTCTGGAACATACCAGCTCAAAAAAAGCAGTCATAGGTATATCGGGAGGGCTTGATTCAACCTTGGCACTGCTGGTTTGTATAGAATCCTTTAAACTTATAGGTAAAGATACAAAGGATATTATTGCCATAACCATGCCGGGATTTGGCACTACGGGAAAAACCTATAATAATGCGCAGATTATCATGAACCTCTTAGGTACGGATATGCGTGAGATATCCATTCGGGAATCCGTCCTTCAACACTTCAAAGACATAGGTCATGATCCGGCACAGTATGATGTTACCTATGAAAATGCCCAGGCAAGGGAAAGAACGCAAATCCTGATGGATATATCCAACAAGGAGGGCGGTTTTGTCGTTGGGACAGGAGACCTTTCTGAAATTGCCCTTGGTTGGAGCACATACAACGGTGATCATATGTCTATGTACTGCGTTAATTCCGGCGTCCCGAAAACACTCATACGTTTTGTCATTCAATGGGTGATGGACAATCGGCTATCCGGTTCCGGCGAAGAAATGGGCTTCAGCTCCGATAATGTACTGCTTCGTCAAACACTTCAGGGTATTTTAGATACTCCAATATCTCCGGAACTTCTTCCGCCTGATCAAGACGGAGAGATTGCCCAAAAGACAGAGGACTCAGTAGGTCCTTACATTCTCCATGACTTTTTTATGTATTATATGCTGCGCTTTGGAATGACACCAAAAAAGCTGCTGCACATAGCTGCAGTAACTTTTAAGGATGAATATTCTGAAGAGTTTATCAAGAAATGGCTTATCATTTTTTATAAGAGATTCTTCGCACATCAGTTCAAGCGAAACTGCTCTGCCGATGGGCCTAAGGTTGGATCAGTCAGTCTTTCTCCCAGGGGTGACTGGAAAATGCCAAGTGATGCGGATCCGTCGGAATGGTTAAAGGAACTGATGTAAAAAAGTGGCGCATGATATTTCCTGTTCGATAAAAAACACCCTGCGGGGAAACAGGGTGTTTTTAATGTAAATCACTTCACTTAAAATACTGTTGTCGACTTACCGTTCTTCTTTCTCTTCCGGATAAGCTTCAAGCATTATGATTGCCTTGAACAGGTCTCCATCTATTTTGATTTCAAACCAGCCATTTTGGAGTCTCACCAAATCCTTTGCTATCGCTAAGCCTAAGCCGCTTCCTTCAGTAGTCCTGGATTCATCCCCCCGCTTAAACCGTTCCATTAACTCATCCGCATCAATATTCAGCTCTGACTTTGAAACATTCTTTATCTCAAGTATCACAGTCGGCGTTTTACCTTGTCTTCCATTCTGCTCCTTTAAATCAATGTATACTCTGGAGCCTTCCTGAGCATACTTTAGTACATTACTCAGCAGGTTCTCAACTACTCTCCAAATCAGCTGTCCGTCTGCTTTGACGTAGTACTTATTCTTCTGCGCATTAATTATAAAATTAAGGTTCGTGGTTTCAATCTGATTATTCAGTTCCCCCAAGCCCTGATTGATAAGAGATAGCATCTCAACCTTTTCAAACCTTACCGGAATTGCTCCGCTGGATGCTTTTGCGGCATCAAAGAGATCCTCCGTCAATTTCTTCAGCCTAATACTTTTTTGATCCAAAATCTCCAGGTATTTCGGTGCATCGGCACTGTCCAAGCCTTTCTGCTTCAACAGATCAATGTACGTTATGATCGAAGTCAAAGGCGTTTTCAGATCATGGGACACGTTGGATATCAAATCAGTTTTCAGTCTCTGGTTTTTCAGTTCGTTTTGGATCGCTAGGTTGGAGGCTTCTGAGATTTCATTTATCCCCTTCGCCAGTTCATCAAGCTCTCCATCCCCACTCAATGGAATCTTATAAGTTAAGTTTCCGTTTTTTACTTCTTCGACGCCCTTCTTAATGTCTTCGTACTTTTTAACCCATTTTGGCGCCAATACAATTATTATTATTGCTACAACAGGCGCCAAGAAAACCGTAGCTGATAAAATGCAGATGGCAAGCGTGATCAGAACGACTTTCTTCATCAGGCTCCCTCCCAGGTAGAACGCCTTCAGGCCTTGCCAAAGGGCTAAAACCACTCCCTGCCAGAAGACTGATACCACAACGCAGATCAGGGAGTTCTTAAAGAATCTGCCTGCCTTGATATTTCTCACAACGGAAAGAATGAACGCCAGACCCGCAGCTGCAACTCCCAGCCCTACGGCAACGCCCAATACTCCCCAGAGGATGCCGGAAGCGCTCCCTCTTGCGTACATACTCCCATCATAGTATATGCCGTATTGAAAGGCATTAAAAATAAGGCTTCCAAAACCCAGCCCCCCGCCGATAAAAAGAAAGCCGACGATCAGAAGCTGAAGCTCGGTAAACAGCCTGTCGATTGCATAGACAGGGCGGTTTCCTTCCTCATCCTTCCTTCCTGCCGTTACAATGAGATAGATCAGCGAAACCAGAGAAAGCAGCGCGCACACGATGGTCAGCGGAATCAGTTTGAGGATCTGGGACCGGGCGGCGGCGTAGCTTATTTCTTTCCCCGCAAGATATTGCTTGTCGAAAGAGAAATAGACCTTGAATGCCTCGTTGCGCTCGGAATCCAGGAGGTCTTCCAGACCCTGGTCAAAATATTTCATGCCGCGGTCTGAGATTTCCTGCGACGCCGGCACTTTTTTCAGCGCACCGTCTTCATAAATAAAATAAGCGGGAGCCGATGAGAACTGTTTCCTTGATATGGCAGAATCCGTACTCATGGTCAGATTGGTGACCGTATTCACCCCATCTGAGGCGTAATAAGAAAAGCCCTCTTCCCGGTCCAATCGATCTTTATGATTTTGAAAGGTCTGCAGATCTTCCATGATCATGACTTCCTTTATTTCCTCGATTTCCGGTCCATGATCCTCTTTGAAGCGCTCCCTGACAGACGGCACGTCATAATCGTTTCCATAGGTTTCAGCAGCATTTTGATCAATGGTCACATGGCGCGGAGCACCATCGCCGCGGGGAGCACCTTCATACGAACCTGCATAAAACAAGTCCCTTATGGCGTATTCCAGTCTTTCCGCACTGATCGTCTTTCCGCTTCTTATAATTTCCTCACTTCCGTACTGACTCAGCAAATACTGAATATCATTCAGCTTTTCCTGAAATTCCCGCTGGAAAGAAACGCTTTCCTGATAGCTGTCGCAAAACAAAAGCTCATCCACATTTTCATAGCGGTCCACTCCTTCAAATGTAGCCTGAAGCGTAAAAAATCCTCCTCCAACGGCGGCGATAAACAGTACCACGCAAAGGATGAAAGCTACCGCTGTCATTATTTTATTTTTATCGATATTTTTCGATTTTGTATCCAATACCCCACACCACCTTCAAATATTTCGGATCCTTCGGGTTGATCTCGATTTTTTCCCGGATTCTCCGAACATGCACAGCCACCGTGTTTTCCGGACTGAAGGATGGCTCTTTCCACACCGCTTCATAGATCTTATCCATGGAAAACACCTTACCGGCATTTTCTGTCAATAACTTTAATATTCCGAACTCGATTGGAGTGACGGTCACTTGCTCCCCGTCTACCGTGACGGTCTTTGCCTCGTCATCCACCATCAATCCCCCTGATTTAAAAACCCCTGTTTTTTTCTCCATGCTTCCCAGGTTCACGTACCGCCTCAACTGAGACTTCACTCTTGCGATCAATTCCAGCGGATTAAAAGGCTTTGTGATGTAGTCGTCTGCCCCCACGTTCAGTCCTGTGATCTTATCGTAGTCTTCAGATTTTGCCGAAAGCATTATAATCGGTATGTTTTTTTCTTCACGAATCTTCATGGTAGTTCTCATCCCGTCCAGCTTTGGCATCATGATGTCCATAAGAATCAGATTAATATCCTCTCTGCGAACGATATCCAGAGCTTCAATCCCATCATAAGCTTTACAAATATTATATCCTTCATTTTTTAGGTATACTTCGATAGCATCAACAATATCCCTGTCGTCATCGCAAATTAAAATATTCATCTCTTTTTCTCCTTCATTTCTATTAATATAATAGGTATCCCCCTTTCTCAGTCTCTGCATAGAGGATACCAAAACATTCTTAACAAAAGGTCTTTACGTTTCTTACAATTTTATTAAATTAATCAAATCTTACTAAACAGTTCAGGGAATGCTTGAATTTCATCCCTTTAAATTATACTCTCGCATAAGTATTATTACAAATATACCTATTAGATTTGGGTAAGCCATATGCCGAGAAATGATGATTGGCTGCTCATTCTCTGATTTACCCAGCCCCTCTGCCAATCATCTCTTGATCTTTGACTTACCCTTTTATAATTATAAAAGTTTTTATTGACATCTTTTCACTTTCATCATATACTACAATCAATATTGACAAACCGCTGATTAAGATTAGTAAGCGTAGACCTTCACTTTATAGAGAGCCGCCGACGATGGAAATGCGGTAAATGAAACTAAGCTGAATGGACTTATGAGGGCAGGACGAAATTAGCTTGTAAAGATTGCGCAGGAAATTTCACGGTAGGCGCGGCGCGGTGAGTGAGGGTAAAGCGCACGTATACAGACATACGTAAGCGAGCACGAACGAACCGGCAACAATGCATAACGTGAAATTAACAAAAGTAAGATTGCGCGGGAAATTTCACGGTAGGCGCGGCGCGGTGAGTGAGGGTAAAGCGCACGTATACAGACATACGTAAGCGAGCACGAACGAACCGGCAACAATGCATAACGTGAAATTAACAAGCAAAAGTAGTGCCTGACGGGACCTCCGCCTGTTATCAAGGGAGCATGTATGATAGTACATGGAACAAGTGGGCGCTTGCGCCAATCAGGGTGGTACCGCAGAAGTATAAGCTTTTGTCCCAGAGAAATCTGGAACAAAAGTTTTTTTGTTTTTGAAAGACGTAAAACGTCGGAGAGTTAATAAGCAAAGAAAGGGGAAAAAACAATGAAAACCATGAGTAAAATTCCACACAGACTATATTTAACTGAGGAGCAGATGCCAAAGCAGTGGTACAATTTGAGAGCCGATATGAAGGAACAGCCCGATCCGATGATCAATCCCGGCACCATGCAGCCTGTTCAGGCAGAGGACTTATATCCCGTTTTCTGTGAAAAGCTGGTTCAGCAGGAAATGGATGCGGTAACACGATATATCGATATTCCTGAGGAAGTGCTGGAGATGTATAAAATCTATCGGCCTTCTCCTCTGGTCCGCGCTTATAACCTGGAAAAGGCGTTAAATACTCCGGCCAGGATTTACTATAAGTTTGAGGGCAACAACACCTCCGGCAGTCATAAGCTGAATTCCGCCATCGCTCAGGCTTATTATGCAAAGGAACAAGGTCTTGACGGACTAACTACAGAAACAGGCGCCGGTCAATGGGGAACTGCTCTTTCCGAAGCGTGTGCTTATTTTGGAATTCCTCTTACGGTTTATATGGTTAAGGTGTCCGTTGAACAAAAGCCTTACAGAAAAGCTATAATGGAAACATTTGGAAGCTCTGTCATCGCAAGCCCAAGCGATACGACCAATGTTGGACGAGCAATGTTAAATGATGACCCCTCGACAGGAGGAAGCCTTGGATGTGCAATTTCTGAAGCGGTAGAGAAGGCAACAACAACACCGAATCACCGGTATGTTCTTGGTTCCGTATTGAATCAGGTGGTCCTTCATCAGTCCATTATCGGTCTTGAAACAAAAATAGCTATGGATCTCCTCGGGGAATATCCTGATATCGTCATCGGCTGTGCCGGAGGCGGTTCCAATCTGGCAGGTTTGATTGCACCATACATGCGGGATAAACTTACCGGGAAATTTGAAACAAGAATCGTTGCTGTTGAGCCGGCATCATGTCCATCCTTCACCCGCGGAAAATACGCATATGATTTCTGTGATGTGGGAAGAAGCACTCCTATGGCTAAAATGTATACATTGGGAAGTGATTTCAAGCCCTCCGCTAATCATGCCGGGGGATTGAGATATCACGGGATGTCACCTATACTATCAAAGCTTTATCATGATGGATTTATGGAAGCGGTGTCAGTGGAGCAAACAAAAGTTTTTGAAGCTGCAACCCTTTTTGCAAAGGTGGAAACCATACTTCCTGCACCTGAATCAGCACATGCAATCCGAGTTGCGGTCGATGAAGCATTGAAGTGCAAGGAAACAGGAAAAGCAAAAACTATTATCTTCGGACTGACCGGCACAGGTTACTTTGACATGAGTGCATATACTTCTTATATAAATGGCGCCATGACAGATTATATTCCAACCGATGAAGATTTGCAGCGTTCTTTCTCAACGCTGCCGAAAGTGCCTGAAATTATGTAAAAGTTCATTTAGGGGCATTCCCTTGGTGACAACAGAGGGGGTGCCTGAACTGCCATAAAACAAGTGAAAGTTAAGACCGGGAAGTCACAAAGACAAATTGGGAACCTACCTGATAAAGCAAACTGTATATTACGCAAAGAAACAGATGGAGCCAAAGGTGCGCAGCAAAAAGGAAAAGTTGTGAACCCACCCATAAGGCAAACTAAATACGGAAAACAAGAGGGATGCATCGGCATTCCTCTTGTTTTATATAAGCAATATGATTAACCTCGCAAACAGATTGATTTATCCAGCTATTCTGCTTCCCTCAGACGCTCAACAACAGAGCGCCTGGAAACAGCGCGGTACACCATCAGTGGCACGGCAATACCGAGTACGGCAAAAATCGGAGCAACACAAAAGATGGGTAAAACCGTAAACCGATACGTAAAGAACCAGAACATACTGGCCAGTACATTGGACAGCAATGGACCGGCGGCGATGCTGAGAAAAAGCGACACTGCCACAGCGCCCAGCGCATAATAAAGCCTTCCCAGAAGTTTCTCGTTTGAAAGTAGCCCGCATCCGCTACCATAAAATCCGCAGCCATTTTGGACAGATATTTATCCATGTCAAAACCATTGGTAAAGGTGACCGTCATATTGAGCAAAAGTACCGCCAGTGACAGAGAAGTCACTGTTATTGCTGTTTTGCCGCGGCTTCGCCCCAGGTTCGCCCATGCCATTTTGGGCAGCGATGCGCCTGACTGCGCTTTGCGTATCGTTTTCTTGTCTGCCGTTCCCTCAGTATAGCGAACAGCCTCCACCGGAGATACTCTTGCCGCCATCCGTCCCGGTCTGCGGCAGGAGATCATCACTGTGACCAGGGCAAAGAGCGCGGAACCAATGAAAATCAACGGGCTTGCCGACACCGCATCCTGTACGACACCGTTGAGCTGAGATAAGATCACAGGGGTCAGCTTGATACCAGCGCCATAGCCAACCAGAAACCCAAGGGAAATGCCGATCAAGGATAGCAGCAATGCCTGCTGGCGGATGATGCGCCGCAGCTGCCGCCCCGTAGTGCCAATGGTTTTCAGCAGACCGTAAAAGCGAATATCGTTTGAAACGGAAATCTGAAATACATTATAGATAATCAGATAGCCCGTAAAAATAATGATCAGCAGGAGCCCCGTGATGGCGGCGACAGTGAAAGGGTCCATGCTGTCGGCAAGCTGTGCGCCGCTATAACCCCAGTTTACGCCTGTTGCAATATAATTATCCCCCGCTGAGCGGCTTTCCGTCTGGTAGCCGTGATTTGCAAGGATTTTGTTCAGTTCCTGTTCAATGTACAGCGAGCTGCCCAGCATAACGTCCAGATTCCAAGAACCGGTCAGACCATCCTTGCCGATACCCCCGCCAATGCCGGCTTGGTCATAGATATCCCGCGCGCGGCTGTGGGGAATGAGAACATGGTTTGCGACAACCGCCTCGTCATATTTCCACCATCCGCTCAAAACAAAGGTTTCCGTCACCTCCGTGCCGTCCACATCAAAGGTTATGGTGAACTCGTTTCCCAAAATCGGCTCAACTCCCAGCAACTCCAATACCCTGGTATCGGTGGCCGCCTCGCCGGTACCTTCGGCAGGCAAACGCCCTTCTTCAGGATCGCAGTACATCCAATGCGCCCTGGTTCGCATCGCTGTATCCGATTTCCACATGGGATTTTAGAAACGGCGCATCATTCGGCATGCCAACAAAGCGGCGCAGCCCATACTGCTTGATAAGAGGATCGGTTTTTATCTCATCAAACCGTTCTTGGGTCATATACTTGAACGTCCCATGACTCCAGCCTCCGACTTGCCGAAAGTTGGCCTGCTGAAAGGAATGGTTGATACAACCCTGTGATAAGATTGAGAATGGTTGTCTTGCCCGATCCATTGGGTCCGATCAAACCATAAATCCTTCCCCATTCGCCGCGAATAGATAAATTATCTATTCTTTTTTACTTTACCAAGCATCTTATTTACGTTTGTGAGCAAAACCATGTCATTGCCTTCAATATTTATCACGGATATCACCTTTCCTTTCTATGTGTGCCATGAGAGCAATTAACGCCCAACGCTCCCTTGTAAAAAAATATCAATGATTGCTTTCACAACCACATCAGATGTCACATTGTACGTTAAAAAGAAATTGGGGTTGTACATTCCCCTTATAAGTGTTAAAAGCAGCGCCGACAAAAGTGCGGGGTCGATATCGGCGCGAACAACGCCCTTGCTTTGTTCTTTGAAAAGCAAAGCCGTAATTGCGCTTTCTTTTTTCTTTCTGGCGGCATCAATCTTTTCCCACAACTCCGGCAGACTATTTTCTAAATCATACAAAAATTCTCTGTCCATTTTTGTATAGATATTGGAGATAATTTCAATACCCTGCTTTAGCTTTTCCGGTAAAGGCAATTCCGATTGAAGCAGCTCGGACATTGCAAACTCCGCATTTTCAAGAAGCCGCTCAATTACCCTGCTCGCTACAACGTATTTACTATCAAATGTTTTATACAAGGTCGTTTTGCTGATGTTGATTTCTTTGGCAACATCGTTCAGGTTCAGATTCTTGTATCCGTACCGAAAGAGAAATTTTTCCGAAACATCTAAAATGAGTTTTTCTAATACTTCCTTTTCATAAGCCATGTCATCACCTCCAATCACAAAATGCACTAAATAAACCTTATGAGCACATTTTATTCTAAAAACATTTTTTGTCAAGAGTTTTTATAAAAGAGAAATGGGAACGAGGCGGCAACGAGAATGGCAATCGAATTCTCCGGCAGTTTGTTCCAAAGGGAACGGATATCGGTAAACTGACCTCCAAAGAATTACAACGAACAGACGGCTGTGTGAGCAATCACCCCCGCAAAATCCTCGTTTACAAGACAGCAAATGAGATGGAGGCGGCTGGAGATAAAGATGGGCAATTAAACTTGCAATTAACATTGCTGCAAAACAATGGTAAATTTTTCTTGACATTTTTTCTTTTCCAACGTATACTATTATATATGTCAGCAAAAAACCATTGATTAAGATTAGTAAGCTTAGACCTTCACTTTATAGAGAGCCGCCGATGGTGTAAATGCGGCAAATGAAACTAAGCTGAATGGACTTATGAGGGCAGGACGAAATTAGCTTGCAAAGATTTCCACAGGAAATTTCACGGTAGGCGCGGCGCGGTGAGTGAATGTGAAGCGCGTGTATACAGACATACACAAGCGAGCACGAACGAACCAGCAACAAAGCATAACGTGAAATTAACAAGCAATAGTAGCGCCTGACGGGACCTCCGCCCGTTATCAATGGAGCATGTATGATAGTACATGGAGCATAGCGGACACTTGCGCCAATCAGGGTGGTAACGCAGAAGGAGAAGCTTCTGTCTCAGAGAAATCTGGAACAGACGTAGTATTAGCAGTTATTGAGTAAGAGACTTACCTATTAAGTAATAAGGTAGTCGATCTTGGAGGTGTTTATATGAAATCACGTATTCCGATCGAGCTTACGGTTGCCGTACTAGCTTCACTATCATGCTTATTGATGTTAGTTGGGGTAGGGTTACCTATATGGGCTATATTTATTGGATGGGCATGGTATTTTGCTTTAGGAGCAACTCCAGCCGCTTTCAAACAAATATACCCTGTGATAATACCTGGTGCAGTACTAGCTGGATTATGTTTTTGGTTAATAGAAATTTTTCCACAGTTTGGCATAGCCGGTATGGCTGCTATTCTGCTGGCGGTCCTCATTACAGTAATTTTATTAATGTTAATGCTTAAAATACCTGCAACCAGTGCAAGTTTACCAGCGTTTAATGCCTATTCAACAGTATTTGCATTATACGCGATTCCAAATGGTTTTCCTGATTTAGGTATCAGCCCAATTATAAGCTGTGTGATTTGGGCTATAATTGCAAATGCTCTAGGTCCGATTTTGGGATATCTAAGTATATTTTTCACTTTCCCAAAGAAAGAAGAAGAAAAGTAATTTACACTTTTGCAAGGCTAAATTACATATCAGGCATCTATCTTGAGGAAAAACTATTAAAATCAAATTTAATTTGGTAAAATTAAAGCGAAAACACCTGAAATGTTTTGAATTTTGGGTATAGGGTAGCGTGAGTGACAATTTTCGTATTTTTTAATTTGATGAATAGATAAATTCCACCCTGTTTTTACCTGATTAATATCCAAATCAACTATGCGTTTTCAAGGTGTGATAACTGTTATCTTAGTAAAGAAGGTTGGAGTGAAATTTCATTTTGGCGGATGAATTTTGCTCCTAACCTTACTAAGATTTTATAGCCGTGAAATGCATCAAACACTTTAAATGTCGATGGGAAGGAGTCTCCGGATGGAGGCTTTTTTAAGTTTCAATCACTCTTCTTTAACATAATGAGGGCAATGCTTGTAACGTCCAGCTCGCCGGACACACGAGCAACATAAAACTAGAGACAGTTTTAAAAAACTATCCCTAGAAAAGGTTATATTCTGTTATATTCTTATGCTACTCAACTATATGATTTCGACCAGCAAATCACCTGTTTTAACTCTCTGTTTTTCCTTGATGCATATGTTTGAAACAGTACCTGCATGGGGTGAAACTATTTGAGTTTGCATTTTATCCTTTATTTTAATTTCTCTTCGGATTCCGTTAACTTCAAATTTCAAAATCCTATTACCCTTGGAGTCATGCTTGCCAAGCTCAACAAATTTCACTATCATAATCCGACCTTCAGCAACCTCAATCTCTCTTGTCTCACCTTCATAAAGACCATGGAAAAAAACATCGCTTCCCATTCTTTCCAGGTTTCCATATTCTTTTCTAAATTTAAGGTATTCTTCAAAAATATCAGGAAAAATCGCATAGCTTATCAAATCTCTTCTGGTCGGGATATAATCATCAAATTTTTCTTTTAGGTATTTTTCAATGGCCTCGCAATCCGCAAGAGGCACCAAATTGCCATGACCATTGATTATGGGTTCTATATCTTTTAGGACCAAGTCCTGTAAAGCGCGCGGGAATCCGCCTTTAGGCTGTCCCATTACCCCCTGGAAATATGACACAACTGATTCGGGGAAATCCATATCTTTCGCTTTTTGATATATGTTTTCAGGAGAGAGTTCATTCTGAACCATAAATAATGCCATGTCACCAACCATTTTAGAGGTTGGAGCAACCTTAACAATATCACCCATCATATCATTAACCGTACTGTACATTTTCTTTACTTCGTGGAACCTATGACCCATGCCAAGGTCTTCCATCTGCAGCTTCAGGTTTGAATACTGACCTCCGGGTATCTCATATGTATACATATCAGTGCTTCCTGAACTCAAGCCTGATTCAAATTTGCTGTATACAGGTCTGACAGTCCCCCAGTAATCAGATATTTTTTGTATCCCTTTTAATTGTAAACCTGTTTCTTTGTTAGTGTTTTCAAGTGCGGCTACTACGGAATTAAGTGTTGGCTGGCTTGTACGGCCGGACATACTATTGAATGCTGTATCGGCTATATCAACGCCGGCATATGCTGCCATCAGAACTGTAGCAACGCCGGTTCCTGTACTATCGTGAGTGTGCAAGTGTATTGGGATGGATATTTCTTGCTTTAAAGCGTTTATCAGCTTAACAGCAGCATAAGGTTTAAGAAGCGCTGCCATATCCTTGATCCCAAGAATATGGGCACCCATTTTTTCTATTTCCTTAGACTTCTTTACATAGTAATCGAGGGAATATTTATCCCGGCTATCATCGAGTATGTCCCCGGTATAGCATATGCACATCTCTGCGATCTTATTGTATTTAAGTACTTCATCCAGTGAGGATTCCATGTTTCCCAAGTTGTTAAGAGAATCAAAAATCCTGAAAACATCAATTCCACTTGCAGCTGATTCTTTTATAAATTCTCTTAAAACATTATCGGGATAGCTTTTATATCCTACGGCATTTTTTCCTCTTAATAGCATCTGGAACAATATATTGGGTATTCTTTTTCTGAGTTCATCAAGCCGCACCCAAGGGGATTCTTTTAAATGTTGATAGGCGGCATCAAAAGAGCCCCCTCCCCACATTTCAAGAGAGAATAAGTCTTTTGCATAATATGCTGTTGCCTCCGCGATTTTAAACATATCCGTGCTTCTCACCCTGGTAGCCACGAGTGATTGCTGTGCATCGCGCATAGTAGTATCTGTAAGCAGCAGTTTTTTCTGCTCTTTTATCCATCTAACAACTGCTTCCGGTCCACCTGCTTCCATTATCCTTTTGGTTCCGTCCAAATACTCAACATCCGGCAACTCAGGCAAAACAGGCTCTTCATAATCAATTATATCCTTTTTTGATTCGTTTACTATTTTCTCTCCAATAAACTTTATTAGTCTGAATTCTTCATCATCTCTTGGTTTAATGTTAAGGAGCTCGGGGTTTTCCTCAATGAATCCGGTATGGCATTCACCCTTAATAAATGTATCGTGGGACAAAACATTAAGGAGGAACCCAATATTAGTATTAAGCCCGGTAATCGTTAATTCTTTAAGAGCTCTTGTTGATTTCCTTATGGCATCTTTAAATGTTCTTCCATGGGCTGTAATTTTAATAAAAAGATTGTCATAATAAGGGCTTATAATTGCACCCGCATAGTCATTGCCTCCATCCAAACGAATACCAAAACCTGAGCCTGACCGGTAAACATCGACTGTCCCTGTATTAGGAATAAAGTTATTTGTAGGATCTTCAGTTGTGACCCTGGATTGGATAGCATAGCCCCTTGGTTTTATATCTTCCTGTCTGTATAAACCTATTTCATCCGAGTTTAGCGCATGACCCTCAGCTATAAGAATTTGGCATTGAACAAGATCGATGCCTGTAATCATCTCAGTAATTGTGTGCTCTACTTGAATTCTTGGATTCATTTCGATAAAGTAATGGTTTTCATTGATATCCACCAGAAATTCAACTGTACCGGCACTGCTATAGCCTGCTGCTTTTGCAATTTTTATGGCATCGTCACAAATAGCCTTTCTTTTTTCGGGAGATAGTGATACGGCGGGAGTAAGTTCTATAACTTTTTGATGTCGCCGTTGAATTGAGCAATCTCTTTCATATAGATGAAGCAAATTACCATGTTTATCGCCCAGCACCTGGACTTCAATATGTTTTGGTTTTTCAATATATTTTTCAACGAACATATCATCATTGTCAAAGCACATTCTGGCTTGACTTTGTGCACTGATAAATGCAGTTTCTATTTCTTCCCTGTTGTAAACAACTCTCATTCCTCTGCCGCCGCCACCAGCTGAAGCCTTCAGTATAACCGGATACCCTATTGAATCAGCAATCGCACTTATTTCTTCAAAATCGGAAATCGGCTTATCAAGCCCACCGGCAACAGGAACACCAACACTTCTGGCTACTATCTTAGACTTTATTTTATCGCCCATTTTATCCATAGCATCTGGCGAAGGTCCTATGAATTCTATACCTACCTCTCCGCATCTTCGCGCGAATTCCGAGCTTTCAGAAAGAAAGCCGTATCCTGGGTGTATAGCATCAATGCGTTTTTCCAAAGCAAGGCTGATTATTCCGTCAATATCGAGGTAAGCTTCCACCGGACGCTTGTTGACGCCAATAAGATAAGATTCATCCGCTTTTGTTCTAAACAATGACATCTTATCTTCTTCTGAATATACAGCAATGGTTTTTAAGCCAAGCTCATTACACGCTCTTATTATTCGGATAGCAATTTCTCCACGGTTTGCTATCATGACTCTATTAATTTTTTTCATTATTCCACTCCATTTTTGTATAGTCTTTAAAAAAATTCTCCTTAAGTATTGAAAATCAATACTTAATTCTGTCATTCCAGCCTCGATTCTGAAATTATCTACAACGCTCTTATAAATATTATATACTATATATATAAAAACTCAACCATTATTAATTTGCCATCCAAGCTCATCTGTGGCTTTTTCCCTTATTTTCTATAATCAACTCTATTAATTTCCTTGATTTGCAGTCGAATTTCCGACCTGTTTTAAACATGAAAATTATTCTTACCGACTAGTATGGCGTATTTAAATTAACTGGGATCAAACTTGCTTGAATTCCCATGGGCAACCTTGAAAAAACATAGCTGTAGCCCCACTACAGCTATGTTTTTCAAAATTACCCATGTAAACTCATTATGCGTTTTCTGTCAGTTATTTAGAATACGTCATACTAGTCATTTTTCCCGCACATAGATCAACTTATTATTTGAGCCGCTGATCCTTTCTGATTTGATTTCAAATAAATCTAATGATTGAATAAATGGCGTGAACTTATTAAACCCAAAATTGCGGACGTCAAAGTCAGGGTACCTCTTTTGAAGTTTGTTTCTTATATCTCCAATGAAAATCCATTCATCTTCATCGTCATTTTCTTGAACTATTGTAATAATCGCTTTTCGGATCGTATCAGAATTGGTCATCCTGTCTTCGCCCTCTTGTTGCTCTTTTGGTTTTCGTGCCAAGGTCCCAGTAGACTGGTCCGCAATTGCCAGTAAGTCTAAATATTTAAATTTATTGCATGCAGCGATAAAGGGTTTTGGGGTTTTGCTTTCTCCCATCCCTACCACATCCATCCCTGATTCCCTGAGCCTGGCTGCCAATCTGGTAAAGTCGCTGTCACTTGAAACAAGACAGAAACCATCTACGTATTCGGAATAGAGTATATCCATGGCATCGATGATCAGTGCGGAATCTGTTGAATTTTTACCTGTTGTATAGCTGTACTGCTGTATCGGTGTGATGGAATGCTCCAGCAGCACATTTTTCCATGATGAAAGACTCGGCTTGGTCCAGTCCCCATAAATACGTTTATAAGTTGCAATTCCATCATTGGATATTTCATCTAATATAAACTTGATATATTTCTCTGAAATATTGTCTGCGTCTATTAAAACTGCATATCGTTTATCGTTGTTCATTTTTATTTAATCTCCCTTTTTATTTAATCTCCCTTCATCTCCCTTGCAAGCCGTAAATCAGCAAAGGCAACTTATAAGGCTTATCTGTCGGTAATTTGATTTTAGCATTATCTCCATTGTTTTACAATTTTTAAATGCAGAAACTTTTCAGCACTGTCATCGCAGCCTAAGTGATACAAGCTATGTCGGCCGCGTAATGCACATAAAAAAAGAAGCCTGATATACTACAATTCAGGTCTTCTTTAATCTCAATTTGTAGATTTCTACTGCATATTATTTTTTTGTAACGGCGCAGCTACCGTCAAAAACCTTTCTTAATAAGCATGTAATTATAACTCCCACAGATACAAAAACCCCGAGGAAAAACAACAGTTTATTATTTGCATTCATAGTTACTCTTCCCTTTTCATGTATATTCAAAACATATCCTCCCCTTCAGATTTATTCGTTTATTATACCACATAACCATTGGATATAAACCTTATCTGTACCATTCTTTCCAAAAAACTTGCAACAAATCAATGAGTGCATTCCCGTCAATCAAATCCAATGCCGGAGCACCGTTACTAGCCGCCTCTTTTTTTTTGCTTTATATTTTCTCCTTATTTCACTCAATGCCTTCTCTATTATGCTCATAGCTTCTTTATAGTATTTGAAGCGAACAATCAATGATTATTCGCTTCGGCGGCTATAATTCTCTATTATTCATTTAATGCTATTGTGGTCTACAATATGTTATTCCCACTCGATTAACCTATTCGATAACTAAACCCATTTGCTTAGTAAATGGCCTGTTTTTAGCCTGTTTTTTCTCTATATTCGCCCAGTTACATTTGACTATTACGGTTTTTGTTATCAAAAT
>JAQWBM010000067.1 GCA_028706405.1 Eubacteriales bacterium
GAAGAACCATAAGAGCCCGATCGCGGATAAGTTCAAAGAACTGGATGATTATTACCACAACCGGCACTACACCAACGAGAAGCTTGCCGAGATCGCCGCAGAAAAAGGATGGGACTTCAACCCTCCATGTCTGACCGATGCATTTGTCCAGGTAGAGACGCAGATCGACCCACTCCCTCCGGAATTCACCTTTAAGGGCAGGGACCGGAAGATGGATCCCCAGATGGCGAAGGTACGGCAAGATGTAGTCAAGTTCATTCTTTACAACAACAAGTTTCCCGGGTTGCTTCCGAAAAACGAGCGGAGTCTCAACAAGTTCGGCACAGCTCACTGGAAAGTGGCATTTGACGGCTCAATCATGGGCCCGGGCTACATAGGCGATATTACCATAGGCGGACCGAACCCATCCTATATCTTCCCAGACCCGACCGCATACACCGACGAGGATTGCGAATATCAAGACTATGCCTATAGGATGCATAAATTCAAGGCGTGGAGAACGTTCCGGGGTAGATCACAGCGCGAGATCCTTTCACAGCTTCAGGGCAGTTCGTCTTATGGGGACACCGAGATCTATACCAGGGCGCAGGACGTTCCAAAGTACGACGAAACATTCCAGGTTGTAGAACACTGGTACAGAGACCTTGAAGGCGATATGGCTTGTTCGATTCAGGTTGAGGGAAAAGAAGTCCAGTGGATCAAGAAATACTGGGAACGCACAAGGTTCTCAGGCAACAAGATGTATCCGATCATCACGTACTATAAGGTACCGGACGACATGTCTTTCTGGGGATTAGGAGAAATCGAGCCGGTTCAGGATCTTATAGATGCAGGCGACAGAGAACTGCTTTCTATCCTGCTGCACGATATGTATGACGCTGACGATATGCTGGTTATCGAAGAAAACGCCCTGAAGGATGGAACGAGCGTAACAAAGACACCCGGGGGAATCCTTTGGGCAAAAGACAATAAATCCTCTGCCATCAAACGGCTTGGCGGAATGTCCAGCAACATCAACTCTCTTAGCATGATAAATAAGATCAAGGAGCTCATCCAGGAGACCAACGGATCGTTTGACTCCGCGCAAGGCAAAGAACCGGTAAGGGTTACAACCTCTTCCGGTATCGCACAACTCAATGAAAGAGCGCAGAAACGGTCAGACATCAAGAAAGCCGATAGGTCAGAGGGATTCCGCAGGCTCTATGAGCTTTTGGATTGGACGGCGCTTGAATTTTATAACATGGATCGCGAGATTCTGATTCGCGGCGAAAAGGATGAAACCGGACAGGAGCAGGACAAATTCTTTACGTTCAACAGTGACTCCCTAAAGGTATTCGACAGGCCGAAATATGAGGCAATGCTCAACGCCGCCAATGAGGGTGGAGAATCAATCGTACCGGGGTATAACGATCAAGGAATTGCTGACCAAGCCTCTTATTACCCGAGAATCGACTCCGAAATCATCACCACGGACGGCATGAAGCAGTCCAAAGCGTTCCAGACTCAGGCGGCTTCCGAAGTTGCGGACAAACTGGACAACCTCACCCCTGCCAAGGCGGAATTGATGAAATCCAACATCGAGATTATGGGATTGCCGAACGAACAGGCGATCAAGGACGCTATCGATCAGACCGTCCAGATGCAGACACCGCCAGAAGGACAGGAGCACCCCGTAGATGCGTATTATAATTCATTGGCTCCGGAAGAGCAGGAACAGTTCGCGCAGTTATCACCGGAGGAACAGATCGCGATGGTGAAACAGGCGATGGGAGGAATGATGTAATGAAAGAAAGAGAAAACGAGTATATCGAATTCATTGAATTTGCCGAAATTGATGGCAAAAAAACAGTCGTGTCGTACAACAAAGTCAAAGCGATGCACAGGAGAAGTTCGATACCGGTTCTTAATGCGATTACGTTTCGCCCATATGTAGAAGACGCGGCGGAGGGAGGTAACGCATGGACGACCTTTTAAAGGAATGGGTTGAGCGGCTCGGATTGCAGGAATGGCGGATTAAACTTATTCCAGATTCGCTTCCGTGTGACATGACATTAAAAAACGTTGCTGGCGAAACCGAATGGACAGAAACAATCAAAAGCGCAAGAATAAGCATCTTAAAGGAAAGTTGCTATGGAGAGTATATTATTCCATACGATTTCGAAAGAACGCTCGTACATGAACTTTTGCATTTAAAATTTTGTCTATTAGGCGAGAGCGGAAACGATATGCAAGATAGATTTATTCATCAACTCATAGATGATATGGCAAGGGCTTTGGTCTGCGCCAAAAGAGGTATATTGAAAATCGGAATAAAGGAGGATGATTCCAATGCTTGAAACCTGCCCGCTGTGCCAACGACCTTTAAGGAACGGTAAAGACAGCAAACAGTACATCGAATACGACCCCGCTGACCGCGCGCAATTCGACGCTGGGGAAATCACGCTCGAAGAACTGAACGAACGCGCCAAGATATTTTATGACCGCGACCGGCTGTGCTTCAATTCCGGCAACGAAAACACCTATAAGGATGAACAGGGCAATGAACACCTTTTGAACCCGCCCTGCGCTAATTTTTACGCCATCAGAGGGGGAACAATCGAGAACCCCGACGTTGTCGTTGAAGTCGTTAAGATTGAGGATAATCGAAAGGAGGAGCCATGTCAAAAGCAATTTCATGTAGTGAGGACAAACGCTGGCAAGCCGAGGACGATGCAAGATCACTTGAACGATACGCCGAAATCAGCGGAAATAAAACCAGAATGACGGCAGCTAGTAAAATCCTAAAGGAAAAGGCCGCCGCGACCAATAAGGCCCTGGGGCTGACCGGGTCGAAACCGAGCACAACAAAGCCGGTAACCAAACCGAAAGCACCAAGCAAGAAGAACACCGACAACATAAGAAATGCAATGATGTCAGGAATGAGCAAAGGCAAGAAATAGCCGGCGCTCTTTTTTATTATGCCGACGGGCAATAAGCGGAGAAAGGAAGAGAAATGGACTTAAGAACAAAATGTGCAAATGGTGCGTTTTCGGGAGGCGTAAACCCGCACAAGCCAAGTTTTTCGTTCAAGGAGTTGTTTGCTGATTTTATTGCAGGAACTCCAATCAAGAGAAAAACATGGAAGGGCTATTGGAAATATCGGCACGGAGCAATAGAAATGCATTGTGCCGACGGTAGTACCACCAATTTTACAGATACAAAAGATATCCTCTTTACGGTGTCCGGTATTCTGCAAAACGACTGGGAAGTCGCAACACCTGAAAACAGTACCCTTGAAGAAAAATAGACTACTCGGAAAGACGAGGAATCTGTCCGACAGGACGTTAAACAAGGAGGAGCCATGCGATACGGTGGAGATTATAAACCGTGTGATGATTGCTCTCACAATCAAGTCTGTTCCTTAAAAGTAAATATGCGAGCCTATCTAGAAAGGATAGACGAACTCATGCCTGACCTCTCAAAGGGTGATGTCGCGAATAACGACCCGAACCTACTTGCTATGTTCGAGCCGTTTTTTATTGGAACAGAAGTTATTTGTCAATTCAAAACAGTCGACGGACTCAAAACGGAGGAAGGACCAGAACAATGAAAGACGAAACAGGAAAAGTTGTATTCGACGAAGACGAGCAGAAAGAAGTAGACCGCATTGTCGGCGAAAGACTGTCACGCGAAGGAATCCACGACATGAAAGAAATCATGGAGCACCTTAAGCCGTTCGGCTATACCGGAACCCCGGCCGAGATCAAATCTGCCATTAAAGCCGATGCTGACGATTTTGTCAATCAACTCAGAGACAGCGAGAAGAAAGAAACGCTGGAACAACTGCAACAGCAGGCGAAAGATACGGGAACGACACCCGAACTCCTTGCGACCATTAAATCGCTACAGGATGACTTGTCGGCAATCAAAGGAAAAACCAAAGCCGTAGAAGATGCGGAGAATCAGCGAATCGCCACGCAGAAAATGCAGGACGAACAGATCAAGCATTTCACAGAATGCGAAGACACCAAAGATGTTGATCTGAAAAAGCTGAACGAGAACCCAAAGTTCTTGAAGTTCCTCAGCAAGCAAAAGCAAACCGGTGAACAAGACTGGCTAGTTGAAGCTTATAAGGACTTCGTGGAGCTCATTGGTGGAGTCGAGGCGGAAACAATCGCCAAGATTCAAGCCAACGGGAGCCGATCATCTTCAAGCGGTCGAGGAACCAGTTCTGACGGTGCAGGCGGTCTCACGGCCGACGAAAAGGCTTTCGTGGACGACCACAACCGCAGATATCCCAAAATGCAAATGAGCTATAAGGAATTTAACGAAAGGAAGCGAAAATAATGTTCAAAACTGCAAAGAAAATTGAATATGCATTCGATTTAAGCAATGCATCAAATCCCGTTATTCTGGCGTTTCCGATAGTCACCAACACTGCAATCGAGCTCGGAGAAGTTGTAAAACTTGCCGCCGGTTTCGTTGTGGCGGTAGGCGACACGGACCAGGACGACCCATATCTCGGAATTGCGGCACAACCGCATGACGGAGCCAGCGACGGACAGACCGGAACCATGATTCAGGTTTACTGCTCGCCAACAGCAGTGTTTAAGTGTACCCCGGCGATAATTTCCACCGCAGACAGCGGCAATGGAACAACCTGGGTAGACGCAGAACTGACGGCAGCGGCAGACGATACCTTTAACGGAGGTATTTTGAAGCTATCCGAGAAAGCTACAGCCTCCACCCTGACAGACCCCATTGGTACTCTGTTCAGAGTTACGGACTTTGCCACAACTTCCGGAACATTCACCGGAGTATTTGCCGGTAACGTGTCCGCAGGCGACAAGGCTGTCATTCTTCCTCCTGTTGGCTCCCTTGGATGGGACCTGAACGCAGGCGGAACAAATCTCGACTTGAAAGCCGTGGGCGGAGAGTCTATCAGAATCGTCAAGGTTGATCCCGTGACTGAGGAAGTATTCTTCATGCTTCGTTTACATCAGCTCGGCAATTCAACCCTTACGATATAAGGGAGGGATAAAGAATGTTTAACGAATATACATGGAGAGACGCAATGTACCCTCTCGTATCTAAATGGTTCGACGAGGACTATGCAAAGAATACCAACATCATCGAACAGGTCATCGATGTGGACGACATGGATCGGTATGAAAAGAAAAATGCCGGTGCTGGCGGTGTGGGAGAAATTCCGGACTATGACGGCACCAACCTCACGGAGCTGGCGAGAAAGAAGGGCTTCATCGCTTCTTATATCGGTCAGGAAAAGGCCGGTATCTACAGAGTCGGTTTTAAGGCTGCGAAATTCGACATGTCCGGAGAAGCGAAGAAAGCCGGCCAGGTACTTTCTAACGGTCTGTACATGACTGTGCTGATGAACTTCTACAGGATGTTTGGAAACGGATTCAACCCCGGGTTCGTGGGACCGGACAGCAAGTCCTTATTTGCAACCGATCACCCGCTTAATTCAACCGATGCTGCAACATTCAGCAACAAGGGAACCAGCGCGTTCTCCATTTCTGCCATTACAACCACACAGACCGCCGCAAGACGGTTTGAAACCTACGATGGACTTCCGTTCCAGTGCAAGTATGACCTTATACTTGTCAGCCCAGAGCTTGAGCCAAAAGCGAGAGAGTTTTTCGGTTCGGATGCAAAACTGATTCCGGAAAGCGCAGAGAACGGCGCAAATCCTGTCAGAGACATGAAATACTTTGTCATTGACGGATTCAACGCAAAACAGTGGGCTGCTGGAGACTCCAGACTACTGAAGATGTACATGCATCTTTACTATGGCACAAGACCAAAGGTAATCGACCAGAAGGGCGCGAATCCGCTTATCGCTGAGTACATACCTTATACGGACTTCGTGCTGGGTTGGGATGATCCCCGTATTATTTATGGTCACGATCCCTCATAACCATTGACATTTCAATATTCCCGTGATATAATGCGATTAGAATTTGGACTTAACAAATTATATCACGGGAGGTTGATAAAATGCCAAGCCATATACCACATCAAATTATTGATGGGATCGAAATGAAACTGTGCGGATGCTGCAAAGAATATAAACCGTTAAGTGAGTACATAAAGTCAAATCAGCACAAAGACGGACTACACGTTTATTGCAATAATTGCAGACACAAAAAGAAAAAGGCGGAGTACGATCGGCATAGAGATTCCTACGTTAAAAGGGCCCGCGATTATTATTACGACAACCATGAGGCTGAATTAGAAAAGCGAAGAAAATATGCCGAAATGAATAAAGACTTCGTCAACGAACTGCGCCGCTTGTATAGAGAATCTCACAGAGAAGAAATCGCAGAAATAAACAGACAATACAGAAAAAACAACAAGGAGTCTTTAAAGGCGAAAGAATCCGCGAAGCGTCAAAAGCCGGAATACAAAATATTGCACAATAAAAGAAGCCGGAAATACAATGTGTCCGACAAGGGCCGTCTATCAAAACAGTTAGGCCGCGAAAGATACAGAAACAGGCAGGCGGCAGTATCGGCCACACTCACTAAGAGACAGTGGGAAATAATCAAGCGCATGTTTAATCATTCGTGTGCTTATTGCGGAAAGGAATTGAAAAATCTTACGCAAGACCATTTTATACCCCTGTCCGCTGGCGGAGGCTATGACGCTAATAATATAATCCCTTGTTGTAAATCATGCAACAGCAGCAAACAGAACAAAGACTTTTTCGAATGGTATCCTGTGCAACCGTTTTACGACCCACGCAGAAAGTACGAAATAGTCGAATATTTAGCGCTCTTTAAATAGGGTGCTTTTTTAATCAGCTATAACCAATGAACAGTGGGGAGGGCTTCGGCTCTCCCTGTCTCTTTGAAAGGAGATGCTTTTATGGCAGGAACAAGATTCCCTAAAGGGATAATCGCAAACATCACCGGCAATGTAACAGGCAATGTCACAGGAAATGTCTCGGGTTCGGCCGGGAGCGTCACAGGCGCAATGACCGGACTTGTAATACTATCGAAAGCCGTTGACTATGCTTTGGTTGCGGCAGAAAAAGACAAGCAATTTTACTCCATAACCTTAACGGCAGGATCGAAAACCGTCACTCTCGGCAATACGGCCGGAACGTGGTGCATGGTTCACAATGTAGGCAGCACAAACGCATTCACGCTGAAAAATGTTGCCGGCGATACAGGGACATCAATAGCGGCAGGAAAGACGGTAATCGTTATTCCAAGCGCAACAGCAAACGCTTCAATCGTCATAGCACTTAACTAGGGGGCTCCGGCTCCCTTTTAACTTTGAATTCAAACCTTGAAAGGAGGTTTTAAATATGTACGCATACATCGAACCATATTCCCTTAAAGAAACTATCGTAAACACTGACATCAAAGGTACTGCCGTTGACGTTGCCATCAAGGGCAGAAAGTTTATGCTCCACAACACGGGGGCACAACCGCTTTATTTTAAAGAGAAGAACGGCGTTGCAGCAACCACTACCAATGCCAACATATGCGCCGCGGGAACCGTTTATCCGATTGCTATGGTAGCCGATACCCTGTCTTTGATCTCGAACGCAACGGGGACATCTTACACGATTCAGATCCTCGACATTTAAGGAGGGATTCCTATGGCTGATTTAACACTGGGCCAAGCCAAGATTGATGCAATAAAGCACTGCAATGAATTCTCGAATGCTGGCGAAGAAATATCAACGACCGATCCAAATTATCTGGATCTCGTTTACCGGATGCCACAGTTAGCGAACACCTCTCAGATGGAGATCGCCAAGGTTGCAAAGATCGGAGACGTGCTCTCTATTTCGCATAACCCGATTATGAACCAGCTAGGGCTGTATGCGTTCGACGAGATCCAGCACTTCCCGGGCGGCGACTATCCGTATACGGCGGCAGGATCGCAGTCATTCAGCATTGAAGTGGATGGGGATTGCTCTATCTATTTCGACGAAGAGATCTCCGGAGTCTGGACGGCTCTTGATGGCACCTATTCACTTGACGGCGGCGAAGCAACAGCATTCAGCGGAAGCATAACCGTTTCGGGAATATCTGACGACGCCCTGCAGAAGTTCGTCAACTATAGGGGGCTTTTAACGATCGCAAGCACATCAAATAACGTCAGGATTAAAGTTGTTCCGGTCTACCCGATGAAGTCTCGTTACAGGGCATTATTCGCCTATCTCTACCCGAATGCTATCAAGGTACCGCATTGCACGGCTTATATTTCATACGACCTTCCAGCGAACTACATGGAATTTAATAAGATGATGCGGGCATTCGACCAGAGGCAGTTCGACGAAAACAAGGATTATAAGCTGACTCCGGACAACAAGATCCATATAAATTGGTTCCTTACGGGGCAATTCGATATCCACTACTGGAAATTCCCGACGGTTATCGACGACAGTACAGAAGACACCTATACATTTGAAGTCCGGACGGATGCTCAGTCGGCTATCCCGTGGTTCATGGCAGGGATGGCAATATACCCGACGAATAAAAAACTTGGAAATCGATTAGTACAGCAGTATTACGCACTGGTCGGAAACATGGACACTGCAAAGACAAGTACGTCCGCCGAGATACAGAGCTCCTTATGGGCCGCATCGAGGCCGACCAAATTAATTGATCAGATAAGGACGTGATCCTATGAATATACCTGAATTTAGAGAAGAAGCAGAGGTAGAACCTAGCGAACTTCGGCTAGGAACAGAAATACCATTTGCCGGACTGAACCTGAGAGATGTTGAAATGAAGATCGGAAACGGTCAATCTCCGTCCATGCAGAATGTCAATCTGGACGATCGGGGAGCCATCACGAAACGCAGAGGACAAACATGGGTACTTCCGGAGAGCCACGGCGCTGGAGGGGTAAACGGCTTATACGAGGAATTGTTTTACGGCAAGATCGTCTATGCGTGGCAAACAAGCCTATATGCCTACGACGATTCAACTGGAGTCGACTCTTTAATCGCTATCGGCATTACAGATGCAGAGGGTGAGTTTTTTGTTTTTGATGATGTTTTGCATTACAAGAACGGCACCGATTACAAACTGATTAATTCCTCTTTTACGGTATCGGATATTTCGACCAATGCCCATATACCGACGCTAACAATCGGCAGGTCTCCGTCAGGCGGAGGAACGGCCTATGAGCAGTTTAATCTAGTGCAGCCAAAGTTCATCGATTCATTTAACGGAGACGGTACAACTGCCTATACATTGAGCCTTTCCGGTCTTGACGCAACCCCCTTAATAGCATCAACCGACGGCGGGGCAACGTGGGATAAGGCCGAAACCACCCACTTTACTGTAGATAGGACAACGGGGGTTGTTACGTGGACTGTCGGGCCATCCAACGGGACCAATAACGTCAAGATACAGGCGGCCAAAACAGTCGCAGGGATGGCGGCTAAAGTCAAGGGTTGCATAAAGTCAGATCTGTTCGGCGGAGGTTAGCAGGACTCCAGAATATTCACGGCCGGAGACGCTACCTATAAGAACGCTTATTATTATACCGGCCTCACCGGAAACCCCGCAAAAGATGCAACCTACTGGCCTGAGAATAATTTCAACCGGATCGGGTCCGACGCAAAGAAAATAGTCGGATGGTCAAAGCTCTATTCCAAATTACTGCCGATGAAAGAGGACGGAATATACAGCATTACCTATAGTAGCGGATCGGTAACATTCCCCGTAAGCGTGCTGAATAGTCAGGTCGGTTGTGATATGCCGGGATCGATTCAGATTATCAAAAATCTCCCGGTCTACGGCAACAGCAAATCAGGGCTGCATATCATCACCTCGACGCTGATTGAGTCGGAGAAGAATGTCAACCAGATATCGGCGCTGATCAACGGCACAAAGAACCTCAGGCCGGGGCTACTGGATGAATCCATGGAAGACCTACAGAAATGTTCCAGCTTCGATGATGGTCGAAAGTATTATATCTGCGTCGGCTCAAAAGCGTGGGTATGGGACTACGAGGCTTCTCCTTATGGGGGCGAACAAGATCGCTTGATATGGTTCTACTATACTGAAATTAACGCGAAAAGCTGGGCGTATATCGATCGTGAAACGCATTACGGAGACCGGACGGCCGGGCAGATTGTCAGATTCCAAGACAACTACAATGACTTCGGGGCTGCGATTGATGCGTTCTGGAAATCCAAGTCGTTTGATTTCGGATCCCCGAATTGGCTGAAAACCATTTTGGATATGTACTTTTCGACGCGGTCCGGTTCGAATACGACACTCACGTTTACGCTGGAGGACGACCGAAACGTCAAACCAAAGGCGATAACGATTAAATCAAATTCGTTTTCATGGGCAAATGCGAAATTCTGGTCCGAACTCATGTGGAAAGTATTCCGGTTCCAGATCTCGAAACACATCAAGGTTATGGCAAAGAATACAGTCAATTTCCAAGTGACAGTATCAAACAACCAGTTAAACAAGAACCTATCTCTCATGAGTCTTACTCTGTCATATACGGCAGACAGAAAGGTAAGGTGATAATATGGCAATAACACCATTAACATTTACACCGGAAACAGGCTATAAAGATGCCGTGACGTTCCCGGACCCGGCGACAGAAGCAGATGCAAGGGAACAAATACAGGAACTACACGACCAAACAAAAGCCTATGTGGCTACCCTCATAGCAGAGCTCCTTTCCGTTGCAAACGGCAAGGGAGCGAGTCAGATCGGAGTGGAGGACTCAGAAGAAAAATTTACGGTAGCAAATGTCGAGGCGGTCCTCGCTGAACTTAACAACTTACTCAGCACTCACGTTGGAGAAACCACATGGGAGTTCCTGCCGCCCATAACACGAGATATT
>JAQWBM010000068.1 GCA_028706405.1 Eubacteriales bacterium
CCATACGAATGAGGATATTTATATCCTACTCCCAATCCCCTCTTTTTTGCTCCCAAATAATGAGCATCCTTCAAATGATCCGGTATATCATCAATATTTTTCTTCCGGAGATCCGCTGTCGCCTGCTCAATGGCGCTGACCGCTGAGTTTGACTTCGGACATGCCGCCAGTAATATCGCTGCGTGCGCCAGGTTTATTTTGGCTTCCGGCAGCCCGACCATCATCGCAGCCTGTACGCAGCCGGTCACGATCGATATAGCACTTGGGTAAGCCATCCCTACGTCTTCACTCGCCATAACCATCAGTCTGCGGCCGATCATCTGAATATCGGCTCCGCCTTCCAGCAATCTGGCAAGATAGTGGATCGCGGCGTCCGGATCACTTCCGCGCACGGACTTCTGAAGAGCCGACAGCAGATTATACTTGTCCTCACTTCGGTCATAAAACGTTATCTGCCGCTGCATCGCCTCTCCAATGACGGCTTTGTCGATTCGACCGTCCTTTTTCAGGTTTTCACTTATAAATCCAAGCGTGTCCAGAGCGATCCGTGCATCTCCGCTGCTCAGATCCGCCAGCATGAGAAGCGCATCCTTGTCCCAATCCAGCTTTAATTTCCCGAGTCCTCGTTCAGAATTGTTTAGAGCACTGAGCAATATCTGATAGATATCGTCTTTTTCCAGACGCTTGAATTCATAAATCGTTCCAACCCTGCTAAGTATGGCGTTATTGACTGCAAAATACGGATTTTCAGTTGTACTGCCTATAAATCGCAGCACTCCTTCCTCCAGCGCCTTAAGGAGAGAATCCTGCTGCAGCTTGTTCCAGCGATGAAATTCATCCACATAAACGTAGGTTGCTTCATTTTGCAGACCAAAAAATTTTAATTTCGCCTTATCTATAATTTCCTTAAGCTCCTTAATCCCTGTGGCAGATGCATTTAGTTCATGGAAATCCGCATTCATTTCCCTTGCGATGAGCCTGGCAAGGGTTGTCTTGCCTGTCCCCGAAGGACCGTAAAAAATAGCGGAATCAAAGACTTTATTCTTGATAGCATTATAAAGTAAGGACTCTTTATACATAAAATGCCTTTGCCCGACGAATTCATCTATTGTTTCAGGTCTCATTCTGGTAGACAGCGGAATCATTCTTCTCCCCTTAAAACATTTAATTATGGATTACCGTGGATAAATTTACAACAAAAACATCCGACACGACAGCAGATACAACGGCTGCTGCTTCCTTTGCTTTCTCTTCACTGGAATATGGAAGTCCCAATACCTTATAGCTTCCGTCGCTCTCGTATACATAGGAATAAATACCTGAGCCATCCAGCTCCTTCGACATATCTTCCGCTCCTGGCTTTGAGTTAAAGCTTCCGAATTGAACACTAAAAGGACCTTTACTATTCCCCGCTTGTAAAACAGCTGCGTTAGAGGCTACTGAATTATCTTCAATATCAGAAGTATCATTCTTAATATCCTGCTTATCGGTTGCAGCGCTTGGTACACTTGAAATCACATCAATTCCTGTTTCCGTTGTTGTTGAGACGCTCCCTGCGTTATCCTGATTTTTGGATTCAACAGCAGGACTGCTCCCAAGCAAATATGGATAAATAATGTATTTTGTTCCGGCATAACCTACAGCAACTGCAAGAATTATGACGAAAATAAAGACAGAAAAACCGCTTCCTCCACCTCTACTTGGATAGTGTTTTCGTTTCTTCATATCCTCCCTCTTTTCTCAGCAATATTTTGGGATAACCCTATTCTATTGCTAAGTTTATTATTCAAGAAAGAGAAATATGACTAAGCTTTCGGTCTTCGTTTCAAATAGAAGCCAATAACAAGTTTGAATAACGCCTGAAGCAGCCCATACTAGATACAGTCACACAGCATATCTGCACAACAATAACACTGCATCATTCTGCACAAGTCATTATTAGTGGCATAACCTCTTCCGTATGCCGCCGTTCTGTAACCGCTTCCCGATGCCATTATACTATTCATAGCATTACGATATTCTATATTTGAAGGATCGATAGATAATGCTGTTTGAACATTGTTGACAGCATCGTCATACCATCCCTTTCTGAGAGAAAGCATCCCGCTCAAAAAGAACCATTCTGCATTTTTAGTACTGATTCGGTTCAGAGCCGCTTCAGCTCCGGAAAGGTTGCCACTATCTATCATTCTCCTTATTTCCATGAATTCAGGGTTTTGACTCTGCGGCCCGCTTCTGCTGCCGCCTCCGGAATATCCTCTGTAGCCTCCCTTTCCTTTGTTTTTCATCAGATAATCATATGCTTCATTGATCTCTTGAAGTTTTGCCTCCGCCAGATCATGTAAAGGATTATCCTGATGCCTGTCGGGATGATATTTTTTAACCTGTTCCCTATAGGCGTCTTTGATCTCCTGCTCGCTTGCCCCTTCCTTGATTCCAAGTATTTCATATGGGTTCCGCATTGCTTTCTGTTCCTTTCTTCAGTACATCTTCAGTCATACGCATCAATCCAAAATATATTATATTTTCAATAAGACCCTGATTCTTTTCAAATTTCAATTGGCTGCAGCATTTTGCAATCTCTGCCAAATATAATATGAGGTTTCTCTCTACTCTTTCCTTGATCCGTGCCTTAAATTCGACCTCAGTTTCTTTTTCTGAATATTTAAACTGTATGATTAACGGATTGAATGTGTTTTTCTTTATGTCTTCATTGATATCATCATAAGCATCAATCAAATATATCCATTTGCCAATATGATACCCAATTCTTCGGAAGATCTTAGATCGATCCTCTGCTTCAGCTTTAGCTTCTTTATCTATGTATTCATTCCAGTCAGTATAGTCAAAAACTTCTTCCATCAGCTTTGCAAACGGCTCCGCCGACCGATCAATGGAGGGGCATTTTTCAGCCTCCAGATGGGATAGTATGTTAAGCTGTTCCTTTACATAATCGCATTTTTCCGGAATGGTTTTGAGTAGTCTATTAAAAGTTCCTTGCAGCAAAACAGTACCAAGAGCAGCTATTTTGCTTTTCTCGTCTTGGTAATCGTCCTTTAATTTGTAATATGCCAGAAGCAACAGTATATCTGCGGCATAATCTATCTCTTTACTATCATAGACGATTGTTCTTTTTTTTGATGCATGAATTATGCACCTTTCAAATTTAATATGCTCTGAATCAGGATTCATCCCCGCTATTAGAATTGCTAAGAATACCGAATCATAGTTTAATACAAGTCTTGGAAGCTGTCCATATCTTCTGGCTATAGATTTGCAGATTCCGCAGTAATATCCGCTGTAAAGCTCGAATTCTTTTATTTTCAATTCCGGCCTGTCCGGTTTTACATAACCAAGCATGGATTCCTTTCTATTTCAATGGTATTTCCTGTTCGGATAAATCCTTTTTTCAATCAAGAGTTGCTGTCTGATAAAAAACAGCACAAAAGTGCTGTTGTGTCTGACCTGATTCTTTTATTGCCAAATACAACTATTTATACTGTTTTTTTAGATGTTTTAAAACACAGAAAGTTGCGCTCATATCAATGCTGTAGCAGCCGGCAAGTATCCCGTTGAATATCCACTGCTTTGTTGTCATCTGTTTGCCTATGTTGATCGGGTTCAGAGACTTCTCATCCTTTGCAACCTTCTTGCCAAAAAAGGCATTTCCAATAACTGCCAAACCTACATAGAACGCACTGACAGCAGCAGCATGTTTTTTATAGTTCCAGTTTTCCAGAAATCTTTTCATCATGCTTCCTCCTTGAATATAAATACTTCACCATATTAATTATACTTTATAGCACCATTAATGAAAAGATTAATTAATGATTCTTTCAAAAATGATATTAATAGAATCTATTTTTTCAAAATTTTAGTGGACAGATCGCTGTAACCCTTATATAATTGTAATTGAGATATTTAAAATATTCAATGGTCGGTCATCTTTTTGGAAATCGTCTCCATCTATTTTAAATATTAAAATTTATTTCTTTATTAATTTGGAGGAAAATCAATGGAAGACAGAACACTCGCTTGTCAAGATTGCGGCAAAGATTTCATTTTCACAGTAGGAGAACAGGAATTCTACAAAGAGAAAGGTTTTGACAACGAACCAAAAAGATGTAAGGAATGCAGAGACAAAAAGAAAAACGAAAGAAGACAGTTTAGGAACGATAGATAAGCTGCAGCAATATCTCATCTAACATTGAAAACTAGCCGGACATTTTGTCCGGCTTTTACTTTGCCCGGTTTTGCTGTTTCTGGTTTCTATTTTACCCTGTTTGATATGCCCGGCAAATACCATCACTTATGTTTGCCATTAAGAATTTGTTTTGATAAGATATCAGCAATTTTTCCTTTCATAAAACTGTTTAATCCGAAATGCTTACAGGCCTCAGCCTTATCCTCATTTATTAAATCCTCTGTTTCTGTATACATATCTTTCGTTTCCGCCGGTTTTCGCAAATGGCTTGTGTTGCAATAAATATAACTTAGTTCTCTCTGTATAGTGCAAAGTATGCTGATCATTCCTTCCAGACCCAGGTTTTTCTCAAAGATCATGTTTTGAAATCTTGCAGTATACTGGTCCACTTCATCATTTTGATACCAACTGTTAATCTTACTTATCATTTTTAAAAGTCTTTCTTGAAAGGTAAGCTCCGGCATTTCATTAGGATAAAAAGCCAAAGATATTGAAGCATTGGACGGATTTATAAAAATTGTACTCGGATTAACAGAAATCCTATCAGGTAAAATCAAATAATCTTCAGCATCTCTCAGATTTTGCAGTATCCTTAATAAAATATCCATCGCCTCATAAATCGGTTCCCTCACATTTAGTTCCGAAGTGCCGCAGTATGCCGTGCGGACATATTCTTTCAATTGTATGTAGCCTGTATGATCATACCATACCGTAGTGATTCTATCCTCGCACAGAAAGCTCATCGGCAAAATATAAGGACAACCACTATCGCTTAGCATTCTTTTTTCGTATTTCAATATCTCTGAATCATTAAATTGCAGATAGAACTTTCTTTTTCCATTCGCCTCCGTGATTCGCCCCTCTTTTGCAACTAAGTGTATTGTCTTTTTATGCGTTGCATGGTCTGTCACCGAATAAAACTCAAGGATTTTATCATCCAAATTATCCAAGGTCTTCTCCTTTCTTACACCATCTACTTTGTCTCTCATAACATAGGTTCGCGCCATCTAACCTCCTCCGCACTTTGAACAAGGAGTATAGCCTTTTTGAATAGCCTCCTCTTTTTCGACAGATATTATATATTTATCAACAGCGGGGCAGCTCCCTTTATGGTATGCTTCTCCCCATTTTATATAGCAATAGACAAGTTCTCCGTTGGATAATTCCGAAGGATTGCATATACTGCACGGTTCATATCTTTGGCGTATGTTTTTCGACATTATTAATTGCCTCGGCTCTGAGGAAATAAAAGTGCAAGTTTCCTTATGATATCTTCCTCCTGCTCTAGGGAAAATCCAAACCGGATGAGATTGCTCCTCTCGCTCCATTTCTTCAAAAGAAATTGGGTCAAATGGCATTTCTGATCCTATGAAACCCCTAAACAGAAGTGATTCCGAAACTGGCAGCTTTTCAAAAAACGGTATCGGCAGCTTAATATCCACATCATAATTTAAGTCCATAGATATCATACCCGGAACCCCAAAGGAATACAGGTATTGAAAATTCTCAAGATCCAGTTCTTGAATGTTGTTTCCATTTTCGTCATAAATACGCTTTTTGAGCTTTGATTCAAATAACGAAGCTGTTACGTAAAATCGTGCTTCTGAGCTTAATGCCCTTGATTCATCAATAAAGGAATGAAAGACAGATCCCTGAATAGACATAAATTTAATCAAATATGCAATCGTTAATACTCCTATGATAAATATAGGAAAAAAAATCGCTGCTTCCACCGTCAGGAACCCTTTATTAGTATTTTTGAATATATGAATGCTTTTTTCCCTGAACAACAGTCTCAAACTGAAATCCCCCATAGTATTCCTTCAAATCAAAATCTTTTCGATAGCTTGATTTCATGTTCAATTGAACGAGATCCATACATCTCAACAACTTAATCTCTCGATTTTCCAGAAACAAGAGAATGCGTAGATAATCTTCGTAATCATTTCCATTTTTAGATACGGGCTCTGTATAACCGCGGCTTTTCTTCTTTGGTTCTATTTCATCGGAGTTTTCAATGTCATATTCTACGGAATTGTTTAAATCAAGAGCCCATTGATCTTTTGTTTTTATCAAAGCCACCTTTTTACCAGCCTCCAGCCTTCTCATATCATTTTCTGCTTCCGCAGCGGCCCACGCTGAGGTAATCAGTGCTTCTGTCAGTATCATACCGGGACCGGGTGTAAGCAAAGAAGCCAGTGTTAATATTTCGTTTCTTTTGGCGGAATCACTGTAGATATGCAAGCTGTTTAATCCTGTTCTCATAATAAATAGAATCATACGTACATCTTTATAATTCTCCTGATCGTTAAACTCACCGTTGAGTATATACTCCACTTCATTGCTAAAGAAGGAATCCCTTGTTTCTTTACCATTGGCATTGTTATAGAAATTGCCCATAATATACTCATTAACCAGGAAGCTTTTAGAGCCTGTGTCTCGGATCGTCTCAATACTTGGTATTCCTTCATCTACAAGCCGTTTTATGTCCAGTGTGCTCTTGCTGTATCCATTAGAGGGAAGACCATTGATTATCTTCTGATTCTTTAATTCAATATCCAGCTTCTCTGGTCTTACACCTTCATCATCACGCAGTATGTTTTTTATGACTCCGGTTTTTATATATTCCAAAATCTGTGACTCAAAAATCTCTGCGTCCGTTATTGAATATCCTTTAAGATCCACATACATCGATTCTATCTCTAATTTTAACGGATCAAGGTATTTTCTATCCCTGCTCAGTTCCTTTAGAAGATTATTATGGAAGCTGTAATCTGTATAAAATTTTAATTTTGACTCTACCTGACTTTGCTCTGCCCTGAAGGCAAAAATACCATACCGTTCCAGCAATGGGATATCATACTCTGATAAAACAGACCGTCCCGCCAACTCCAAAACAGCATCGGTATAACTACTCCCTGCTGATTTAGATGCTTCGTTGATGAAAAAAATGGTTACCAATATCATACTTGCCAGTATTATCGTCAAAAATACTGCGGTGCTTCCTTTCTTCGATTTAAAAGCACACTTCATTGAAACACCTCTTTTGTACAATAAAATAAACGTATGATTTCAGCTTCGTCTATGATATAGCTCCTTCCCTTTTCTTTTCTGGAAATTTCGTTATTGAATAAGCCTCTTATTCGGTATTTTCGCTCTGCCTCCATTACAATAGCAGGTCTGAGACCAATCATTACGTTTGTAAGCGGATACTCTCCGGATTCTTCAATTCTGTAAACCGTTTCAGATGATTCACCGCATTCTTTTCTGGCAGAGATTTGCAACGATGATTGCAGAGACAAAGATAAGTATAACCCGATGATGATATAGAGTACTGCCATTACACCTGCGATGATCAAGGGAAAGATCAGAGCTGCTTCTACCAGCGTTGCACCCCTCTTATTATGTATTATCATTTCAGAAACCGCTGTTCATAAGACATTCAAAGGTCGTATCTATAAATTCTCCGATTTTTTCCTTGAAAATAAGCCCCAAACCTACTGCAATTGCAACTAAAATCGCCACTTGGACCATCTCCATGCCCTTTTTATTATTCCTTATAATCCTCATTTTTCTTCCTCCTCATAATTTTTTTCTTAAGCAGTCAAAGTTACACTTTAATTGCCACTTTTATCACATTTGAATATTTATATTTCCATTAAGGCCGGCGCGATTGTGACCATAATCAGTACAATCAATAAAATCATCAAGGGGAAGGTCAACTTTGTCTCAGCAAGTTTTCCCTTTTCTTCCGCTCGTTTTTTTCTGCTGATCCATAAAAGATTGCTTTCCCCTTCTAATTTTTCCGACAAAACGCTTCCCTTGTTCCAATTATCTGAAATCACGGCAATCATCCTTACAAGCTCCCTTACACCGCTTCTCTGAGAAAAATCCTGAAGCTCCTTTATTAGTGATATATTTGTTTGATTAACCTTTTTCTGTATATCGCACATCTCATCATATAAGATTCTTTTTTGACCGGACCATTGCGATGTACCTTCTCCTCTATGAGCAGCTTCATGATCTTCAGCAATCTTTTTAAAAGCGGAGCTTACTACGAGACCTGCGTTCAACAGCAGAACAAGTTTATTCATGAATTCAGGTAAATCTCTAATGATCGACTCTTCCGCCTCTTTGATTTCTTTGTTGATTTGATCATACCGTTTAAAATAAATGATCAAAATCCCCAGGATAAAAACGATGAACAGTAATACCGGAGCTTCTTTGCCGCCGCGGAACCAGCTAACTTGTATCCTGTCATCAAGCGCGTTTGGAAGCATTAGATATGGACCGGCATTGTCAGCCTCGATCTTATTCACAGCGCTTTGTAGCTTTTGTTCAAGGCTTTTTTTATATTCTTCACCGGAAGCGTCTGTGCTGATTTTTAGTTGAAATGTTTTTGTTGTGCTGATGTCGTCAAGTGTCATAATTGCCTGAAGCTCAACATGAAATCCTTCTGCATTGAGCAAATTTACTTCTCCTTTGTTGTTGACAGCCTCAGGAGCATCACTTTTCCAAACCACTGTTATCCCCGTTACGGGATCCCTGCTTACAAGATTTAATGGTCCTGTAATCTCTTTCAAGTTTTTATTTTTCCCAAGAATGCTTTTTTCAAGACTTTCACCATAATTTTTTAGCAACTCCATTTTTTCTTTTACAGTTGTATCTTTTTGTTTGATTTTCAAATTAAGATTCTTTGTAAACTTATAGTCCTTGTACGTGATCTTAACTTCAACAGGTACAGATTTTACCTTTTCGACATAGGTCGGTCTTTCAATTCTATTTATTTCTTTTCGTTCTATGGTCTGACCGGCTATAAAAAAGAGTGTGATCAGGATAAAACTTATAATAAGTATCATATATGCTTGCATGGTGCGAATCTTTTTAAGTTTGATTTGTTGATTACAGTCTTTTGACCCATATTTTTTTCTATATTTGTGCCGCAAAATATCGCTGTTTCCGGTAAGATTATCCGGAAGCATACGCGTCATTTTTTCTGCAGCCTTATAAAATGTATTATGTAAACTAAATCTCATCATTATTTGTCTCCGAAGTGATCTGTTATATTTAATCTTAGATTCAGCGCACTGATCATTACACTTCAATTTTTATCAGCTTCATGCTCCAAATGTAAGAAAAGCCTATACCGAAAAATGCTGCCGTCATTAACAAATGACCCGCAATTCTCTCATACATTACAGCAAGATAATCCGGAGATACCAAATTTAATAACAATATGATAATCAAAGGCATTGCTGCAAGTATTCTGGCTTCATAACGTTTTTGTACGGTAATTGTATGAATCTCCTTTTCAATAGCGATCTTATCTAATATCATCTCTGAAGCCTTGTTCAGAACGCTGACCAAATCTCCTCCCGTTTCCCTGCATGTAAGGTAAATATCTACAAAATCCGAAATGTCTTCTATACCGGTTCTTGAAGCAAAATCTCTGAGGACCTCTTCCTCCGATTCCCTGAATTCATATAGCCTTTTTACAATAACGCTCAACTCCATGACGATCAGATCATCCTCCTTATAAATCAGCCGAATATTTTGCTCTGCCTCATGCAAGGCTTCCGTCATTTGTCTGCCTGCAGCAATAGACGCTGATACAGAATATAGGACATCCCGAAATTGCTCTGTGAGCACTCTTCGCCTTTTTTCAGCCAGACCAGCACGATATAATCTATAGCATGGCAATGCCAGACAAGTAAAAAAGATGGATATGATCATACTGTGATAAAATAAGTATCCCGTCAGAAATAGTATAGTAATGCAGAAAATACTAAAATGAATTTTTTCTCTGCTGTTTAAATCATAAATATTATAATTCTGTGGAACAGATAGATTACTCATATGTAAATCCCGTTTCTTTCCAGCTTCAAAGTGTTTTTTAATTGATTACCCGTAGGAATCAATAATCCGTTTGAAGCCCCTCCATTACTATGAACAGATGCATTCGCCTTATATTGAAATAATGGATTCATACATATCCTGCCATCATAATAGCCTTCAATTTCTGTAATTTCTAACACTTTTCTGGTTTTATCCGGAAGCTTACCCAAATGAACAATAATATCGATAGCTTCCGCTATCTGGCTCCGTATCGCATCGACCGGAAAATCGGCAGCCTGTAGAAACATTGCTTCAATTCTTGAAAGCATACCTTCCGGAGAGTTTCCGTGACCTGTTGAAAGAGAACCGTCATGCCCGGTGTTCATGGCCTGAATCATATCAAGCACCTCCGCGCCACGCACTTCTCCGACAATGATACGGTTTGGTCTCATACGCAATGAAGCCTTTATAAGCTGCCTGATACTGATCTCACCTTTACCTTGTACATTTGCATTTTTGCATTCCAACCTGATTATATTCTCAATTCCTGTTATCTGAAGTTCTGCAGAATCTTCAATCACTATCACTCTCTCGTCTTTTGGAATAAATTCGGACAGGACATTCAAAAATGTTGTCTTTCCCGAGCTGGTACCACCAGAAACAAATATGTTATAGCCGGCTTTGACAAGCATTTTCAATAATTCCGATGCTTCCGGAGTTATTGTTCCGCTTTCAAGAAGATCTGACATTGTAATTCTGTTTTCCGTAAATCGCCGTATAGTCAGT
>JAQWBM010000016.1 GCA_028706405.1 Eubacteriales bacterium
AGACGTGTGCTCTTCCGATCTGACCTGTCTGTTAATTGCAAGGTTAATCAGAAGAAGCAGAGTGCAAATGCTGATGAGAAACAAAGAAAAGCCTTCAAAAATGTAGGTTCTCATGCTGTCTATGAACGGCGAGATAAACTCTTCAAGCAGTTCCAAAATGTTCGATTCCATTGACACTTGAAAAAGTGAAATCTGAATGCTTGCAAGACCTTTCTGGATGGCAAAGAGCACATTTGCCATACCGTCAAAGACAGTGATCATCGGGTTTTTAAAAAAAGATATCTTCTCTGTGTCCAGGTAATAATTGTTCCGGTACTCAATAAAATTTTGATCCCCGCTGTTCGCCGCGGCTTCGCCGATGTTTTGATATAGGCCGTCTTCCGCAAAAGCAAAATTAATAGCAGTAATAAAGACCAGAAAAACTGCGGCGACAAACAGAACTCTTCTTTTTTTTTCGGTTATCTTCATGACGCTGCCTCATTCGCTTCCTCCTGCTGCACTTGTGGTGTCGTGTCAAATGCCTTTAGCAGGTGTCCATATACAGCATCAAATTTCAGCTTTCCAACTCTGCCGTCAAGATCCTGAAACAGGCATTCTCCATTGCCAAGTCCCTTTACCGTATCAATATTATCGTCCGTTACCTCCAGGTCAAGAAAATCAAGCACCCTCTCAATTTCCTCCCCTACAGTTGTTTTAAAACAGAATTTATATGTAATTGCAGACTTAATGCCTTCCCCTTTGAGGTCCTTGACGGAGTGCCCAATGAAGATGCAACCAGCGTTCAGTGACCTTCCCATCCTTGCAAGGAAGTTAAAAAGCTTGATTCCCATCTGGGTTGAATTAAGTGCCCAGGACTCATCAAAAAGAACAATTTTAAATATCTTCCTATCGGACATTGCAAAAGTCTTTGCAAAGGACGCTATCGGCAGCATCAGCACGGTTGATATCAGCTCCTCCTGGGAATAATCCGATTTCAGAGTTTCCGGACCTGGCATCTGGAGATTTTGTATCTGGATAATATTGAGTAGCTTATCGAAGCTCAACCCTTTTTCCTTCCCCGTCCCAAAAAGAAGCTTTGCCATCCCTACTTCCCTAAGATTCTTAATTTTTCTTCCCAGTTTCCTGGCTACAGTATAGTATTCGTCGGTTTCAGGGAAATTCATCAGAGCTTCTGAAAGGACAGACATGCACGGGGTTTCGTGCTGCCTTGTATTTTTTATTGCTTCCTTAATCACGTCATATTCATCATCTCTTGAATTGAATCCATAGATTTCGCATATAATGTTCAGTGCCAATTCGCCGGCTTCTTCCAGATTGTTCTTATAGATCAAAAATGGATCCAACTTGCCAATATCCTCCTCCCCCGCTGATAACGTGCTGATGCTCATGTGCTCAGCCAGCTCCGGGAGTGTTTCCTTCCACTTGCTCCGCTCTCCCTTTGGATCGACAATCAGGGCCTTGCCACCATACAAAACTGTCAAGTAAAGGAGTAAATTGGCATTAAAGGACTTGCCTCCGCCTAGTGTTCCAAGGAATGTTGCTGATGCTGACCGGTTAAGCTGACAGGCTTTGGCAAGCCAAAGAAATACCATCTTTTTAAGTGTTCCGGTCGTGCCGATAAACGGTCCTTCGCTGTCTCCAATGATCCTGGTGGCAGCAAACATAGATCCGGCCACAGTTCTCGGGGGCAACGGCAAAACATAGTCGTTCACGAATCGCCCAGCTCCTGGGATAAATTCCATGAAAAGCTTGAATTGGTCAGTAATAGGCTTTTCAACGATGAAATTATGATCCTCATACCATTCCTTGATGATACGGGCATTATCCTGAATCTCTTTTTTATCTTCAGAGGCAATACAAATTGAAACACTGACCCTTATAAGCGGGTCCCGCGCTGCTTTCAATTCTGCTTCCAGCGAATCTGCATTTTCCTTTGCCTCAAACAGTTCGTCCGGGACCTCGTCGTTTTCGGCTACATGCTCAATCTGCGATTTGATTTCCCGTTTTTTTCCGGAAATTTTTTTGATAGACTCTTTATGCTCCACTGCAGTTATATGCATGCATACTTCTGTTGCCACGGTATGATCCTGCAACAGAAGCAGCCATTCACTTCCGGGGAAAATGAGACCGTCCGGAATATGTGCTATCGTTAGAAAAGTCTGATAAGAGACCTTGCCATCGCTGCTTGCTACTTTAATATGTTCCTTTCCGGGTTCAATCAAGCTTTCCGTGAGACTGAGCACATCCTTTTCATGTGGTCTAATCGCCTTTTCCCCATCTTTGATGACAATCTCTTTGCCCGGCATCCAAATCTCCCCGTTCCGATTTTTCCGGAGAGGTACGCTCTCTCTGACTCCGCGCCGGAACATTCTTTTTATAAGCCACTGTGTTGTTTCTGCTCCAGTCTTTATAAGGCGAAGTCTCTTGTCCTGTTCCCTGAAATACGTGTCCGCAGCTTCAGCAAAGGTCTTCAGCTCAGAAAAAAGGAGTTCCTTGTATTCAACTTCAAAGAGTTCCTCAATGACCTTCATGGGCCGCCTGATGAAATCGTCAAGTATCTGCCGAAGCTCCTTGCTTTTTGTCAGTTTCACAACTACATATACGTTACTGTCATTGCACCTCCCGTCATAATCTATATTTGCACTCAAATAGGCTTCCGTGCCTTCAGCATGGGCCTTGGCATAGTTATATAATGGATTTACTTTCGGCAGTTTCGCCATAAGGCCTTTATAGTGCAATTTAACATCCTGCGCGACAGGTATGATTAGGATCTTTGCTTCTGCGCCAATGTTGGCAATGAACCGTGTAAGCCTGTTCAATTGCATGATTTTACGCTCCTCGGAACGAAAATCATAGTTAAACCCAATCACTTTATATACTGCCCAGCAATCCTTTGTCTTCTTATTTATTATCAGGTTGTCTTCGTAGTATTTTATTGGGAAATCATACATGTCTTTTTCCTCCTTTCCTTCTTTGTCAGTATTTCGGTGATGTTCACAATTTCTTTGCCCCGGTAGGCGACACTTGTAAATCTGCCCTTTTTGTAGCTCCTGCTATCCTGAAACCTTGCGAAAAATTTCGGCAGCGTCAGATATTCCAGATAACCTATCAAAAACTTGTGAGGCAGCTTGCCGTCAAATTTCTTTTTGGTCAAAAACTTCATCAGACCATAGGGCAGCAGAATATATCTGATGATAAACGGAATCTCATTGAGAAACGGAAATATTTTAAGCAGCAGGATTGTAATCAATAATCCAAGGGCAAGATATGCTGCATCATCTAAATTGACCGGAATCGGCAGGCGTATTCTATCAATGGCATAGAGTTTACGCTCAAATTTCCATGTGCTGTTGTAGGTTCTCAGTACGATCTTTTCCTTTTCCATTTCCAGCACCTGTTATCTAGTCAGCAAGGTATAAAGCGCTTGGCCAGCTGTCTGCAGGGCATCCGGGCTTGCTATGATGAAAACCAATATCCCACCGACTACAATGAATGCCGTAGCTGGTACCCAAGCTTTCTTTAGAAGAAATTTGATCAATGCAATTACTACAATGCCAAGTGCAACATAATAGCCTTGCTCCTGAAGCCAAGAGCCAACGTTTTCCCCCGCATCCGTAATGGCTGCAAAGGATGGCATGGCTGCTGCCAAAAATAAAGTAAGCCCCATTGTAATCCGAGTCATGCTTATTTCCACTTTCTTGATAATCTTTTTCATTTGACTTTCCTCCATCTCCTCATTACTTAATTCTTGTTGTAATTTCGTTTATGTAATATTTGCTCTCAGTCTTTGTCAGGTAAAGGTACATCTCCTGGTCTATTGCCTGTCCATTATCTGCGACCGATACTACCGCATTTACAAGGTATTCATCGTATTCATCGGAACCCTCAAGATAATATGCTGAGATTCTTTTAACACCGGAGAAAATGACCACGCCATTTAGGCCATGGTCGATTTCTGATTGGTCAGATAAATAGTAGGTTACTTCCTGATCGCTGCCCTCATAATAGGTTTTAAAGAAGCTTTCCAGTATCTGCTTTATTTCCTTTTCCTCTTTCTGTGAAACCCCTGTGCCACTGTATTCTGTGGCTCGTGCGATATCAGCTGCATCTTCAGCCGGAATGAATAACGGCATTGCATCAACTGCATATTTCCCGTCTTTGTACGCAACGGGAACCCTAATGTTAATATCTTTGTCAGAAATTGCGCCTTCTGAAACATTCACGGCTGAATACCTGACTTTAACCGATACATCCACATCCATTTTGTCATCGCTTTCAAGTATGTTTATTTTTACGGTTTTGGCAGATAAAACTTCTGTTGCTGCTCCACCGCCCATGGGCTTTGGAATATTTAGGGTATCAGCTAGATACCTGCTGATTCTATCGGCATAATCTGAATTAGAACGTCCATCGAAAGAATAATATTCATAGATAAAATTTTCTGCAAACGCTGCCGCACCAGACCTTGCCGCTTCTCTCTGTTCAGCTGCATATTTGTAATCGTCAATTATCTTTGTCAGATCGCCCTGGCTTTTATTGTCAAGTATACTGACAACTCCCCTGAAAAGCAGAAAGATGACTAAGACCCATAATAATACCTTGCCAACAGTTCTAAGACCCGTTGTCTTTATTGTCATAAGCCGTTCGTGACCTTTCATTTACATCACCGTCCTTTCTTAAAACCCTTCAAATTCTTCTTCATCGTCATCCGGAGGGACATCTGCATCCAGCATTTCGTCAAAATCGTTATCTTCTTCATCAGGGTCTTCATGACCAGGATCATCAACCAACATCGTTCCCCGCTGAAAGGCGCCTTTCTCCAGCGAATTCTCCGTAAAGAGGTAACCCTGAAACTCATAGGTGTCAGCGCCCACATTATACATAAACCTGCCTTTGATGTTTTCGTCGATCTTAGTCGCCTCTGAGTTTCCCAAAACCATCTTGGAGGCCGGGTCGTCCGTCATTCTTCCGCTGATCCTGATCGGAAGGTTGTTTTTTATCTGTCCAACGATGACATTTGCATCCGGCCGCTGGGTCGCAAGGATCATATTGATACCTGGCGCGCGCCCAAGCCTAGCCAAAGTTGACAGTTCTTTCTCCAACGCGTAATAAATATTTTTTTCCTTGGCTTGCAGACCAGTTTTGTCCAGCATCTCCGCAACTTCATCGGAAAGCACGATAATACGACAAAGCAGTCTATCCGGGAATTTCTCGTTATATTCCGCCAGGTTCTTTACTCCGACCTCTCGGAACAACTTAAGCCGCAGCGTATTTTCACGTGTCAGTTCCTTCAGCATTGCGAGGGCATCCTGCCTCTCTGTAAACACTTCACCGTATTTCTCGTATTCCTTGCCAAACTCCACACCTCCTTTGAAATCGATCATATAGACCCTGGCCCCCTTTTTGATGCTCTGCCACAGGAGGCAGCGCATTAAAACAGACTTGCCGCCACCTGTTACTGATGCGATCAGTGCGTGCGGGGTCTTGTTAAGATCCACAACTACATTTTCGAGCAGCCCCGCTCCAAGTACGAGTTCAAAATCTTTTTCCCGGATATAGCGGTTGTCCCAGTGAAGCTTCTCCACAATATCCGACTCTGCCGGCACAGTATGCATCACAATGGCCTGCTTTGTTTTAGGGGCATATCTGATCCCACTGATCCGGCAATTGAAGGTCTGCTCCAGCTTACTTTTATATGTCCTCCAGTCTTCCAGATCGAGTCCTACGCTATAGAAGGTGTACTTTACCTCCTTTGCGGTAACTTCTTTCCCTATGAACTTCGGATATGCTTTTGTCTTACTGCAAAAGTTGATCTCGGCAAATTTCTTTTCATATTCATCTTGGGACTCCTTTGCCTCAGCCCCAATCATATAAAGGATCGCAAGCGGCAGCGCCGGCATTAGCATCAGGATCACTTTCAAGACATGGAAATCCTCATCTCCTGGAATAAAGCGATTTGCAATTTCTTGCCGCAAATAAAAAACCACTCCGCAAATCAGAGTGATGACAATTAGTATAATAAGCGGGTGCCGATCCTTTTTTAAGTTTCTGACACCCTTACCAATTCCTGTGAAGATTGATATTACCATGTTGCCTAAATCTTCAAGCTGCTTATCCTCCTTACTTAATTTTTTCGTCATGCCCGCTCCATCACCTCCTGTAGAAACGGGAGAATACCTATTCCCCTCTGTTTCCTGACCATTCACAACCCAAATATAGGCTTGTTACGACCGGGGTTTCATGTCCCAGCTGCCGACCGACTGCTCTTCTTGCTGCACGCTTACCACTGCCTTCCCGTAACTCGTTACGGAATCGATCACGGGAATTTATACGCCTGAGATCATGAGTCCTGATGCCATGCTCATTGGCTTTCTTTTTAAGGTAGCTCTCGCTGTAAAACGGTGCTTCCCCCTCTCCCAGGCCATCAATATGAGCCTTAAGGTTCAAATACAGATATGGATCATTGATAACATCGACCTTTCTTCTTTTTCCGCCTTTCCCCTTTCGGACAATGAGTGTTATTTTGCCGGCGGGGTCAAAAAGAATATCGTTATCCTTATCAAGCGCAGCTATTTCACTAATTCTAAGACCTGAACGGTATTCCAGGCGAAACGCAAGCTTCAGACGTTCATTATTAAGCCTGTTCAGCTTTCTGAAATAGGTTTCTTCGCTATGTGCCAACTCCTTACCCAGCTTATGCTTGCCATATCTGTTATAAAGCCTGGAAAGCGGCTCACCGAACAGCAGCAGGTCCTCAGATCCAAAGACTTCCTTTTCATATCTCCGGACGGCGGAAATATATTTGTGCCCTTGTACACTATACTTGCAAAGATCGCATATAGCGGCTTCCAGTTCTTTCGGAGATGCCCTGGTATGCAACCGTTCGTTAAGATGAATCAGGCAGTTAATATAATCTCGGGCGGTCTTGTCTGACAAGTCACCTTTTTGAACTGCTTTTTTCAATGCATCCTGGATAATGTCAATATTAAACATAAACCCCTCCCAAAATCCTTACTGAATAAACCGATATCCTATTAATGCCGTAAGCACTATTGCAAACGTAGTTTCCATGATACTGTCTGTCCGAATGGAGAGCAACCGAAATCTTTTCTTATACGGCCAGAGCCAAGGAATTCCCTGTTTGTTTAATGTGTCTAAAATTATATGAGAAAGCATCCCCGGTATGAATCCTGTGATAAACTGATTCGCCATCCACAGCAGCTCGCCGGACAGCATAAAGCGGCTCCCCGCTGTTAATAGGATCCATGCCAAGATAATGAATGCCGGCGAATGAAGAAATCCCCGATGCTTGAATACCGTCGATGCGGCGAAGGAAGCAACGGGGACTTTATGTGCGATGTAACTCTGCTGATGATCAATATCCGGAAATAGAGAGCCTAAAACCGCTCCGGACGTTATTAAAACTTGTGATGTTTCATTTAAGCCTTGTCCGGCAACTGTTAAAACCAGCAGTCCAGCTCCGATACCTCCAATGCCATGCGTTATATAATTCATTTTTTTTCACTCCCTTTCATGTACCGCTTCTGTAATTGTTCTTATATTTATTCCGAGCCTCCATTGGGATAACGTTATCTGTATCTGTTTTTTTGGCTTTAACACTTGCATCAACAAGTTCATACTGCTCAATCGGGATCTCATCGTCAGATATAATTCGATTGCCTTTTATTATGGCATCTTGTACGTTTTGAGCAGTTACTCTTTTTAGGATCTTTATCGTCTGGATAATTTCAACATCGTATGTCATTATGAGACCTCCATTTTTAATTGCGGTGAAATAAAAAAGAAACATACTATATAGCATGTTTCTTTGTAAGTATGTTCTCTATATTATTCTCTATTGTAGTTCTCTACTTTTTGCGTTTAGCAAAATTAAGAGTGTTGATTTTTAGCGATTTATCAAGTCATTCATTGCGTTCGGATTCCTTACCAAGGAAGTGCTCTACCTACTGAGCTACAACAGCAAAACTAGCTGTCCGACACTAGGTTATTTTACTATACCCTGATTGACAATGTCAATACCTTTACAGTCAACCTTTTTCAATTAGCGAATTAGCAGCCAATCATCTCTCAGTCTCTGGCTCACCTGTCCTGAATTATTTACCGTCCCAGATAAAGTTCAAGCTTCCTCTTGGTCCTTTGAATGGCATTATCTATGGTTTTAATTGATTTTCCGGTGATCTCTGCAATCTGTATATAGGATTTGCCTTTCAAATACTCATTCCAGACGCTTAGCTCCAGGTCACTAAAGATATCAGCACCGTTGCCTTCAATATATCCCATGTTTTCCTTTAAAAGAAATATTGCTTCCGGATCAGTATTGCTATTAGAAGATAAAACTTCCTCCAGCGTAGTATCGGGCTCCATATCTGATAGTGGTTTGCTCAATGATACTGATGTGTTCAGAGGAGAATGCTTTAGCCTGGCAGCTCGCTTAATGGCTGTAATGATTTGTCTATTGATACATATCTCTGCAAATGTATGGAAGGATGTCTGCTTGGTTTTGTCATAACTGCGTATAGCTTTAAAAATGCCGATCATTCCCTCCTGCACGATATCTTCGCTGTCGGCGCCCACCATAAAATAGAGGTGCGCTTTACTTCTTACGACATTCTTATATTTTCTTATAAGAAACTCCTCTGCGTTGTTATCTCCATTTTGAGCAAGCGTAACCAACTTCTCATGCTCCATTGTTTCAAATTTTTCTTCTGTGTTATTACTCTCAGTCATTTACTATTCTTCCTTTGTCGATTAACCTCATACATCAGAATTGCAGCTGAATTGGATGCATTTAATGAACTGATATTGCCTGACATTGGTATTGATACGCTGAAATCACATTTTTCCTTGACCAGTCTGCTGATTCCATATCCCTCTGCCCCTATGACCAACGCAATACTTCCTTTCATGTTTGCATGGTCATATTCAATGCCATCCATATCACAGGCTCCAACCCATATACCTGTTTCTTTAAGCTTATCCACGGTCTGCGCGATATTTGAGACTTTGGCTACAGGAACATATTCTACTGCTCCGGAAGCTGCTTTTGCTACCACATCCGTAATCCCAACTGCTCTACGCTTTGGTATAATTACCCCGTGTGCTCCTGCTCCTTCTGCTGTGCGAAGGATCGCGCCCAAGTTATGTGGATCCTCTATACCGTCAAGGATTATAATGAAAGGGTCTTCATTTCTGATTTGTGCTCTTTCTATAATATCTTCAACATGGCAATAAGTATACGCTGAAACATAAGCAATAACGCCTTGATGCGCTTTTCCGCCTGATATCCGGTCCAAAGCCGACTTGTCTGCATACTGCCATGGCACGCCTTTCTCTTTCGCTATTCCAATAATTTTCCGGATAGAACCCTCTGTATCTTTACCGATAATCAGTTTTTCGATCTCTCTGCTGCTTTTTAAAGCTTCCAGAACAGGATTCCTTCCAATAATGATACTTCTATACACCGGCGTCTGTTCTTCTTTCAAATAATTTTCTCCTGTATTCTGTGAATTGATATTCTATTCCGTTTTCTATATGTGTTTCACTTTTCCATACAAGCTCCATATCCTCTCGAACGTCCAGATTTTCAAAGTGCTTGTCCGCATTGAAGACATTATTGATTCTCGTTACCAAATACTCGCTGCAGTAAGGAAAAAACTGTTTATATATTTCCTGCCCTCCGATTATGAATACATCCTCTGTATCATAGCTTTCAAGAACATTAAAAACCTCGTCAATAGTTCTGCATATGATGCAGTCAGGGTTGAAATCCGGATTTCTGGAAAGCACTATGTTTATCCTGCCCTTTAAGGGTGATTTGCCCGGCAATGATTCAAATGTCGCTCTTCCCATAACGACTACTTTTCCAAGCGTCTTTTCTTTAAAATATTTTAAATCTTCGGGGAGATTTACGAGCAATTTTCCGTTTTTCCCTATTCCCCAATTGTTGTCAACTGCAACAATAGTTTTCATTATGATTCCCTATTCTTCTTCTGATAATAACTCGACTTTTACCATGGATCCTATTCCCCAATCCTTAATATCTATTCCATCTAAAACCCAGTCGTCCTCTGTCTCAGAGAACACTATTTTAGTGTTCTTCCAATCTCCGCCGACCATTATCAGAAATTCATCGCCATTAAATAATGGCATTCTCTCACTGTATTCTGTTAAAAATATTTCGTACATTCCAGATTCAAGATTTACCGTTAATATTCCTTCATGCATTTGCATTATGATTTACCTTCCTGAAGACTCTGATTAAATCAATTCCATTGATTTTACAACTCGCACGTTCTTTTTATTATAATATAAAATCCATCGAAAGGAAAGAAAAATTGTATGAAGATATATCAATCAGCACCGTTTTATAGAAATTTTAAATCCCCTGCCCAAAAATAAGAAATAACCGTGTCAGAGGTTCAAAAATACATCAAACATCTAATACGGTTATCTTAAATTACGCTATGTATGATCCGCCGCTCAGATACGGGTTCCTATTCTTTGATCTTGTTTTTCAGGAGGAAATCTCCCAGGATTTCTTTTCTGGAATAGTCCTTGCCAAAGATCAGATACTCTCTTTCAGCAGGAGAGACAATACCCACAGAGGCTTTTGCCGCTATCGCAAGGATGATTCCGATGAGGACCCAGCCCAGCACAAGAGCCCATTCATGCGGCCATATCAGAGAGCTGGCTCCGATGGGCAGGTACAGGTGGAAAAAGAACAGGGCGCCGATCACTGCCAACGCTCCCGCAAGCATGGGGCGTTTGTGACTGTAGGGCCGGTTTAAATCAGGCTCCTTTATGCGGATGGCGACAAAGGACAGCGATACCAATAAATATGCACAAACGGTGCCGAAGGACGCCGCATCCACAAACCAGACCAGCGCCTTCTTTCCCATCAGCGGAGTGATCATGCATATGACTCCCGTCAGGACAATGGCGGCGGTAGGCGTCTGATACTTGGGATGGACCTTCCCGAACACTTCCGGGATCATCTTCGCTCTTCCCATTGCAAAGATGACTCTGGATGCGCCTACGAAGAAACCGTTCCAGCTTGTAACGATACCGCAGATGCCTCCGATGATCAGAACCTTCCCCCATATCGGCGAACCGAAGGCATAGGCTACGACCTCTGCCACAGGCACGCTGTGTTCGAAACTGCTTCTGATCTCCTCAGGGGCGCACAAGGCGGTTGCCAGGATGACGATTACGTACCAGGCTATAGCCATCAGAATGGAAATGTATACCACACCTGCGATCTGCTTCGGAGGGATCTTCATTTCCTCCGCGGCCTGGGGGATCACATCAAAGCCCACAAACATCCCGGGAGCCATCATCATGACGGCGAACATGCCGGCCCACGGGCTCACACCCTCCGCTGCTCCTGCGAATGCGGGCGCCAAGTTGGAGGTGTCTCCCATTATGGCCCCTCCGGTTAGAAAAACAACCCCGATAGCCAGCACTCCTACAACCCCTACGTTCTGGAATACGGCGGACTGTTTGACTCCGATCAGGTTGATGAACATGATGATTGCGGCGCCTGCGGTTCCCACCAAAGACCATGTCAGATAGACCGTGCTGCCGTTGATGGTCCACAGTTCAATAAGCTGCGGAAAAGGGACCAGATAGTTGGCCGCGGTGGCAATGGCGATCCCTTCCCAGGCGGCCACGCCTACGTAAGCCAGACAGATGGCCCAGCCGCAGACCCATGACCAGAAATACCCAAGCCCTCTGTAGGAAAAGACCAATTCGCCGCCGGCCAGCGGAAGAGCGGGGGTCAGCTCAGCATAGGCGCCCCCCACAAACATGCACATCATACCGCCGAATAAGAATGCGATTAGAGCGCCCGCCACGCCGGCAAGGCTTATCCAGTCGCCGGCAAGCATTACCCAGCCCCAGCCGGTCATGGTTCCGAAGGCAAGGGAAAGGACATCCAGCCGGCTTAACGTTTTTTTCAGACTTTCTCGTTGTACAATTTCGTTGCTCATTAAAAAACCTCCTAAATTCAAAAAATGGATAACATGGTATTTATTCACACTGCAATTGGAATTTTTGCATAAAAATCATGAGGATCATATCCTTCAAGTTTAAAATGGTCTTTCGTGAACGAATAGAAATCAGTAATCGAAGAATCAACGATGAGCTTTGGCGCTGCTCTTGGTTCCTTATTAATCATTTCTTTTACAAGCGGCTCGTGCCTATCGTAAATATGAGCATCAGCAATGACGTGAACAAGCTCTCCTGCTTCTAAGCCTGCGACCTGAGCCATCATAATAGTCAATAATGAATACTGCACCACATTCCAATTGTTCGCCGCAAGCATATCCTGCGACCTTTGATTCAATATTGTATTCAAGGTTTTTCCTGATACATTAAATGTCATTGAATACGCACAGGGATATAGCCTCATCTCGTGAAGGTCTTCAAAACGATATATATTTGTCATGATACGCCGGCTTGCGGGGTTATTCTTAAGTTCATAAATCACTCGGTCAACCTGGTCGAATTCACCCTCATGATATTTACTCTTTTGGGCGAGCTGGTATCCGTACGCCTTGCCAATAGACCCATTTTCATCTGCCCAGCTATCCCACACATGACTGGATAGATCTTTAATGTTGTTAGACTTTTTCTGCCAAATCCAAAAGAGCTCATCAAGCGCACTTTTCCAAAACGTCCGTCTTAATGTAAGTATCGGAAACTCTGCCTTCAAATCATACCTGTTTATAATTCCAAATTTTTTTACTGTATATGCAGGTGTGCCGTCTTCCCAGCGAGGCCTTACTTCCTGACCTGTATCCCATACTCCATTATCAATAATATCTTTACAGTTTTGTATAAATATTTCATCCGCCTTACTCATGCTTTACCTCCGCCATCCCGCCATTGTTACCCTGTCGTTTACCTTTACGCAATACTGTGCCCGCTGCCGCGGTATTATCTTGATTTTCTATCAGCCGGATAGATTTCTGAATGATTTCTTCCATTCTATCATATTGTTCCGACAAGTAAAGAAATCCTATCAAAGCTTCAAAGGCGGTCGCCCATTTATATATAACAGGATCGACATTTTTCGGCTTGGTCGATATCTTTTTGTTCCTTGCTCTTTTCACCAAGCTCATCTCATCTTCAGAAAGCTCATCCAGTATCGCCTTCAACGCATAAGCCTGCGCTTCCGCCCTGACAAAACGGACTGCGGTCCGGTGAAGAAGATCTGCATGTACCTGTCCCTTGTTAATTACATGCCGTCTGATATACAGTTCAAAGACCGAATCCCCGATAAAAGAAAGGACTGTGCTATTCATCATCCTCATTTAGACATCATATCCTCCAGTTTTGTTTATTTGTTACAAATGACACAATGCGTCCTCGTCCGCCACTACAGTTAGATTTGGATGGAGCTGCAAAATGGAACCGGGAACCGCAGGTGTGACAGGTCCTGACAATACCTGTTTCAGTATTTCTGCCTTAGCTGTTCCGCTGACACAAAGCAGGATCCGTTTTGCCTGCATAATGGTCTTAATTCCCATTGTGATCGCTTCTCTCGGTACTTGATCTTCCTTTTCAAAGAAACGCGAATTGGCCTTTATGGTAGATTCCTTCAATTGGACACGATGAGTCAGCAGAGGGAATTTGTCATCAGGTTCATTGAATCCAATATGACCGTTATGTCCAAGACCGAGCAGCTGAAGATCGATCCCTCCGAGTTCTTTTATGAGAGATTCATATCGTATGCACTCTGCTTCTGCATCTGCAGCCGTTCCATCAGGAACATGAGTATTTCCCCTATGTACATTGATTTGGCTGAATAAATTGGTCTCCATGAAGTATCTGTAGCTTTGATTGTGTTCTCCCGACAGTCCCACGTATTCGTCCAGATTGACTGAGTGTACGCCTGAAAAATCTACATCTCCATTTCGATTCTGCATAATTAGTTGTTTATAAATCCCCTCGACAGTTGAACCTGTGGCAAGCCCCAGAATACAGTCATGCTTGAGTATAATTTGCGCCGATAGTATATTTGCAGCTTTCCGGCTCATGTCATCATAATTTTTAGTACTAATGATTTTCATAGCTAGTCTCCTCCCAATATTAGATTTCATAATAATACTATTATCATAGAAAATGGATAAAAATGCAAGGTATGTTTTTTAATGTCCATAAGTTTTAATCGCCGTGCAGTATTTATTGAGCACGAAGAGTTTTTAATTATTAATAATGGTTAGAATATAGATATGATTGAAATACTGAAGATATTTATTATTCAAAGGAGATGCCATAATGGAAACATCATACAAGAACCCGGGCTGGAACACTGATAATAGCTATTCCCATTTGCCTGAAATATTTTTTACAAGACTTGCTCCTGTGCCGGTTCAAAATCCAAGCATAGTTATTCTTAATGAGCCCTTGGCCGAATATCTCGGCTTGGACCCGGATTATCTAAAAAGCGAAGAAGGCATTCAGATCCTGGCAGGCAACCTGTTGGCTGAGGGTTTCAATCCTATTGCACAGGCTTACGCAGGACATCAGTTCGGGTACTTCACAATGCTGGGCGACGGACGTGCGATCCTTCTTTGCGAACAAATAACACCATTAAAAAAAAGATACGATATTCAACTGAAGGGTTCAGGCAGAACTCCTTATTCCAGAGGAGGCGACGGTCGTGCCACCCTTGGGCCGATGCTTCGAGAATATATAATCAGCGAGTCGATGAATGCTCTTGGTATACCAACTACACGCAGCCTTGCCGTGGTATCCACAGGCGAACTGGTTTTTAGAGAAACGATACTGCCGGGTGCGATCCTGACACGCATTGCAGACAGCCATATAAGAGTCGGCACCTTTCAGTATGCAGCAATACTGGGTACGGCAGACGATTTGCGTGCACTTGCTGATTATTCAATAAAAAGGCATTTTCCCGATATCATCGAAGCAGAGAAAACCGGGAACAAATATCTTAGCTTACTTAATGAAGTAATTCTGCGTCAAGCATCTTTAACAGCAAAATGGCAGTTGACAGGCTTTATACATGGAGTCATGAATACAGATAATATGGTCATAAGCGGAGAAACCATCGACTACGGTCCCTGCGCCTTTATGGATACCTATGAGCCAAAAACAGTTTTCAGTTCAATAGACACCTTTGGCCGTTATGCCTACTCGAACCAACCCAAAATTGCTAAATGGAATCTCGGCAGGTTTGCAGAAACACTGCAGCCTTTGATAAACAAGAATGAGGAGCTGGCCTTCGAGCAGATCCATGAAGCACTTTCAGGGTTTGATAAAATCTATAACCATTACTGGCTGTTGGGAATGAGAGAAAAGCTGGGGATTTTCAGCGAGGAACATACAGATAAAGCTTTAATAGATGATCTTTTAAATTTAATGCATAAGTACAACGCTGATTATACAAATACATTCCGGGCATTGACTTTAGACAGATTTGAAAATACCGCATTTTTCGATAGCGGCGAATTTTCCGCATGGCATAGTAAATGGAAGGAAAGGCTAAGCAGCCAGCAGGAGTCAGAAGATGATTCCCGCCAGCTGATGAAAAAGAGTAATCCTTCCGTAATACCCCGTAATCACCGGGTCGAAGAGGCTTTGGAATCTGCAGTGAGGGAAAATGATTTTAGTGTAATGAAACAGCTTCTTGAAGTACTATCGAGTCCATACACGTATGACGCTGAACACGATGAATTTTCGAGACTTCCTAAAGCAACCTCCGGCCCTTACCGCACCTTCTGCGGAACATGAACAAGGAGCTTGCTTTTAAGCCAGCTCCTTGTTTTTATATATTATCCGTATCCCCTGAGGGGTATCTTCCAAAGTAATACCTTTCTCCTTAAGTATGTCTCGGATTTCATCTGCTCTTGCAAAATTCTTTTCTTTTCTGGCTGTCTGACGTTCATCAACCAGCTTCTGGATTTCGTCATCAATTCCGCCGTTGTCCCCCTCTGTTTCCCTAAAAAGCCCCAAAACTCCTGTCAGTTCGTCTAATAACAATAGGCATTTTTCGGCAAATTCCTTCGTTGTACCTTTTGAGGTCTTTGTATTAATATCTTTGATCAGCTCAAAAATAACGCTTATGGCATCGGCTGTGTTCAAATCGTCATCCATAGCTGAGATAAACTTTTCTCTGTATTTTTCTAAAGATTCAAGGCTTTTTATTTCCTCTTCGGTAATATTTCCGGAGCTGTTTTCCACTAAGTGTATCAAATTGTTTTTTGCGTTATGAATTCTGGACAAGGCATTTTTCGACTGTTCCATCAACTCCTGACTAAAGTTTATGGGATTTCTGTAATGTCCCGAAAGCAAGAAAAAGCGAATTACTTCGCCATCATAATTCTTCAGAATATCACGGACAGTAAAAAAGTTTCCCTTGGATTTTGACATCTTTTCATTGTCAATGGTGATATATCCGTTATGCATCCAGTAGTTGGCAAAGAGCTTTCCTGTCTGGGCTTCAGTTTGTGCAATCTCGTTTTCGTGATGAGGAAAGGTTAGATCCTGCCCTCCTGCATGAATATCAATGGTCTCGCCTAAATACTTGGTGGACATGACCGAGCATTCAATATGCCATCCGGGTCTTCCCAATCCCCATGGCGATTCCCAGGCAGGCTCATCCGATGCCTTCTGAGCCTTCCAAAGAACAAAATCAAGGGGGTCGTGCTTTTTTTCACCCACTTCAATGCGTGCTCCGGATTCCAGGTCTTCAATATTTTGTTTGGATAGCTTACCGTAGCCCTCAAAGCTCCTGGTGCTAAAATATACATCTCCGTCCGCCTCATACGCATGACCTTTCTCGATCAATCTTTGTACAAAGGCGATAATTTCATCCATATTTTCTGTTACTTTGGGATGTACCGTTGCCTTATCAACATTTAAGGCCTTTGCATCCTTATAGTATTCTTCAATGTATTTTTCACTGATTTCTTTGGCTGTTACACCCTCTTCTCTGGCTTTATTGATGATCTTGTCATCAACATCCGTAAAGTTCTGAACAAACTTAACATTCTTTCCCTTGTATGTTAGATACTTTCTCAGGGTATCAAAGACAACGAAAGGTCTTGCGTTGCCGATATGGAAATAGTTGTATACCGTTGGCCCGCATACATATATCTTCAGTTCATTTTCATCTATGGGAATGAACTCTTCCTTCATCTTTGTTAATGTATTGTATATCTTCATTTTGCTTCCTTTCTAACGCTGTCGTTCATTGTTTCAGGGATCAAGGTATCCTCTTCCCCGATCTCTCTCAGCCTGTTTTCAAGAATTAAGATACGCTTGCGCAAGCATTCCAATTCTGCCGCAATTGGGTCAGGCAGATCTGTCTGATTTAAGTCTTCTGTTCTCATATTTCCAATCTTGACTATTTTGCCGGGGATACCGACGACGGTACTGTGAGCCGGGACTTCTTCCAGTACTACGGAGCCGGCTCCCACCTTGGAATGGTCCCCCACTTTAAAGGGTCCCAAAACTTTCGCTCCGGAGCTGATTACAACATTGTTGCCAATGGTAGGATGCCTCTTTCCGGTATCCTTTCCTGTCCCTCCAAGAGTTACAGCCTGATAGATGGTCACATCGTCACCAATCTCAGTTGTTTCTCCTATTACAACAGCCATTCCATGGTCAATAAAACACCTCCGTCCAATAGTAGCGCCGGGATGGATTTCAATACCGGTAAGGAATCTGGCCAATTGGGATAATAATCTGGCAATCAGCTTTAAATTATGTAAATAAAGCCAATGCGCCGGTTTATGAAAAATCAAGGCCCATATTCCCGGATAACACAAAAGGACCTCCAGACTGTTTCTTGCAGCCGGGTCACGGTCTAATACAACCTTGATATCTTCTCTTACATCTTTTAAAAACCTCATAAAAGCCTCTCTCCGTTAAATATTATTCACTCGAAAATAAAAACCGGGCAGATAATATACCTGCCCAAAATTATACAGTATTTTTTCTTTGGAATCAAAGAATTTATAACGCTTAAGTAGAAAAATTTCGACTGTAGAAGTTTTTCTTACATCTGTGCATCTGTGCGTTTCAACGTGGCAGGGGATAATCCCCGCTGCCTGTGAAAATAAGTTGTACCCGCCGCCTAAAGAGGTGGGGGATATCTTTGTCTCGTTATAAATAATTCATGGGATTTTGCGGAGCCCCGTTTTTCCTCACTTCAAAGTGTAAATGATAGCCGGTAGCTCTTCCTGTTATACCAACAGTTGCTATGGTATCGCCCTTGTTTACAACCTGACCGACTGATACGCCCATTGTATTGCAATGCGCGTACCAAGTCTCTAAGCCATTGCCATGGCTCAGTTTTACAATGTTTCCATAAGATCCGGAATAACCCGCAAAGGTTACAACTCCATCATCAGCGGCCTTAATAGGAGTGCCTTTTGGATTTCTTAAATCGACGCCTGTATGTCTGCTGCCTCCTCTTGAGCCATAAGCAGATGATATTTCAATACGACCCATAGGACTTGATAAGGTACCGCTACCTGTAAAGGTTGAAATAGACTTTGTTCCCTTTAAAGCGACCTGTGCTTTAGGCTCTTCAGTGACTACTGATTCTACCTCAGTTGATGAAACAAGTACTCCATTTTCTTTTAATATTTCCGATTTTATCTCCCTGACTCCATACACGCCTGCTGTTTTGACTTTTATTTCTCCTTTGTAGAGGACGCTAGTCGATTCATATACGATGTTAAAATCTATTTTTTCTGTTGCTACTGCCATTTCTTTTGTCAGCACTGTTACATAGGGTTTTGTTTGATATAAGTTAAGCTGTTGGCCGATTTTCAGCTTATTGGGATCAAACCCCGGATTAGCTTCCTGCAGTTCTGTCGGTGAAATGCCGTTTACATTGGCAATATCCCAAACAGTATCTCCTGACTCTACGGTATATACCCTAGGCTCTTTTGTTCCTGTTAAAATCAGATTCACTGCATCCTCAGGCTTTAACAGATCAGCAATATTGACTGCCGCCTGTGTGATGATCACATCTTCCTTGAAACCTGCGCTAATAACTTCTGAGTCCGGTGATAAATATTTATCTTTGACACCATTCAAGATACTGTTTGCCTTATCTTCCGTCGATGCTGCCACTACGTTTGCTCCATTTATATTTATTGTCCATGCATTCGCTTTACAGATATCAGACGATAAAATCCTCTCGGATATTTGTTTTTCTTTTAGAAAGGTTACTTTTTTGTGGCTTATATCGACAGGCTCACATATGATGGCTTCTTCATCGATGATGATTTCCACACCGTCTGTCCGCTCCGACAAATCTGCCTTGATCTCTTCCAGACTTTGAGTAATCATCCCCGGATCTGAAATGTATCCTGCATTCTTACCTGAAATGGTAAGTTTGTATACATCGTCTTCCATGTTAAGAAATATTGCGGCGCTTATTACTGCCGCTCCGAGAAGACCAGCACCTACTCCTATTTTTACTTTTTTACCTGCTCTGCTTAATATATCTATTCTAAAATCAGTTATTTTAGTTTTTATTTTTTCCGCACATTTTGCTTTATTCGTTTTAATTATTGATTTATATTTTACAAAAATTTCTCGGCAAGACTCTCCATTAAAGCTGTCTTTAAAAAAACTCATAAATACTTCTCCTTGATGTTAGGTCAGCGTTACAACTAATTATACCTCCTTGTACATCCTTGTACATCTTTTAGATAATTAAAACAGATACCAAGCATATTTGTGTTTATTATACGTGAATGTTATCTGTTTTATGACTTAGTAAATATTACAATAATGTTACAGCAAAGTCAATGCCATGATGAGAACTTTAACATAATGAACAAAACTTTAACGTAATTAACATAACTTTAACATAGCCCACACATAAAAAAAACGCCATAGTGTTTATATTTCAACATTTAAGGCGATTTTCTTTTTTTACAAACTATACTGCCTATTCAGCTGTTATAAGTTATGCTTGCAGTGGAAAAGCTGGGGATGAATGGTGATTATTATTCTTCGTCCTCCATTGTGACTCTCTTCATCATTTGGCTTTTCTTGGGTCTATCTCCCAAATCCCTGGGCGTATTTACAATTTTATCCACCGACTCGATCCCTTCGATTACTTTTCCAAAAGCGGCATATTCACCATCCAGATGAGGCGATTTTTCAACCATGATAAAAAATTGTGACCCGGCGGAATTGGGGTCCATGGTACGTGCCATAGACAGAACACCTCGATCATGCTCTAGACTGTTTTCAAAGCCGTTTGACGAGAATTCCCCTATAATGCTGTGCCCTGGGCCTCCATTGCCTGTTCCTGTCGGATCGCCGCCCTGGATCATAAATCCTGGTATGACCCTATGGAAAATCACACTATCATAAAAGCCCTTGTTCACCAGGTCTGTAAAATTCTTCACAGTCTCCGGAGCTGTTTCAGGATACAATTCAGCACGAATAATATCTCTGTTTTCCATTTCAATTCTAACTATTTTCACACTTTCCCTCCATATTTCCTTCATTATTATCAGGTATTATCCCATAGGATACTTACTATTAAACATACGCCCATGCGCCGTGACGGGATATGTTCCTGCAAATCACAGATTTGTGATTTCCTTGCTTTATTTACGTATTTTAAAGACCTCGTTTCTATAATACCGCGGCTCCAAGGCTTCCCAAAGCTCCGTTTTGATATATTCGGGATATACTCTTTTCAGATTAAGTATCTCTGTTTTACTCAAAAATCTTACTTCCCGGAGCACCTGGCTCGTATCATCAAATTCCGGGTCTGTTCCCAAACGAAGGCTTCCGCCCGTCCTTTCACCAAGGAAAAAGTTCACAAACCTCTGTCCCCTCTTTTCTGATACTTCTTCCACATGCCACAAGAGCCTGATGATTCTAGTCTTAAGACCGGTTTCCTCAAATACCTCACGAATGGCTGCTTCTATAGAATTTTCCCCATCTTCGATACCCCCGCCCGGAATCATCCAGATATCGTTGCCTTCATGTGTTTGCTTTACCATGAGGATTTTTCCCTCTTCATCGGGTATAATGACCCTTACACCACCTGTCCACATATTTTACCTGCCTTTTCCCGGTCTGAGCTTGCTGAACGGTTCAGCGACCTCAATTACCGTATAATAAATGCCCCTGCCAAACCTGCAAAAAGTGTAAGCTTAATGAAACCGACCTTGAATCTTCCTGCTAATATAATTGTTACGATAAAAAATAATAATGGCACTAAATTGACATAATCACTGATATTGTTAATCAGCTCAACCGGTATAAGAGGTCCGTTAAAAATCGAAACTTCTGCCAAAAATATAACGGCGGATGCGATCAATCCCACTGTCGCCGGTCTGATTCCATCCAAAACCGCATATAAGGTCTCGCTCTCCTTAAATTTATTTATAAAATGCATGGCTGTCAATACCATAATAAACGATGGGAGGGCCACTGAGATAGTAGCTATTATTGCTCCTCCAAATCCGGCATATTGGTACCCTACATAGGTCGCAGCATTTGCAGCGATAGGTCCCGGTGTAACCTGTGATAACGCAACCAGCCTTGAAAACTCAGCCGCAGTCATTATTCCGAAATCTTGAATAGCCTGATAAATGAGGGGGAGCATTGCATAACCGCCTCCAAAGCTAAAGATTCCAATCCGGAAAAATATTGTAAAAAGGTTAAAGAAAGGCATCATTTCGTTTTACGCTTCTTTCTTCGGCACCAGAAGAATGCCAGTCCGGCAAGACCTCCAAAAACAATTGCCCAAATGGCATTGATCCCTGCAAATACTATTAAGATGAAAGATACAGCGGCAATAAAAATTCCAATCTTTCCTTTAATGACCTGTCTTCCTATCGTAAAGGCCGCCATTGCAATCAAGGCCACGGATGCTGCTTTGATTCCCTCAAGGGCTCCATTTACATATTGGTTATCATCTATACTGCTCAAAAACAAAAGAATTATTAGAATACTTACAAAGGCAGGAAGAATTGCTCCCAGGGACGAAACAAAGCTTCCTGCCAGACCTTTCTTTTTATACCCAATATAAATCGCCGTATTGACGGCAATCATTCCGGGCAAAGACTGACTTAGGGCAAGGCAGTCAATCATTTCTTCCTCTGTCATCCATTTTTTTTCTTTCACTATTTCACTTTGAATCAATGGAAGCATGGCAAAGCCGCCTCCAAAGGTGAATGTGCCAACTTTCAAAAAAACGATAAACAGTTCCCAAAGCAGCTTCATTTTTCCTCATTTTCCCAATTCTGAATTAACGTAAGCTGCTGCAGCAGACGCCGCATCATTGCCATTTATTTCTGTATTATTCTTATCTTTTCTTAGTTTATACTCCACAATACCTTCGGCGGCTTTTTTCCCAACGGTTATCCTAACCGGAATTCCGAGAATGTCGGCATCCTTGAACTTTACTCCCGGACGTTCCTTCCTGTCATCTATCAGGGCGTCAACGCCTTTATTGAGCAGCTCCTGGTAAATCGACTCCGCCATGGCTTTCTGCACTTCGTCTTCAGAGTTGACAATGGTTACAATGGCATGGTAAGGCGCTACCGGCACAGGCCATATAATACCGTTTTCATCATGGTGCTGCTCAACTATAGCTGCCAGTGTCCTCGTTACTCCGATTCCGTAGCAGCCCATAATGATCAATTTTTCCTCCATGTTCTCATCTTTATAATAAGCTCCCATTGATTCGCTGTATTTTGTTCCCAGTTTGAAAACCTGACCGACTTCGATACCTCTTGCTATCTTTATCGGTGTTCCGCATACCGGGCACTTGTCCCCTGTCTTGATCAGTTTAAGATCAGTAACGATATCGCCTTTATAGTCTCGGTTATAATTAACATTCATAATGTGATGGTCTATTTCGCAGGCGCCTGCAACAAGATTTTTATGCTCGACCAGTTCGCTGTCTACAATTATTTTACAGTCATGGATACCGACCGGTCCAGTAAAACCGCCTACACAACCGGTTGCGGCAGACATCTCATTCTCATCAGCGAATTCTATGGCATGTTCCGGTATATTCAACGCATTAATGAGCTTTGTCATATTCAATTCCCTATCACCTCTTATGAAAACAGCAACATAACAGTTTCTTTCCTCTGTTGCATCGAATACCTTAAACAGCAGCGCTTTTATTGTCTTTTTCCTGTCTACCTTCAAAAAGTCCGATACTTCTTCGATTGTCTTGGTGCCCGGAGTTGACACCTTTTCCATAGGCAGTTCAGTTTCCTGTGCCGGTATATCATCAACGCAGGCAGCCCGCTCCGTAGTGGCCGCCATATCGCAAGTATCACAATATGCGATTTCACTTTCGCCTACATCAGAAAGAGCTGTAAATTCGTGGGAAACACTTCCGCCAATGGCTCCCGAATCCGCTTCTACAGCACGAAAAGTCAGCCCGCATCGGGTAAATATCTTTTCATACGCATCGTACATTTCACGGTAGCTGTTATCAAGGCTTTCCCAATCCCGATCAAAGGAATAAGCATCTTTCATGACAAATTCACGGCTTCTCATCAAGCCAAACCGCGGTCTTTTTTCATCCCTGTATTTCGTCTGTATCTGGTATAGATTCAGCGGAAGCTGACGATATGAGCTTACTTCGCTTCGTACAATATCTGTGAAAATTTCTTCATGAGTCGGACCCAGACAGAAATCCCTTTCATTTCTATCCTTTAAACGCCACATTTCCGGACCATAAGCGTACCATCTTCCCGATTCCTGCCAAAGCTCCGCAGGCTGCAAAGCCGACATATGGATTTCCTGAGCTCCCTTTGCGTCCATTTCCTGACGCACGATTTCTTCTATTTTACGGATTGAACGAAACCCCAAAGGCATAAATCCATAAACTCCGGATACCAGTTTCCGGATCATCCCTGCACGCAAAAGCCATATATGACTTGGGATTTCCGCTTCATTCGGTACCTCTCTTAATGTTCTTATATACATTTTAGATAGTCTCATAAACTGATTCTCCTTATTATCAAGACGGATGCCTGTGCTGCGATTCCTTCTTCCCTGCCGCAAAACCCAAGCTTTTCTGTTGTGGTCCCTTTAATATTTATTTTATTTTTCTCGATGTTCAGCGCTTCGGATATCCTTATTTTCATCTCATCTATATAAGGAGCTATTTTAGGTCTTTGCGCGATGACCGCAGCGTCGATATTCCCTATACAATATCCTTTTTCCTCCAGCAGCTTTCCGACCCTGGTGAGCAGAAGCAGACTGGATACATCACGATAGTTGTCTTCCCCGTCAGGGAAATGGATTCCGATATCGCCCAAAGCAGCCGCACCAAGAAGCGCATCCATGATGGCATGCAACAGCACATCCGCATCAGAATGGCCAAGGAGTCCTTTCTCAAACGGAATATCGATTCCTCCAAGAATCAGCTTCCGATCTTGAACCAATTTGTGAACGTCGTAGCCTGTTCCGATACGAATCTCCTTCTGACCTCCCAATAAAGCTTCTCCAAACACCATATCTTCTACCGTAGTAATTTTGATATTGAAATAATCACCTTTTACAACATACACTTTTTGACCTGTCTTTTCAACAAGAAAAGCATCATCTGTGCCGTAAATATTCTTTTTGTATGCCTCTTCATAAGCACGTACAAGTAAATTCTTGTGGAATCCCTGGGGAGTCTGCATGGAATAAAGATGCTTGCGGTCAAGAGTCCTTATCAGAAAGTTTTCCTTAGCCTCTTTTATGGTATCCTTGACAGAAACAGCCGCGGCTGCGGCTCCATGCGTTTTTGCTGCTTTTATCGTGCGCAGGATCAGTTCTTCTGAGACAAAGGGCCGTACACCATCATGAACCAGTACCAGCTCTATTTCTCCGGGAAGACGCCGTACAGCATTGTAAATAGAATCCTGTCTCTCTTTTCCTCCAGGCAGTATCTCATTGATTTTGGACATGAGTCCAAGACCGTCCAATTCAGCCCAGCAACGGTCCATATATTCCTCATTGGTTACAACCGTAATCAGGTGAACTTCTTTAAGTTCTGCAAAAGCTTTTACAGCCCTCGCAAGAATCGACATTTCTCCCAGTCTTAAATATTGTTTCGGAAGAGCGCCGCCCATTCTCTTTCCGGAGCCGGCGGCGGCAATTATGACAGCAACTTTATTCTCTCGTGTCATCCTTTTTATTTCCTGTCTTGTTTGTATTCTTTGGTTTTGCAAAGATCATTCTTCCTGCGGCGGTCTGCAGCACACTGGTCACGGTAACATTGATCGTCTGTCCGATAAACCGTCTGCCTTCTTCTACGACAATCATAGTTCCGTCATCTAAATAGGCTACCGCCTGATTGACTTCCTTCCCTTCCTTTACCAGGAACAGCGTCATGTCCTCGCCGGGCAGTACGACCGGTTTCACAGTATTGGCCAGTTCATTAATATTCAGAACCTCAACACCCTTGATCATTGCGACCTTATTCAGGTTAAAGTCATTAGTGACGACCTTGCCGTTCATTAACTGAGCAAGCTTTAGCAGTTTAACGTCAACCTCGGGGATTTCATCCAGAGATTTCTCGGAATCTGTATTATAGATTTCTATGCCATATTCGCTTTGAATTCTGTTCAGAATGTCCAGTCCTCTCCGGCCCCGATTTCTTTTTAACCCATCAGAAGAATCTGCAATATGACGTAGTTCTACAAGAACAAATTCAGGAATCACGATTTTGCCCTCAATAAAACCAGTTTTCATAATGTCCGCAATCCTTCCGTCAATAATCACGCTGGTATCCAATATCTTTGGTGTAGCCTCGCTGTCTTTTCCTTTGGATTTTGGTGTCGCACTCTTTCTCGCTGCAATTAAGCTGGCTATAATATCCTTTCCCTTCTTTGAAGCGACGAGTATTCCCAGATAGCCCAAAAAGATATACGTAATTACAGATAGTATCGTACCAATATAAAAGAACTCGTTTCCCGCAATGCCTATGTATACCTGGCTGATCAAAAAAGCAATAATAAGACCGATAATCAGTCCGAATGTCCCTGTAATTATTTCATTTGTAGGTATCTTCTGTAAATCAGTTTCAATGTTCTTTGCCAGCTTTGCGCCGTGTTCTCTGAATATGGGTGTTAATAAATAAAAAGAAATTCCAAAAATAATTGCGAAACTAATCGTTGCAATAAATTGCTGAGTTTCGGTAACCCTTATCTTGTCTGCAAGATATGTTGATTTGATCAACCCCATTAATAATAAATAAATCCCATATCCAAACAAAACTCCGACCAAGCTGAAAATTATTCTTAATAGTTTTTTTATCATTAATCCTTCTCAATTCCCCTCCCTTTAAATACAGATGCCTTCCTCTCTTGCTAAACCGCAGAATTAACAATTTCTTCAGCTGACTCATGATCGATATTTTCAACTAAAACAATTTCGCTGATCAATATTTGCTTAGCATTTGTCAGCATTTTTTTCTCACCTGTGGATAGTTTTCTTTCTTTATCTGAGCGCATCAGGTTTCTTACAACCTCTGCAACATTGTAGACACTTCCGGTTTTTAATTTTTCCATATTTTCCCGGTACCTTCTGTTCCAATTGTTTGACATCTCTGTAGTCTCCGCTCCTAAAACGCGCAGAACATCTTCGATTTCTTCCACAGAAATAATCGATCTGACACCGATATCATCACAGCTCTCTACAGGTATCATAATTTTCATGTCTCCACATGGCACCCTAAGAATATAATATCTCCTGATTTCTCCCAGGATTTGCTTATCCTCGATTTCTTCGATAACTCCCGCACCATGCATGGGATATACAATTTTATCGCCAATGACAAACATGACACAGCCCCCCAGTCTTAAGTATAAGTATACTCTAAAATCAAAGACTCTGTCAAGAAAACAATTTTTAAGTTTATCACAACATTTTTTATATGTCAATAAATATTTTTTCTGTCTTTGGCTTTCTTTAGCCAGTTTGATCTATAAGTCCGGAGTCTGCTTTGAATACTTATTTAGATTGAGACTATCTTTGCATCGGGCTGTAATATTAGTAATTCTAAACAGACTGTTATTATTCCTGTTTCGGAAATCAATTTTCTGAAAAAACTTGCGGTATTCTTTGCGTATGATAGAATAATATCATTCTAAGGGAAAATTTGAGCTGCTGTTTCGTTTGCTATGAGTGTGTTGCAGACCAGGCAAAGAAGAGCAATCAAAATATTCAACTTGTTGAGGAGGTAAAATATGTCAATATTAAAAGGAGCCTGCCTAATCGGCCAATCCGGCGGACCGTCTGCGGTTCTCAATGCCAGTGCGCTGGGCTGTATTGAAGCCGCCTTAAAATCAGATAATATTACACGGGTTTACGGCGCTGCTCATGGCATAAAGGGAGTGTTGGATGATCGCCTTTATGATATGAACCTTGAGGACCCCGCAGAGCTGAAGCTTATGATGCATACACCTGCATCGGTCCTGGGAACTTGCAGATATAAGCTTCAGGATTTCCTTGTAGACGATTGGGAATACAAGCGAATCCTGGAAGTGTTCAAACAATACAATATCCGTTATTTTTTCTATAACGGAGGCAACGATTCAATGGACACATGCAGCAAGATCAGCAGCTTCTTATCTCAAAACAATTATGAATGCCGTGTAATCGGCATACCAAAAACCATTGATAACGATCTGGCTCACACCGATCATTGCCCCGGTTACGGCAGTGCTGCCAAATATATAGCAACGTCCTGCATGGAGATATACCGGGACGCGATGGTATACGATACGGGTTCTATCACTGTGCTTGAGATTATGGGGAGAAATGCAGGCTGGCTGACAGCGGCTTCTGCAATAGCGACTTATAAAGGAATCGGACCCGATCTGATTTACTTGCCTGAGATTGCGTTTGATATGGCTGATTTTATTTCTGATATCAACAGGGTTTATGAACAAAAGGGCGATGTACTTGTGGCAGTATCCGAAGGAATAAAGGATAAAATCGGAACATATATTACTTCCTATTTTGCCGATGATACTAAGGAAAAAGATGTTTTTGGACATGCAAAACTAGGCGGCTTGGCCGCCAACCTGGCGAACTATACAAATGCAAAGATCCAGGCAAAAGTAAGAGGAATAGAATTCGGACTGATTCAGAGGTGTGCCGCGCATGTGGCTTCAGAAACAGATGTTAATGAAGCCTACATGGCGGGAGCAGATGCTTTTAAGGCTGCCGAGTCGGGAGAAACCGATAAAATGGTCGCATTTGTAAGAGGTCCAGGTCCTGAATACACATGCCATACAACATTGGTAGATCTTGTAGAGGTCGCCAATGTAGAAAAAAAGATTCCAATCGAATGGATCAATGAAGCAGGCAACGGAATGCTTCAGCCGTTCATCGATTATGCGCTTCCTCTGATTCAGGGAGAAAGCCAAATGCCGATTGAGGATGGGCTTCCAAGGTTTGCGCATCTGAAAAAGATCTGCACAAGATAGAAGCATACCATTCCCCGTTACAAAAAGACTGTTTACACACAGTCTTTTATTATATGGAATAGAAAAATGATATTTCCTGTTCTGTAAATGTTTCCCATTCCATAAAATAGATAGAATCATCACCAAATCGACATAATTGAGTGATATGATACAATAAGAATAGGGTTTTGGAGGTATACTAAAATGGGCAGGATCCTCATAGTCGATGACGAACCGAAGATCCGTGAAGTGATCCGCGAATATGCAGAATTTAACGGTTATGCGGTAGAAGAGGCAGGAAACGGGATGGAAGCAATCGGATTATGCAAATTAAACGATTATGATCTGATCATCATGGATATTATGATGCCAAAGCTTGACGGTTATTCAGCATGCAAGGAAATCCGAAAAATAAAAGATATCCCGGTTATCATGCTTTCTGCACGCGGGGAAGAATACGACAAGTTGTACGGCTTTGAGCTCGGTATCGATGACTATGTCGTTAAGCCCTTCAGTCCCAAAGAGCTCATGGCCCGCATCAACGTTGCGCTCACCCGCAGGAACAACACTTCTATAGAGCCGCTGGAGATTATAAAATTTGAAGGCCTTGAAATAAATATCCCTGCCAGATCTGTTACCATCGACGGCAAGAAAGCTGAACTGACACCGAAGGAATATGACCTGCTGTTTTATTTGGTGCAAAATAAAAATATCGCTCTTTCCAGGAACAAGCTTTTATCTGATGTCTGGGGTTATGATTTTTATGGAGATGACAGAACGATCGATACACATATAAAAAACCTCCGGAACAGTTTAGGCAATTACCGTGATTATATCGTAACATTGCGAGGGGTAGGATATAAATTTGAAGCTTAATTTTAATATAGACAGGGAAAGTCTTAAATTTAAAATATGGATTTATTTTTCTTTGTTTGCAGTCGTTTTGATGGCAATTTTATGGTTTCTGCAAATCTTATTTCTCGACACTTATTATGAAAAAATGAAGATCGCGGAGGCTCTTAAGACTGCTAACGCTATCATATCCCATTATGGTGAGGATGACCTCGCGGAATATATATCATCCATCTCATATGCAAACGATATGTATATTCACATAGAAACAGGCGACGGAACCATCATCTTCTCTCCGACGATAAATCTGGATCGTCCTCCCCAGCCTAATAATTCCTTTTTCGTAAAAAAGGCAGCCGTTAAAAATGCGCTTGTCAACGGCACACAAAAAGCAGCTTCCGTTATAATAAATGAACGGGATCGGAACAATACTCTCATATATGGAACTTACCTGGATGATACGGAAGGCCAGGAAGTCATACTATATATTTTTTCACCGCTGTTTCCTGTGGAATCCACTCTGGACATTCTGATTGATCAGCTCAAGTACGTGACGCTGATTTCTCTGATTCTTGCTTTTGTTTTGTCCTTCCTGATCTCTAATAGAATATCAAAACCTATCGTCAGTATTACGAATTCAGCGTCAGAGCTGGCGAAAGGCAACTATGACGCGACTTTTGAGGGCGGTCAGTACTCGGAGATCATTCAACTTGCCGACACTCTTAATTTTGCTTCATCAGAGCTTGCGAAATCGGATAATCTCCACAAGGATCTGATCGCAAACGTATCTCATGATTTAAGAACACCTCTGACCATGGTAAAGTCCTATGCTGAAATGATCAGGGACCTTTCCGGAGATAATCCAAAAAAAAGAAACGATCACCTGCAGGTAATCATCAATGAGTCTGACCGGCTGAACCTGTTGGTTGCCGATCTGCTGACACTTTCAAAAATGCAGTCGGGTGTGGAATGGCTGCATATCAAAGAGTTTTGCCTGAGAGATTCCATTAACAGCATCCTGTATTCCTACCGGTTCTTTTCCGATCAGGAAGGATACCGCTTCACCATTTACTGCGATCCTGCCATCGCTGTGACAGGAGACGAAACAAGGATCAAGCAAGTTCTTTCCAATCTTGTGAACAACGCGGTGAAGTACAGCGGTGAGGATAAAGAAATAACCATTACTGTAACGGAAAAAGACGGCGTTGTCCGGTGCAGTGTAACCGACAGAGGTCCCGGCATTCCTGAACATGAATTGGAGCATATCTGGGAAAGGTATTACAAATCAAGCTATGTCCACAGCAGAAATACTGAAGGGACCGGGCTGGGTCTTTCTATCGTGAAAGAGATTCTACTGCTTCACGGCTCCGCCTATGGTGTGGAAGGCCGGGTAAATGAGGGGAGCACGTTCTGGTTTGAGCTTAACAGCGTCTCCGGTTAATCATATGCGATTCCAAGATAAATATCCTGTGGTAACGAGTTGGGCAGCTTGCTGCTTACCCTCACCATTCCGAAAGGACGGATATCTCCTTCAATATCACAAGCAAAGAAGGCGGGCGTCCGAAATATATATCTTTTGGCAGGCATCTGCGCTGAAATTTCCTTTATTGCCGAAACAAAAATTTTATCTGTAATTAAAAGCTCTTTAACAACAACCTTCTCCTCTGTCCTCTCCACGATGGCGCATCCCTCCTCATCTTCTGTCAGAATTGAATAAATATCCGCATTAAATAACTGCGATGTCTTTTTTTGAAATGAAATTTCCGCTTCCCTGTAATCCACATACGGGAAGGGGAAGCCTTCAAGGAGCGTTTTTCTTATTCGATTATACTGAGCCGGTTCCGCCGAATAAAGTCTGCATTCCGCTTTATTTGTATCATCAAGGTTTTCGATGAGCTCGCGGGTCAATATCGTTTCCCTGATAAAGCATTCTGTCTTGTAGCCGCGCCCCTCATAAAACTTGTAAAGCGCGGGTTCTGCCGGAACAAGCATTGTAACTGGAATCTGGTTTGACAAAAGATAATTGCTGCTCCATTCCATTAGCTTATCGGCCAATCCCTGTTTTCGGTATTGCGGATGTGTTGCAATGGCATAAAGCATTGAGCTTTTGATTTTTTCTCCATTCTCTCCGATGAGATCGGCAGGTATCATTGTAAGCATAGATACAATACTGCCGTTAAGCAGCAAAACTGCCATTTCTTCCCGCCAGTCCCTGTTATTAAAATAAAAATCAATATAACTGTCTTCATCTTCAAAGCATAGTTTCCATATCATCTTTAAGCGTTCCAAATCGTCTTTTTCCGCTTTTCTTATTTCCAACGGCTTACTTTTCAAGTGATACTCCTTTCTGTGTGTTTCAACATCACTTTCAGGGACGTTATAACACTTTCACCTTTTTTAACATATTATGAATATTAAGTGATATCACAATAAAAAATGAATGGGGGATTTTAAAAGTGTATTTACAAGAGGATCAACATATGGTGTACCAAAGCGTCTATCCGGATGTTTATTACAAAGTCATGCCCTTTGTAATGATGGCCTGTGACGAACTTGATACAAGTGATTACGAAACTATGTCACCAGAAATGATAATGGTGACAACGGATCAAATCTGCGAGGATGTTCTCAGAATGTATCCGGATCTTGCGCAACAGGTCCAGTATGGCGATATGTCTTACGAAGCTGCTGCCGCATACAATATACCCGGAAGTAATGTTGAATCACAGCAATTCTACCGCCGCAGGGGCATTTTTCGCGATCTGGTCACTATAATACTACTTAACGAATTTTTCGGAAGAAGACGCAGAAGAAGATACTAATAGAAAATCTTACATCTTATTCAGGCTGCTGAACGATTTGAATTGCTTCGCGCAGACTGTTCACGCCTACCACCTTGACGCCGTCAGATACGTCTTTTAATCTGGCGGCATTTTTTTGCGGCATAATCACTTTTGTGAAACTCATTCTGGAAGCTTCTTTAACAATTTTTTCTGCATTCTGTATGGAGCGTAAGTCTCCAGTCAGCCCGATTTCTCCAATTGCAAGAACCTTGCTCGAGCCCTTTAACCCTTTGCATGTAGAATAGATAGCAAGAGCTACTGCCAGATCAATGGAGGTTCCGTCGGGCTTTAATCCGCCGACGATATTAACATAAACGTCTTGATTTATTAGAGATAATCCAGCCTTTCTTTCCAAAACAGCTAGAATCATGTTTAATCTGGAAAGTTCCACCCCGAGAGCGGTTCTACGGGCAAATCCGGTGTTAGCCGGCGAAGTCAAAGCTTGGACTTCCAGAAGCAGCGGGCGCGTTCCCTCATAGATTGCAGTCGCCATAGAGCCTTCCGCGCCATCTTCCATACCTTCCAAAAAGCTCTTTGACAAATTATTGATCTCACTTAGACCTTCCTCTGTCATTTCAAAGGCGCCAATTTCACTGGTGGTTCCGAAACGATTCTTATATGCCCTCAGTATCCTTAGATCATGGTTTCTTTCCCCCGTAAAATTCAAAACGCAATCAACCATATGCTCTATGATCTTAGGACCCGCCAAATCTCCGCTTTTTGTTACATGTGCGACAATAAAAATTGGAATATTCTTTTCTTTTCCGGTCTTCATCAATTCATTTCCGCATGCGCGTATCTGGGATACGCTGCCCGGAGCAGATTCCAGATCATCTGTATACATGGTCTGAATCGAATCAATAATTAAAAATACAGGTTCAAGTTCCTTTTGGACCTGTATGATATTTTCCATGTTGGTCTCCACAAGAACAAACAGATTGTCCGAAATCTTTTTGCAAACTCTGTCCGCCCGCATTTTGATCTGCTCCGATGACTCTTCACCTGTGACGTATAAAACCTTTCCGTATCGTTCAGCTATTTCTGCCGCAGCCTGTATGATGATAGTAGATTTCCCAATTCCGGGCTCCCCTGAAATCAGGATCAACGAGCCTTTCACGAGACCGCCTCCCAAAACACGGTTTAATTCTCCTATACCGGTGTTGATTCGCATCTCGCCGCTTGAATTTACCGCAGAAAGCCTGCTGGATTTTATATTCTTTCCTGAATTCCCTCTATGCCTTTTATCATCATCCTTATGTTCGATCACTTTTTCTTCGATCATTGTATTCCATTGTCCGCAAATACATTGCCCTTGCCATTTAGGACTTTCAAAGCCGCATTCCTGACAGACAAATACAGTTTTTGTTTTTTTGCTCATACAGGCACCCCCTTCGATATATTCTAGCACGGGAAGAACTGGTGTTCAACAAAAGGATCGACATTTTCTATAAGATAAAAAAGTGCTGCCGTTCACAGCCTTTTTGCGCCGGGCATTGCTGAAATCAGGCGGTCAGGGCACAAAAGGCTGGATGATTGGCCAAGAAACTTACACAGTAACAAAAAAGTGGCATCAATAAGATACTTTGGAAGCATCTTATCATCAGCCACATTCTGTTATAACGAGACAAAGATATCCCCTGCCTCGTTGAAACTTGTATCCTCGTCTTTACTCTTCTTCCGACTTATGGTCCGCAATGATCTTTTCTGCAAGATGTGCAGGAACCTCTTCATAACGCTCAAACTTCATAGTGAAACTACCTCTTGCCTGAGTCATAGAACGAAGGGTAATTGCATACTTGAACATTTCAGCCATCGGAGCTTCGGCAAGTACCTTCTGGTCGCCGCCTTGCTGTGGTTCCATACCCAGAATCTTTCCTCTTCTCTTGTTCATGTCGCCCATAATGTCTCCCATGTATTCATCCGGAACCAGAATCTCTACATGCATAACAGGCTCAAGCAATATGGGTTTCGCCTCTACGATACCCTTTTTAAATGCAAGGGATGCGGCAATTTTAAAAGCCATTTCATTAGAGTCTACATCGTGATATGATCCGTCATAAAAAACTGCTTTAATATTTACAACCGGGTAGCCTGCAAGAGGTCCTTTTTCCATGGATTCTCTGAGACCCTTTTCTACTGCCGGTACATAGTTCTTGGGAACGGAACCACCGAAAAGCTCTTCCGAAAATTCAAAGTCCTCTTGCAATGACGGAGAGAATCGGATATGGACGTCTCCGTATTGTCCTGCGCCACCAGATTGTTTCTTATGTTTACCCTGAACATCTGAACTTCCTTTTATCGTTTCTCTGTACGGGATCTTCTGGTCGACAAGTTCTACTCCAACGCCAAACTTGTCCTTAAGCTTCGCAATACTGATACCGATCTGGATTTCTCCCTGACCTCCTATAAGTGTCTGATGTGTTTCCGTATTTCTTTCCAATACAAACGATGGGTCCTCTTCCATAAGCTTATTAAGCCCGGCGCTGATCTTTTCATCGTCTCCTTTTTCCTTCGGTTCAACTGCCATATATAGAGACGGCTCCGGATAGAAAACACCGGGATATTTGATATAATTTGCTTTTTCGCAAAGAGTATCTCCTGTCTGTGTAAACTGTAGCTTTGGTGCGGCAACGATATCACCTGCTACAGCTAAATCTGCTTCTAAGTGTGTTTTGCCTCTTAAGAAAAACAAATTTCCTATCTTTTCAGGTTTCTCCGTTCTGGTATTATATAACTCACCTGTGCTCATTTTTCCCGAGGTTACCTTTATCAGGGAGATTTTTCCGACGAATGGGTCGGCGATGGTTTTAAATACAAATGCCGATACCGGCGCATTGGGATCGCACTTTCTCACGATTTCATTATCTTTTTCATCAACACCCTTATATTCTGCATCATCCTTGGCAATTGGCACAAGCTTTATCATTGTGTCAAGGAATTCCTTTATTCCTCTGCCATCCAAGGCACAGCAAGTCATAACAGGTATAATGTTACCTGCAGCTATCCCTGATGCTAATCCGCGATTAACTTCTTCTTCCGTAAACGCTTCTCCATTGAAAAATTTTTCCAACAGCTCCTCGTCACTCTCGGCAATGGCTTCTGTAAGGGAATCCTTTTCAGATAGCTGCACTACCGACGTACCAAACTTACTCTTTAAATCGTCAATGACTTTATCTACCTCGACATTTTCCTTGTCGATTTTATTTATGAGAAAAAAGGTAGGAATACCATGTTCTTTACAGGTTTTCCATGCTTTTTCCGTACCAACCTGTATCCCTGATGATGCATCAACCATTATCACCGCTGCTTCAACAGCTCTCATCGCAGAATATACCTCTCCAATAAAATCGAAGTATCCAGGCGTATCGATAAAATTAATCTTATACTTGTTGTATTCTACAGGAACTACGGATGTACTGATTGAATAACCTTTCTCTATCTCCATCTTGTCGTAATCTGATACGGTATTTCCGTCTTCAACCCTGCCCAGTCTGTTAATTACCCCTGTAGCAAGCAATGCGGCTTCTAATAAAGTGGTTTTTCCGCACCCTCCATGCCCTACAAGTACAACGTTCCTTATAGTGTCGCTAGTATATCCTTTCATGTTCCGACCTCCCATAAAAATTTCACATAGTAGTGACAGTATATCATTTTCATATTTAAATAGCAAATAATAAAAAATTGTAAAACACGAAATGTTAAATGCAAGTTAAGAAGTAACTGAAGACTGAGAGATGATTGGCTGAAAGGCTGTAAGCCAATCATCTCTCAGTCTCCGGTCTACCTAAAATTCTGCTGAATTCGGTGTTCTCGGGAAAGGTAATACGTCTCTGATGTTGCCCATTCCGGTAATATACATGATTATTCTTTCAAAGCCAAGACCGTAACCGGCATGCTTCACTCCGCCGTATCTTCGCAGGTCCAAATACCACCAGTAATCCTCTTCTCGAAGACCCTGTTCCTTAATTTTATTTAACAGTACATCATATCGTTCTTCTCTCTGGCTGCCTCCAATTATTTCACCGACTCCCGGCACCAGAAGGTCCATGGCTGCCACAGTCTTGTTATCATCATTGATACGCATATAAAACGCCTTTATTTCCTTCGGATAATCAATAACAAAGACCGGCTTTTTATATACCTCCTCAGTAATGTATCTCTCATGCTCAGTCTGAAGGTCTATGCCCCATTCCACCGGGTATTGGAACTGTCTGCCCGATTTCTTCAGTATATCGATAGCATCAGTATAGGTAATACGGGCAAAATTGTTGTTTACAATATTAGTCAACCTGTCAAGCAATCCTTTATCAATAAATTCATTGAAGAACTTCATTTCTTCTTTGGCATTTTCAAGCACGTAATTTATTATAGACTTGATCATGCTTTCCGCCAGCTCCATATTATCATTGATGTCGGCAAATGCCACTTCCGGCTCTATCATCCAGAACTCAGACGCATGTCTTGCGGTATTGGAATTTTCCGCGCGGAAGGTTGGTCCAAAGGTATATACATTTCTAAAAGCAAGTGCAAAAGTTTCAGCTTCCAGCTGCCCGCTTACGGTAAGATTTGCTTCCTTTCCAAAGAAATCCTGACTGAAATCAATTTTTCCATTTTCTGTTCTCGGCGGCTTGTCCATATCCAACGTTGTGACTCTGAACATTTCTCCCGCCCCTTCCGCATCACTGCCTGTGATGATTGGTGTATGGACATAGATAAAATTCTGATCCTGAAAAAACTTATGGATTGCGTACGCAACCAAAGACCTGACCCTAAAAACAGCTGAGAATGTGTTGCTTCTCGGTCTTAAATGGGCAATTTCCCTTAAAAATTCAAGGCTGTGTCTTTTTTTCTGTAAAGGGAAATCCGCATCAGAATCCGCTTCAATTATCACTTTATTTGCTTTGATTTCAAAAGGTTGCTTTGCTTCCGGCGTCAATACCAGCTCTCCGGTAACAAAAAGTGCTGCGGAAATTGGAACCTTTGCTATCTGGTCGTAGTTTTCGATTGATTCATTCTCATAAACGACCTGAACCGGCTTAAAGTAACTCCCATCATTGATCTCAACAAAACCAAACTTATTTGAGCTTCTGTTTGTTCTAACCCAGCCTCTTACCGCAATTTCTTTATCTACATATTGCTGCGTGTTGACATAAAGCTGTCTCAACTGTATATCCTTCATAACGAGTCTCCTTTTAAGATATTTAGGTAAGAAAAGTTTGCCAAAGCAAACTTCCCATTATCATCATTTTATATTGTATGCGAGCAAGCCCGAAGCGCCAGCGACAAAGTATTGCGAATTCTGTGACAAGCCGCAGGCGCAGGATAATTTTCGCAAGACGCGAAGCGGCGATTGAGGGCGAAGGACGCGTACTTAATTGTACGCGAGCAAAGCCCGAAGCGCCAGCGACAAAGTATTGCGGAATTTAGACAAGCCTAGAGCGGTTTCATAGTAGGAAATAGTATAATATCCCTAATAGAAGCCGAATTGGTCAAAAGCATAATCACGCGGTCAATACCTATTCCCAGTCCTCCGGTAGGCGGCATTCCAACCTCCAGTGCATTGATAAAATCCTCATCCATTGGATGAGCTTCGTTGTCGCCTTTTTCTAGCTGCTCCTGCTGATCTTTAAATCTCTGATATTGATCTATGGGGTCATTCAATTCCGAGAAAGCGTTGGCAATTTCCCAAGTATTAATATACGCTTCAAATCTTCTTGTGATTCTGGGGTCATCAGGATCTCTTTTCGATAATGGGGATATCTCTACGGGATGACCGATTATAAATAAAGGTCCTTCAAGATGTTCTTCACAGTACTCTTCAAACAAAGTGCTTATGACAAGACCTCTCTTCATAGTCTCGGCATTTTCGAGTTTGTACTTTTTAGCTATTTCCCTGGCTTCTTCATCTGTGTTGATTTTATCAAAATCCTCTCCCACCCATTTCTTCACTGCATCCTGCATGGTCAGTCTTTCCCACGGAGGGGTAAGGTCGAAAGTTTTTCCCTGATACTCAATCACCATAGTCCCAAGTACATTTTGGGCAACTGTAGATATTAAATTCTCTGTAATATCCATCATATCTTCCATGTTTCCATATGCCTGATACAGCTCCATGGATGTAAATTCCGGATTGTGGTTTCGGTCCATCCCTTCGTTGCGGAACATTTTACCCATTTCATAAACCCGGTCAAATCCTCCTACTATAAGTCTCTTGAGATAAAGCTCATTCGATATGCGGAGCCTCATTCCCATATCAAGGGTATTGTGGTAGGTCTCGAAGGGTCTTGCATTTGCACCGCCTGCTATGGTCGTCAGAATCGGCGTATCTACTTCCAGGAAACCCCTTCCTTCCAGGTAGTTTTTTATTTCTTTTATCATCTTGGAGCGAAGTATAAATTTTTCCCTGACTTCAGGGTTCACGATGAGATCAACGTATCTCTGGCGATACCTGGTATCATGATCCTTCAGCCCGTGGAACTTATTGGGAAGAATCTGCAGGGATTTCGTTAAAAGCTTGATCTCACTTACTTTGATAGATATTTCCCCGTGTTTAGTTCTGAACACTTCACCGACAATACCTATGATATCTCCAATATCATAGATGAGGAAAATCTCATATTCCTCAGGTGTAATGGCATCTTGCCTGATATAGCATTGGATTCTGCCCTGGTGGTCTTGAATGTCTATGAATGAAGCTTTACCCATCTGCCGTTTGGCCATAATTCTGCCTGCGCATGTGACTGTTTTTCCCTCCATAGCATCAAAATTGCCTTTGATATCCATGCTATAGTTTTTCACATCCCATGTTTCTGCTGAAAATGGATTCCTGCCCATTTCCTGAAGCTTTTTAAGCTTTTCACGTCTTATTAATCTCATTTCGTTTAAGCTTTCTTCGGAAACTTCTGCTTCATTTTCTATTTCTTGCCATACCTTCATCCTGTTGTCTTCCGTATTCATTACTATCCTCTTTTCTAGATTAACTTACTATATAAAGTCTGCTTAATTTGATTTTAATCAAATCTATCTGAATATATCCATTATTTGATAACTAACAACTCCGTCAGGAACTTGAACCTCGGCAATTTCGTCCACCTTTTTTCCCAGAAGTGCTGCACCAACCAGTGACGCATTTGAAATTTTGCCTTGAAAGGGATCTGCCTCCGTGGAGCCAACGATAGTGAATTCTAATATCTCTTCGGTTCCAACTTCTTTTACCTTCACTTTAAGTCCTATTCCCACACGGTCATCAGGTATGTCTTCTTCGTCAATTATTTTTGCTATTCGCATCATATTTTCTAATTTATTGATTCGCTCTTCCAGCTCGGCTTGTTCGTTCTTTGCGGAATCATATTCGGAGTTTTCAGAGATATCACCATAAGAAATTGCCTCCTTGATTCTTTCGGCAACTTCTTTTCTTCTTACAGTAATCAGTTCTTCATGTTCTGTAACAATTTTATCATATCCTTTTCTTGTTAACAGCATTTCATCTGTCATATTCTTATCTCCTTTATTACTTTGATTGGTCCCTGATCGGTACCTTTATTACCCGAATGATGCGCTCGTATTCGCATCATTATAAAGGATTGTCTAATATATGTCAAGGAATTATCAAGCATATCAGGATTCAAAACCTTTGTTTATAGCCGGATTCCAGCTGTGTAATCGCTAGGTTTTTTACCTGACTTTCATTCATATTTATTCCTGGTTAATTTGGTTCCAAATTTAATTAATATAGTATAATTCAATCATTAGATTTTTACAACATAATAATCATTATTTATCAAAGGTAAAATGTAGGATTACAATACATGTGTTACATCTAATTTAAAAAATAAATACAGAAAACCACCAAATGTGTTATGTTTAAAGTTACCACACAAAAAACATTCACTCTTAAGGAGGTTTTCCGTATGGCAAGT
>JAQWBM010000017.1 GCA_028706405.1 Eubacteriales bacterium
CAATGAAAATCTATGGTTCTTATGGTTACTCAACTGAATATCCATGCGGCAGATGGCTGCGTGACGCAAAGCAGTTTGAAACACTGGAAGGAACCTCAAATATACACATGGGTATAGTTGCAGGAATTGAACTTGGATATCAGCCAAATAGATAAAGAAATAATTTGAGATGGGAATAATTGAAATTCCCTTTGAAATACACTATTTGATATACCTGAAAGGAGAATAAGAATGATAAGTCAAAAATATCCATTACATCCCTATTTTGAAAAGATGGACGATATTGGTAAGGAACTTACCCGTGTACAGAAAAAAAACGTTGAAGAACTGAAAGAGCAGGAAGATGTTATTGCTAAGGAAGTAGACCGCGTTAAAAACTTTGGCAAGGCTACTGAAGTGATGAATGAAAAGGGGGAATGGACCGGATGGCAGCGTCTGGAATATCTTGTAGATCCCGGAACATGGTGTCCTTTGCATACTATTTACGATCCTGCCGAAAATGATGAAGGAAATAGTGGAGTAATTGATGGACTCGGTAAAATTGCCGGAAGATGGGCCGTCATTATTGCTTCAAATAATAAGGTAATGGCTGGTGCGTGGCTGGCAGGTCAGGCGGATAACGTATTGAGGGTAACAGATATTGCCAAGAGATTACATTTGCCTTTGGTATGGGTGCTCAATTGCAGCGGAGTTAAGCTGATGGAACAGGAAAAGATTTTTCCAAATCGCAGAGGAAACGGAACTCCATTCTTCAGGCATGCAGAACTGAATACGCTGGGCATACCTGTTATCGTTGGTATATACGGAACTAATCCTGCAGGCGGAGGTTATCACGCAATTAGCCCGACTATATTGCTCGGACATAAGAAGTGTAATTTTGCAGTAGGTGGCGCCGGTATCGTAAGCGGCATGGCTCCGAAAGGGTATATTGATGATGAAGTTGCAGATGCACTGATTGAGAATACAAAGAAGTTCAATGCAACGCCTCCAGGCCGTGTAGAAATCCACCATAACGGAACCGGATTCCTTAGAGACGTCTGTGATACAGAAGAGGAAGTACTTGACGATATAAAACGCTACATGAAGACTTTACCTGCATATGATCCTATTTTCTATAGAGTCGCTGAACCTGCAGAACCAAAGTTCTCAGCTGACGATCTTTATAGCTTGATACCTTTTAATCAGAGACGCATTTACAATACATCTGAAGTTCTCGCACGTCTGTTTGATAATAGTGAGCATATGGAATATAGACCTGACTATGGTCCGGAAATGTACTGCGGTCTGGCTAAGATCGATGGATTCCTGACAGCATTTATAGCAAACAACCAGGGTGGACTGGGAGCAGAATATCCTGGATATGCCAAGGGTGAATACGGCGGTATTGGCGGGAAGCTTTACCGTGAAGGACTCATAAAAATGAATGAGTTTGTAACCTTATGCGGTCGTGACCGTATTCCTATGATCTGGTTACAAGATACCACAGGTATAGATGTGGGTGATATATCTGAAATGGCAGAATTGCTTGGACTCGGACAATCATTGATTTACTCGATCGAACAGTCTGATCTTCCAATGATGACTATTGTTCTTAGAAAAGGAACGGCGGCGGCACACTATGTTTTAGGCGGACCGACTGCCAATGAAAACAACGCTTTCACTCTGGGAACCGCTGCAACTGAAATTTATGTTATGCACGGTGAAACAGCTGCTGCTGCATCATATGCCCGCAGACTGGTCAAAGATCAGGACGCAGGAAAACCTCTCGATGAGACGATAGGAAAAATGAACGATATGATCCAAGCATATAACGATAAATCAAGACCGTCATTCTGTGCAAAACTCGGCTTTGTTGATGAGATCGTTAACATGCCTGATCTTAGAAAGTATTGTAAAGCATTTGTAGGAGCCTATTATCAAAATCCAAAGTCAATATGCCCATTCCATCAGATGCTTACTCCGAGATCTATCAAAGGCAAAGGTTAAACTCATTGATAGCAGCCGAAACTGGCTGGTATGAACATAATAATTGAGATAAAGAACTAAAAGTAAAATTTTTATATCACAAATGATAACCAAAAAGGCTGACCAGATTATTTGCTCAGCCTTTTTGTAGTATAGTAAACAGTGCATTGAACTTCTTTTTCCTTGACGAAAATTTTTTTTCATTTTATACTAGTTGTATACGGACAATATGGTCTGCTGGACAAACCTAACCTTTTATGATGGTTTTTTTTTCAGCGCCAGATAAAATCCAGTGAAAAAATTTAGCACCAGATATGTCAGTTAAGCGAATAGCTTCAAGAATTTGCTTCAAAGAAAGGATGCAATAATATGTTCAATGCTGATTCTTTGAATTCGGCTTCATTTTTAACTGTCGGTCAGATGATGAATAAGAATTTTGAAGTTCTTCATTCAAGAGATACGCTGCGTACAGTAATCGAGTATTATATAAAATACAAGATAGATTCATTACCGGTTGTTGACGAAAATGAAAAATTAATAGGAGTATTTCCTAAAAAAAGACTGCTTAAAGCTTTACTGGAGGATGTAAATCTGGATATGCCATGTGAGCCTTACATGGTAAAAAATCCGGTCATCTTGTCAATAGATCAGAGCTACAATGAATATTCATTGGTTGGAAGGGTTACAAAAAGTCAGGTTGATAATGTTGTTGTTTTGGATCAATCCAATAAAGTTGTTGGAATGCTTGGAACAGCAGAATATCTCAGAGGGAGCCTTAATGTGATAACATCCTCGTGTGCGCTTCTGGAGTCCCTGTTCAGAGTCAATAAAGAGGGTTTTATAATTGTTGACAAAAAAGGATACATCCTTAGTATGAACCCTGCGGCTGAACGAATGTTTAAACTGAATTTTTTTGAAGTAAGAGGTGAGCTGATCAAGGAAGTGTTTCCTGAGATCACGGCTTCAAATCAACTTCAAATAGGGCTGAAAAGAAGAGTAAGATCCCTGCCGGTGATCATCAACCATGTGCCTATAATAAAAAATGAGGAACAAATCGGATCAAGTTTCACCCTTCTGGACATTTCAGATATAGAAAAAATTGCCAAAGAGTTGGAAATTGTAAAAGATAAGCAAATGATGATAGACGGTGTTCTAAACGCTTCTTCTGACGGAGTGTTCGTTTCTGATATTTCAGGGACATTAAAATATGTAAACGAAAAAGCATGTTCTTTAGTTGGCATGACAACGGAACAAATAATAGGAAAATCTATACAGTCATTGCTTCAGATAGATCGGTCTATAAAATCAGCTAAAAACGAGTTACCTGAAGTTGGGTATTGTGATATTTTTGGAAAGAAGTGCATAGTTTCACATGCTCCGTTCAGGAAAGACAATAATGATGGAACAGAGATCACCGGAATTGTAAGCACCGCATATCTCAACGATAATGTAGTCACAGAAGAAATAGCACAAAAATGGTTTCATTTAAATCAGAAGGTGCAGCATCACTGCGATGAACGTGAAAAGCGCAATGGAAGCAACAGTCGCTTTGACAAAATTATAACAGAAAATCCGGAATTTGAAAAAATAAAACGAGAGGCAAAATTTATTGCAAGAAGTAGTTCAACTGTTCTCCTCACCGGAGAAAGCGGAGTAGGAAAAGATATGTTTGCTCGCGGTATTCATGAAGCAAGCCCCAGAGTACATCGGCCGATGATCAAAGTAAATTGTGTATCTATTCCTGAAACTTTATTTGAATCTGAGCTGTTTGGTTATGCGCCGGGCTCATTTACAGGTGCATTGAAAAACGGAAAACCAGGTTATTTTGAAAGAGCACACCGGGGAACGATTTTTCTTGATGAAATTGGAGACATGCCATTATCCATACAAGCTAAGCTGTTACAGGTGCTTCAGGAAAAAGAATTTATGCGTGTAGGAGGAACAACCAAGCAAACGGTAGATGTAAGGATTATAGCAGCTACTAATCGTGATTTACGTGAGGCAATCGATAAAAAGGTCTTTCGGGAAGACCTGTTTTACAGACTCAATGTAATTGAGTTCAATTTGCCTCCGCTGCGAGAGCGTGCTGAAGACATTATTCCACTGGCTGAATCCTTTATTGATAAATATAATAAGATTTTAGGATCAAAGGTAACGGGTATGAATGAGAAAGCAAAAAAGGCTTTGCAGGATTATTCCTGGCCCGGTAATATACGTGAACTCGAAAATGCTATAGAACGTGCAGCAAATTATGTATGGGAGGGTGAAATCGGTATCGATAATCTTCCGGGTCAAATTATGCAATCAGAGCATAAATTGTCGCCGTCTTACTCATCTTACCGTAACTCAATGATTGACTTTGAAAAGGAAATACTGATTGATGTTCTGAAAAAAACCAATGGAAACCGGAGTGCAGCTGCGAGAATGCTCCGATTAAGCAGGTCCGCTTTTTATGACAGGCTGACAAAGTACAATCTTAAATAGATACGAACGGAAGTGCTGAAGTATGAGTTCATTTATATAATGGGAATTAAGCAAGCTTCTTGTAAATGTTCAAACAAGCTTTACAGCAGGAATGACAAGAAGCTCAGCTATATTCCCAAGCTTTTTCCCGAGAAGATTCACTATATTTGAGTTCATATCCGTTTCCCCCGATTCACCTACAATTATGTGGGTTATTTTGTTTTTCTTAACCTGGTTTGCCAGTGTTTCCGCCACATCATTGGAACGTACAACAGTAAGGTTGGCATCATATTCAAGAGCTTTTTCATATAGGTATTCCAAAGCATCCCCTTCTTTGGTATGTCCTAAAAAATTAAACTTATAATGTGCAACGTGTATTATAAAAAGTTCTCCGTTATTATCTCCGAGGATATTGTTACCATACTGTATCAAACGATCACAGGTCTTTTGTTGCGTTACGCAAACCATGACATTTTTCATCTTTTCATCCCCTTTTAATATGCAGTCACAGTGACATGTACTTCTTTAATTATACCCTAACACATGTCCTATTAACAGGTAAAAGTTTAGCCAGAGCGACACAAAGTCCCTCCAACGCCGGATGAAGCCATACCCTGCACAAAAGCTTATAGTCTTTGAACGACGGCGTCAGTCACCCGATTCTTAAGCGGCGGGTTACCAATTAACAGGCTGTAAGCGGCGGGTACAACCCCCGACTGACGCCTACGGTTTCGGCTTCCGGCAAGTAAATTGCCAAAACCCGAAACCAACCGTTCAACAATTTGAGTGCCGTGCGAACATTCGCCTTCGGCGAATCGCACATGGCGATGCAAATCGAACAAGTCGATTTGAATTGTGTAAATCCATTAAAGTGCATTGACGATAAATAGTGATTGATAATATAATAAACAGTAAGTTTGCGATACAAGTATCCATATATCAAGGAGGTCAATGGTGAGATTATTAAAAATAGCAGCAGGAGTTATACTGATTTTAACAGGAGTTTTTTGTTTTGCAAATCCCGGAGTAACATTCCTTTCAATGGCATTTATATTGGGAATGGCAATGATACTCTCTGGAATAATAGGGATTCTGGCATATCTAAAAAATGTCAACAAGGAAAACTCGAGTTTACTTATTATTGAGGGAATTACCAGCTTTATCCTGGGCTTTCTTGTATTATCAAATCAGCTGCTTGCGGATGCAGCAATTCTGGTATTTTTTGGAATGTGGTTAATGTTTTCGGGGATATTACGTGTAGCAGAGGCATATTCCGCCAAAAAGTCAGGCTTGACTATATGGCAGGCGCCTCTAGTGTTGGGTCTCGCCGGAATATCTATAGGGATTTATTCATTTTTTAATACGGTCCTGTTTACATTTTCAGTCGTTGTACTGGTTGGCATTGTGTTTATAATGCAGGGCATAAATGTTCTAATGGTTGGCCTGAGTCTTTCCTATTATTACAAAAAATATTTGCATAAAACCGCAGAACAATAGTTTAGAATAAATATTATGGTTCATAATCAAGCGGGAGGAACTTAAGATTATGGCTGATAAGAACGGATTGAGCATAAACAGCGGAAAGCGCAGGGAGTATGGGATTGCTTTTGACATTGGAACTACAACCGTTGTGGGAATGCTATGGAATCTTCATGAAAACATCCTGGCGGATAAGATTGCTAGAACAAATCCTCAAAGTAAGTTAGGAGCAGATGTAATTTCCAGGATCACATATGTGAATGGCAACCCGGAAAAGCTTAGAGATATGCAGCGCCTGATTATTGATTGTTGCAATGAACTTCTTGATGCCTTTTCGGACAAGCATCAAATATTGAAAGAATGGTTCCGTAAAGCTACAGTAGTTGGGAATACAACGATGAGCCATTTCTTCCTGGGAATAGATACTTCCGGACTGGCGCATTCTCCTTTTAAAGCCGGATTTAAAGGGACCATGGTGAAAACTGCTTCAGAGCTTGGTCTGCATATGAATGATAATGCTGAAATCTTTGTGCTTCCAAACATTGCAGGGCATGTCGGCTCAGATATCGTTGGAGTCATGATTTCTTCCAAGATTGAAAAGAAACAAGGTATTACCATTGCGATCGATATTGGAACCAATGGTGAAATCATATTGAACGGTAAAGGCCGTCTTCTTGTTTGCTCTACTGCTGCAGGTCCCGCTTTTGAAGGTGCTGGGATATATAGCGGAATGCGCGCAGCGGAGGGAGCGATTGAGAAGATCAAGATACATAATAATAAAGTATATATTGAAGTAATCGGAAGTAAAGAGCCGGAAGGACTTTGCGGCTCCGGTATCGTTGATGCAGTTGGGATGATGCTTGATGCTAAGATTCTTGATTATAAGGGAAAGCTTATAACACAGGAAGAAGCTTTAGATAAAGGATTTAATATTGAAATTGTAAATAGATTAAGAAAAGGTGCTCAAGGTAATGAATTTGTTATAGCATGGAGAAATGAAAGAGAAGACATAGTCATAACGCAAAAGGATATTCGGCAGATTCAACTGGCCAAGGGCGCCATTTTCGCAGGAGCTCTTGTATTGCTGGAATGTCTGGGCGCAGAGATTTCTGAGGTCTGTGAGATCCTCCTCGCAGGGGCATTCGGCAGTAATATTAACATAAAAAGCGCATTAAGGATCGGACTGATTCCTGATGTGGATGAAAATCAAATTTACAGTTTAGGCAATGCTGCAGGGGCAGGTGCTTGTATGGCGCTGATTTCCGAAGATGTAAAAAGGGAGGCGAGCATGCTGGCGATTGAAGCATTACACGTGGAACTGGCCTTATATCCGAGCTTTGAAAAAAAATTTCTGGAGGGCATGTATTTTCCTAAGAACCAAAATTAGGGAATGAACAATATGGAATGAAAAATCAAATCATTAAAATTACCAGAGAAGAGACTGATAGTTCGGCAGCGGAGTTCTTTATGAAAATATCCGGCTTGAGCAATATAGGAGACAAGAATGAGAGGATGTTAAGACAAGGCATCTGTCTCAGAGATAGAATACAGGATAAAATAAACATTCGAGCTGTCGTATCCTCATTTCCCTGCACGGCTATGAAAAGAAATATTGCCATGTTGAATGATGTAATGTTTGAATGTAACGCGTTTCAGAGTTTTGATCCGAATGGAGTCAGGGGAATCTATGCGTTTATTTTGACTGCCGGTGATTTTAATAATAATGAGCATGCATCAGTCTTGGATCAGCTTTATATAGATATCTGGGGGACATCATATGTAGAAGCAGGTCTCAGCGTGTTAAAGTGGTATATAGAGCAGGATCTTATAGAAGGCGCCCAACAGTCAAATAAGGACTTTACCATTCTCGATCATTTTGGACCGGGATTTTATGGCATGGATATCAGCCAATTAAAACGATTTTTTATATTGCTGGATAGTGATAGTATCGGAGTGAAGCTGGAAAGCAGAAGCCTTATGATTCCCATTAAGTCTTGTGCGGGATTTTTCATTGCTGTGGATGACGGAACAAAATTGCCGAAATCAGACTGCAAAAACTGTCGAGCAGAGTATAAAAACTGTTTGTTTTGTCATTCCGTATTTAATTAATACTTATTGTTTGAATTGATTCAAATCGAATAAGCGATTTGCAAAAGGCGGAACTGTGTGTTACTATATAGCATAAGATTTTTAACAGAAGGCAACAATTGCAATTAGATAAGACGATAGGTTTAGGTGAAAAATGACAGAAGAAACAAAGAAAATCAGTATAGTAGAAAAAGAATTCAAAGAGAAAATCATATCTTGGATTGTAATGTTGTTGATATTCATTACGATTTTTTGGAATATGCTTAATATTTTTCTCCTTACCTTTATTATCACTTTTATTTTTTATCATCTTATAGCGCTGGTACAGAGAAAAATCTGCAAGCGCTTTTCTTTTGAAGTGCCGGATGGTCTGATATTGAGCATACTCTATATTGTATTTATTGCGCTATTAGTTATTGGGGGTATAGAAATTGCACCCAAAATAGTGAAGCAGTTTATCGATATAGGCGAGATACTCATCGCGTTTGATATAAATGCTGTAAGGGCATCGATCGATCCGAGACTTGCAGAATTATTCGGCCATATTGATTTCAACAGATATATCTCAGAAGCGGGCACAATGCTTGCCACCGGTGTTACGACCATAAGTATCTTCGGAGTTAGTCTGTTTCTATCGTTGATATTAAGCTTTCTGCTGCTTCTGGAAAAAAAGAAAATAAAGAGATTTGGAGAAAGATTGTCAGGCAGCAAGATATCATTTGTGTATCATTATTGGATAGAATTCGGCGGAAACTTTTCGGTGACTTTTGGTAAGGTTATGAAGGTACAGGTGACGATTGCCTTTATTAATATGATCGCATCCATGATCTTGCTTGCTTTTTTAGGATTTCCGAAGATTTTGGGTCTTGGGGTCATGATCTTTTTACTGGGCTTGATTCCGGTTGCGGGAGTGACAATATCCCTTATCCCTCTGTCCATCATAGCGTTCAATATAGGAGGAATAACCAAGGTGATTGCGGTTATTCTTATGATAGCGTTAATACATGCTATGGAGTCTTATCTTCTGAATCCTAAGCTGATGTCATCCAAGACGGAATTACCTGTATGCTTCGTCTTCATAATACTTATAGTCGCTGAGAATTATTTAGGAGTATGGGGCTTGCTAATCGGTGTCCCGATATTTATTTTCCTGATGAGAGCACTTGATGTCGACTATTCATCCAATCCGGCTGAGCGCACTTAAAATTCCATATAGAATCGCCTGAGGAGGAGGAGGGCATCCGGGGATATAGACATCCACAGGGAGGATGATGTCGATTCCATTCTGAGTCGCGTAACTGTCCTGAAAAATTCCTCCGCTGCAAGCACAGGCGCCCACCGCTACCACTAATTTTGGGTCCGGTGTTGCTTCATAGGTTTTAAGCAGCGCCGACTCCATATTTCTAGTAGCACATCCCGTTACCAGCAACATATCTGCGTGACGGGGGGAAGCTACAAAGTTGATTCCAAGTCTTTCAATATCATTAAAAGGGTTATTCAGCGCATTGATTTCATAGTCACAGCCATTACATGAGCCGGAATCAACCTCTCTAATAGCAAGGCTTCTACCGAGAATCTTTTTAATTTTTGCCTGCAGCTCACTTTCAAGCAGCTCATTTGACAGATCTGTTACCTTTTTTTCTGCAAGTTCAATATTATCAGTCATAGTTATTGCACCCTCAGGGCATGCCTCATCACAAAGGGTACAAAAAATGCATTTGTAACAATCGATATGAATGGTATGATCAGATGAACCCTTGCTTATCGCTTCTGAAGGACAGCGTTTGACACATTTTTCACAAAGTGTACATTTCTCATGATCAATTTTAGGTTTGCCGATAAACATGCCTTTAGTAATCGGTTTATTTGGATAATCCTGAGTCAATCTTGGATATTTGAGTATTTTCTTGAGCACTTTAAACATAATTTCCTCTCTATCGCCTATTTATAAATCATTTCCTGCGTAGGACAGGTTAAAGCTTTTATTGATCAATGGAAAACATGGTACGATATTTCCCGCAACAGCATAGCACAGGGCAGGCCAGTTGCAAAAAGAGGGAGTGCGTATCTTATAACGAAAGATATTGCCGGTTTCATCTGTCATGACCCAATGTATATTTTCACCTCTTGGTGATTCTGTGATACCGAATGCCTTTTTGTACGGACCTAACGGTTCCAGTGGTTCAAAATTTTTACCTCCGGGCATATTTTCAATCACCTGCCGCATAAGGCTTATCGACTCAAACGCTTCCTTGATTTTGACTTTCATACGGCTGTTGACGTCACCGCCCGCATATACGGGAACTCGGAATGTAAGCTTTGGATAGGCTGCATAAGGAAATTGTTTCCTCATATCATTAGAAATACCTGAAGCGCGTGCTGCAGGACCTACGGCGTTTAAATCATAAGCAATTTTCGTATCTAAAACTCCGGTATTTTCGATTCTGTCGTTAAACATACTGTTATGTCTGATGATATCGACAGTATCTTCTAATTCCCTTTGCATGGTGTTCAGCTGTTCAAGAAGACTTTTCTCCTTACCGGCTACAAACTCCTTTCTGACACCGCCGAGCTTATTGACACTGCGTAGGAAACGCATTCCGCAGAGCTGCGTTGCCATTTCATACGCCCACCCGCGGAGCATATTGAATTGTGATCCTGCAAAGTGGTAAGCCACATCGATACAAATGCCTGCAAGGTCTCCAAGGTGACTTGTCAGACGTTCAAGTTCAGCAAACAAAACTCTGACATATTCAGCTCGCTCTGGAATATTAATTCCGGCTATTTTTTCTATTGCCTGACAATAGGCAAGTGAATTTGCAATGGTTTCATCACCGGAAATACGTTCGGCGATATAGAAGCATTTTTCTGTACTTTTTCCTTCACTCAGCTTTTCAATTCCCTTATGCACGTAATATAGCTGTGCTTCAAGGTTAAATATAGGTTCTCCCGCAACACTAAACCGAAAATGACCCGGCTCGATGATGCCGGCATGAACCGGTCCGACAGGGATCTCAAAAACTCCTGTGCCTTTGATTTCTGTAAAGCCATAAGCGAGATTCGATGCGCCTGGCTTATGCGTCAATGAAAAATCCCTGCGAAGCGGAAAGTTACCTTCCGGCCAATTGCCGTGCATAACGAGTCTTTTAAGCTCCGGATGACCGATCGGGATTAAACCAAACAAATCGTGAATTTCCTGTTCATAACGTGCAGCAGTATGCACAGTTTTGCTGATAGACAAAAAACCACTGTTGTTTTGATCTATAGAAGTTGAAAGTATTATGAGACTGCCGGATTGCCTTTCGGCAAATGAATAATAGAGTTTAAAACTACCGCTTAGGGCTCTTTCATCTGCGGCAAACAGGCAGACAAGAGTGCAGCTCAATTTTTCGTAAAAATACATGCTGAGTTCTATAATATGCTCTGGATCAGCCTCTAAATATAATTCGTTATCGTTTAGGGCTTGACTGCTGTAAATATATTTTGGAAATCTATCCTCAATTTTTGCATTTAATTTATGTAATGACATAGGTCTAACCTCCAATAATAATCATTTGTGCCGATGTTATAAGATTTTTCAACAGTTTGGGCATATATAAACCAGTTACCGAAATTATTATCAGAAGCACGATCAAGACTGCCGCGCCCGGTTTGTTGGTTTCTCCGCGCCTGATATTTGAATCTATTGCAGGTTCGCCGAAAAAGACCTTAAAAAGCGTTATCACTATACCTACAAAGATAAACGCCAGCAGAAGTATAAAGACACCCCCTAGAACATAGTATTTTGCCGAAAAAATAGATAAAAACATATTAATTTCACTGACAAATATACTAAATGGCGGAGTGCCGGAAATTGCCAATAACCCAATCAAAAAAGCTGCTCCTGAAATCGGAAGCATTTTCAATAAGCCCCTTACCTTAGAGATTCTCCTTGTATTATATTTTTGAAGGATGTTTCCGGAAGCCAAGAAAAGCATTGTTTTTGTAAAAGAGTGATTGATCATATGTAAAAAGCCGGCAAAGATTGAAAGCGGAGTAAATATTCCAAATGCGAGCGTAATGATCCCCATATGCTCAATACTGGAATAAGCAAGCAGCCTTTTATAGTCCTTCTGTGTCATGATGAATACGGCAGCAGCAGCGATTGACAGAATACCGAAAGCAATCATAAGGCGTCCTGTAAAAGCGCTGTCATTAAGGTTCTTGTTCACGATTGCTAAGATACGTATTGTAGCATACATTGCACTATTCAACAAAGCTCCTGATAAAAGAGCGCTGATCGGGGAGGGCGCCTGACTATGAGCGTCCGGCAGCCAGGTGTGCATAGGAGCAAGTCCCGCTTTTGTACCAAAACCTATCAGTATAAAGATAAATGACAGCCGTAGTACCGAACCATTCAAATCCTTTGCGTTGTCATACAAAAGATTCCACTGCAGCGCATTTTCATTGCTGACAACATTGATAGAAGCGAGATGCAAAAAAATGATACCTACAAGCGCCATAGCGATTCCTACAGAGCAGATGATAACATATTTCCATGCTGCCTCCAGCGCGTTTTCGTCATTATTAAATCCGACAAGAAAAGCAGTGGCCAGTGTTGTTGCTTCAATAGCCACCCACATGATCCCAATATTATTTACCGTGAGCGCAAGTACCATAGAAAACATAAATATATACATCATACTATAATAAAATTTTATTTTTTTGTATTTTATCAGATTATGCCTTAATTTCTCATTAAGGTATCCGACAGAATAGATACTGACTAAAAAGCCTATGATAATAACGATATCAAGAACGATAATACTAACAGCGTCAATAAAAAATGCATCTCCAAAAATCTTATAAGTAAGAGTCTCATATAGCATCACACTTTTCGTGGTAATACCGGCTGCGAGGAGCATAATAAATGAGGTACATATACTTATTATGTGCAACGACTTAATGTTATTTACGACTCTTGATAGCATTACTGCAATGATTGGCGCTATCCACAAAACCAGTCCCATTTTTTCTATCCTTTCAATTTGCTGAGCTTATCTATATTGATAGATTCAAATTTTTTGTTTATTCTGGTCACCATGATCCCCATGATCATAACGGCGGTGATCATATCAATGAAAATACCGATATCAACGATGAAAGGCATTCCGTTAGTCGAAAACATAGCCGTTACAAAGATGCCATTTTCAATCACAAGATAGCCAATTATCTGACCGATGGCTTTTTTTCTGCTGATCATGAAGAAAAAGCCGATCAAAACAACAGAAAGGGAGTTAACAACCTGATGGTTTATATGAAAGCCGGTCAAGCTGCCGATATTGGAAACGGAAAAGTAAGAAAATACAACGAGTCCACAGCAAATGAGGACGATGATTGGTATGTTCATGAAAAAGTCCTTTTCAACCCTATACTCAATATTCCCATATGTCTTATAAAGAAGGTGCGGTATAAAAATAACTTTGAGCGCAATAATTATGACACAGATGATCAAAATATCATATTTATCTTCATTTACAGCGATGCTCCAGCCCATGATACCGGCAATTAATGCGATAAGCGCAGACTGTATTTGGAAAGTTTTTATATACGCGGTAATTTTTTTATTTGAAACGAGCACAAAGGATGATAATAAAACAAGCACTGACAATAGGTCAAAAAAGAATTCCATAATTTACCTCCCGAGAACAAAATGCTGCATAAATCCGATAAATGACAATATAAATGCCAACGCCGCGAGATTTGGTATGCTGAAAAGCCTCAGCTTAACAGTGCTCACCTCTGCAACGGCAATCAATATTGATACAAAAATAACTTTTATCAGATAAATCAAAATTGATATTAGTACCGCACCTGCGCCTGATATGAAGATGAACTGGTCATGGGGGATAAAAATATTGGCCAGCAAAGTAATAAACGTCAGCTGTTTGATAGAAGCTCCAAGCTCCATCAAGGCAAGGCTTCTTCCCGAATATTCAAGCAGCATGGCTTCATGTACCATAGTAAGCTCAAGATGCGTAGAAGGATCATCCACAGGTATTCTTGCTGTTTCCGCAATAGTAATGATCAGCAATGCTATGAAGGTCAGAAGGTAGACAGGACGGATCAAAGGAGCGTCAACCCCCTTCATGAATTCCATTATCTGGTACGAGGAAGTTGATTTTGCCGTCAGCCCCACAGTCATAAGAGTAACCAGAATCGATGGCTCAATCAGTGATGAAATCATAGCTTCACGACTTGAGCCCATACCTCCGAAGGTACTTGCTGCGTCAAGGCCGGCAAGCATCATAAAAAATCTGCCAAGAGCAAACAGATATACCATTAAAATCAAATCGCCCGCATACCATACAGAGTCGATCATTGTTGTAACGGGAACAAGCAGAGATGCAACAAGCGAAGCAGTGAAAACTATATAAGGTGCAGCCTTGAAGATCCACGATGTAGTATCGGATACAACTGTACTTTTTTTGAACAGCTTGAACAGATCATAATATAATTGTAATACCGGAGCGCCTTTTCTCTTTTGTGATAGTGCCTTTGTCTTTTTTATGATTCCATTCACAAGAGGAGCTGCCATAATAACAACTATGATTTGAACTATTAAATATTCAACATTTACCATTTCAGCTCCTCCTATGCAAGTCTGTTATATAGCATTAGTACCAGGACAGCAGCAAAGATGTAAACAAGATAAGCGTGAGTACTGCCTGTCTGCACTGACAATTTTATTCTAAGTGAAAACCTCTTCACAGCAGTAAGGAAAGGATCATAAACATACTTTTCAAAAACCGGCTCTGTCCACACTCTGTATTTTTTTGAAAGAGGAAAGTAGGATGAATCTCCTTTTTCTGTTTCGAGCATTCTTCCCGGTTTGTAAAGTATCCTCAAAACTATTCTTAACGGCTTGGAAAATCCTGTGGCTGTATACTGCATTCTTGGCGTGAGTTCACGAAATCCGCAGTCCCAGGTCCCATATTTTCTTTCAGAAACTTTCCCTCCAACGAGTCTTATAAGAGCAGCAGTGGCTAATATTATTACTGCTGAAGCAATAAATATTGCAGATGGGGTTATCGCATTACCAGAAACATTGATTGGATACCAGGCAATTAAAAAACCGCCTTGAAGCTCACCGATAACTGTCGTACCGGAAATACTGAAAACGACCTTATCGACTACTTTGAGGAAAAATACGGGAAAAAGACCAATAACAAGACAAAATAGCGCAAGTATTCCCATTCCGGTATTCATTGAAGCCGGTACCTCAGCAGCATTTAACGCGCATTCACTCCGCGCTTTTCCTAAAAATGATATACCGAAAAGCTTAACAAAGCATGCGGCAGCTAACGCACCTGACATTGCAAGCGCTGCGGCTGCAAGAATCGAAATGATATTTATGCCCGTCTGTCCGGGTATTATGATAGAGAAAAGTGACTGATAAGTCAGCCATTCACTGACAAAGCCGTTAAATGGCACAATTGCAGATATGGCAAGTGAAAAACACAGAACCATTACGGCCGTAACAGGCATCTTTTTGATCAGGCCGCCAAGTTTCTCGATATCCTTTGTATGTGTTGCGTATTGTATCGATCCTGCACCGAGAAAGAGTCCGCCTTTAAACAAGGTATGGTTAAACGTATGCAAAAGGGAAGCTGAAATAGCAAGACCACCCAGAATCCCATTGCCTTGAGAGAATGCTACGAAGGATATTCCAAGACCTATCAGTATAATGCCTATGTTTTCAACACTATGAAAAGCCAGAAGCCTTTTTATGTTATGTTCCATCAAAGCGTATGCAACTCCCAAAATTGCAGAAACAATGCCTATGCATAATATGAGGATGCCCCACCAGGTATTATGTACGTTTAAGTAACAGAGAATAAAACGGATCAGACCGTATATTGCGGTTTTTATCATGATGCCGGACATTAACGCGGATACATTGCTTGGCGCTGCAGGATGAGCATAGGGGAGCCATACATGGACAGGCACGACTCCGGCTTTAACGCCAAATCCGATAAGGAAAAATACAAACATAAGGCTTTTGGCAGTCGCCGGTATTGCTTCCGAACTGCCGAATATATCAAAGGATTTTGTATAGACAAACATGATCATGAACGCAATCATTAGAAATGCCGCACCGATATGAGTCATTACGATATATATCAATCCAGCCTTCTCATTAACATCTTCTGATTCAAAAACGACAAGGAAATATGAAATGACTGTCATGATTTCCCAGGCTATAAAGAAAAATACAGCATTTCCCGCAGTAAATACAAATATCATAGATAAAATAAAACCAATGTATAATGCATGAAAAGCACTTACATTTCTTTTATTGTAATAATGCTTAAGGTAACCAATGGAATAGAGCGAAACACAGCATACGAGAATCGATAATATAAGAATAAAAAACGCGGACAGGGCGTCTAGTGTCATACTGATAGAAATGAATGGCACGGTTGACTCAAACGGTGTGATGATCAGCGTTTCCTGGTCAAAGAGAATCATCTTTAAAGCAGATGCAGCACCGAGCGCGGAAGCGAATATACATCCCGACTGTGCAAACAATGTGCAGAGGTGCGGATGTCTATAAAAAAATATTGCTACTATTGCAGCAGTCAAATATATTATAATCGACCAGTATAAAAGAGAGCTTGGCGTCAACCAATCCATTGAAAATAAACCTCCAATTAACAACATGCAAGTACAGGCAAGTATATCATCTATAAGATGTAGTTGCAAATAAATTTAAGGAAACTGTACTATTTTGATGCAGGTAAGCTCGGGGGGTGATAGAAAGCGGACAGGCAGCTTAGTAGTACCTAATCCTGAGTTGACATACAGCTTTGAATTTCGCTCATTGGAAAATTCATACATTCCGCTTACATAGTTTTTTCCAAAAGGGGGCAGAATGTATTCATCAAAGTATTTCAAATTGATTTGTCTGCCGTGGGTATGACCCGATAGCATAAGATCAACATTATAATCAAGCACTTCATCCATAACATCCGGCGCATGTGAAAGTACGATGTTGAAATAATCTGGTCTTCCCATGCTTGCAATGGCAGGATCCCCATAGCCGATAATTACGTCATCGATACCGATAATGGCTATTCCAAGTTCATCAATAGCAAAATACTGGTTTTTGAGTACTGTAAAGCCGCCGGATTCCAAGATGGCCTGGTATTTGTTTTCTGCTCCGCCGCCATAATCGTGATTTCCAAAAACCGCGTATTTTCCGTATGGCGCCTCTATTTCAGATAAGCTCAATGAAATCTCATCAGCACTCCCAGTATAATTATCATAATTATCTATGAGATCACCGGAAAAGACAACGATATCAGGCTTCATTTTTTCCAAGGAATCAAGAACCTTTTTAAAGTCTTCAATGTTATAATAATCGCCGAAATGTGTATCTCCAAATACAGCAATCTTCAGGTTTTCAGCGCTTTCCGTTACGAGCGGGGATTCTACAGTATAGTATTTTTCCTGGAGCGTGTGGGGTTCTATATATCTTGCATAACAAATGACAGCCAATCCGATAATAAGAATCAGCATCAGAATGCGAAACAGGGTTTTAAACAATCTGAACAATTTGAAGCTCCTCAGCACGTTATTTACAATTAAGGGCACCAGATGAAATCCTATCACATTCCGGATAAAAATGCAATTGCAGATCAGCGGTTTAAACCGCAGCCAATGCCTCCGCCCAAACTTACTCCCGGTGTGAACAGTAACGTTTTGGACCGGATTGTTTGCGGCGGGATGATTGCGGGGGTGGACAATTCAATAGGTTCAATGATATTATAGTATAATAATAATTATATTTTAGGGAGCAATATGTCAAATAAAATACCGGAGAAAAGCATTACGGTTGTCGGCGGAGGCGCCTCAGGAATGATGGCGGCTCTTTCTGCAGCAATGCATGGAGCAAAGACTGTCAGGATCATTGAAAAGAATAATGCATTGGGCCGTAAGCTGCTGGCAACAGGAAACGGACGATGCAATCTTACGAATATAAATTGTAGTGACGCCCCGGAAACACTGCAATTTTTTGAGCATATAGGACTCTTGACCCGGGTTGAGGACGAAGGCAGAGTGTATCCATATTCGGGACAGGCAGCAGCTGTTCAGGAAATTCTTGTCTGTTCCCTAAGGGATTTGCAGGTAAAGGTCTTTTGCGGCATGGAAGTTGAGTCTATTGATAGAAAAGGCGACGGTTTTCTGATAAGGATAAGAGATCATGAACCTATGAAGACTGATGTGTTAATTCTTGCTGCCGGCGGAAAAGCCGGTCCGCAGTATGGATCAACGGGGGATGGATGCCGATGGGCAAGAACTCTTGGTCATACCGTTGTCAGTCTTATGCCGTCACTGGTCAGGCTTGTTTCAGACCTGTCTTTTTTTCATGCATTGAAAGGGGTCAGAGCTAAAGGCCGTGCCGAACTTATGCGAATGAATCAAGTAGTGGAACAAGAAATCGGTGAGATACAGTTTACTGAGGACGGTTTGTCCGGTATTTGTATCTTTAATTTAAGCAGGCATTATAAAAAAGGAGATATTATTAGAATAGATCTGTTCCCGGAATTTTCTGATGAGATGCTTGAGGAGCTTGTGATCAGCAGAATCAATGAATCAGGGGGCGGAAGCATTAAAGAAATATTGAACGGCATGCTTAATAAGAAGTTGGTTGCCGTGATTTTGAAAGAAATTGATTTGGATGAAGAAAGTAAGGCCGGAAAACTTAGCCGGGAAGAAATACTGAAAATAATTTCGATCTTGAAGGGATGGCAAATATCCATTGCCGGAACTAAGGGTTGGAAGGAAGCGCAGATAACTTCCGGAGGAGTTGAACTTTCGGAAATCAACAGTAATACTATGGAATCGAAGCTTGTACCGGGTTTATATTTTGCAGGAGAGCTTCTTGACGTGGATGAAAAATGCGGCGGATATAATCTGCAATGGGCTTGGTCATCGGGTATGAAGGCCGGGAAATCTGCCGCCGCAATCAGCAAAAAAATATAAGAGACGAATATGTTGATCATCTCTTCGGAGGTGCGCAAAAGTCAACTTGATTTCACGAGCAGCGGGCAATCCTCTGCCTTGAAAGGAGATAGAAAAGATGCTTCATAAAGGATACATTCAGGTTTATACCGGTAAAGGAAAGGGTAAAACCACCGCTGCACTGGGTCTTTCGCTTAGGGCTGTATGTGCGGGCAATAAAGTGTTTTTCGGACAGTTTATGAAAGGACAGGAATGCAGTGAAAAAAAAGCTCAGCTGATTCTTCCCGGATTTACCTTGGAACAGTTTGGAAATGGCTGTTTTATAAACGGTACTCCAACAGAAAAAGACATATCCTGCGCAGCACATGGTCTGGAGAGAATCCGCAGGATACTCGTTTCCCGAGAATATGATCTTGTCGTTTTGGATGAAATCAATACCGCTGTGTTTTTTAAGTTGATCCCGGTGGAAGAAGTACTATCAGTACTGAGTATAAAGCCAAAAAAAACAGAAATAGTCATGACAGGCCGTTATGCGCCTCAGGAGATTATAGACAGCGCTGATCTTGTTACTGAGATGAAGGAAATCAAGCATTATTATAATAAAGGTGTCGATGCCAGAATTGGAATAGAAAATTAATATCTGTAAGATTAAAATAATAAGAACCCCTGCTTTTATAAGTGGTGGGAGCATGTCAGGGAACATAAATGAGAAAGGATAAAATAAAAGTGAGGAAAAAAATCATTGCTGCCATTGTATGTATGGGACTTTTTACCGGGACCTTTGCCGTATCTACGGAGCCAATCTTTGCAAATGAAAATCAAGAGTATGCTGCGTTTAAAGAATTATATAGTTTGACTGACTCGGGTGATTATAATGAATTTATCAATTATGTGCATGGATATTCACTCTTTATAGATCAGGGTATGAAGGTAGATATGTCTTATTCTGACGTTTGTGCGGTGCTGGAAAATGACCAAAAACGCATCGAGATCTATAAGGAAAGCTTGCCTGCCAATGTAAGCCAGCAGGTCTATATGAACTATTCAAATAAATTTATTGGTAATACGGCGGATCATATAAAAGAATTTGAATCTCGCCAAACGATAAATGGCAGAGCTATACATATACTGCAATGGTCAAGGGAGAAACTGAGTAGAGTTGAGAATGATAAGAATTACTATGTATCTATAGAGATTCTATCAGGCTCAAGAGAGGTTTATACAATCCTTGTAAAGTCTGACAGACCATTTTATTTGACCGGCGGTTATAACTATCTAATCAATGATTTTGATATTTTTGCTCCCACGAAAACCGCTTATATGAGACAAGCAAAGCCTATACCTGCTGAAGACAGGGGATGGAATCAAGAAACCCTGGATTATTATAATGAATTTTTCGGTTCGGACGGTACTTTGAAATGGGGACTTTTCCAACCGAATGCTCCTGATGATTTTACTCAAATGAATTGGCTTGAAGAAAAAATGGAGTATAAATTCCCAATTTTACTGAATTATACAAACGTAAATAATAAGTATAAACACCCTGATTTGCATACTCGGCTGGAAAACACGTACAAGCAGAACAAAACGCTTGAATTAACACTCCAAACGATCCAAACAGAGGATGGGGGGAACATGATCTACGATATTTTAGATGGGAAGTATGATGATTTTTTAAAGGATTATGCTGAAACCGTCAGCAATTTTGCTCATCCAGTGATTTTCCGTCTTGCAAATGAGATGAACGGTGACTGGTGCCCGTATTCCGGCTATCATACCTCAAAGGATACTGTGATCTTCAAGGAATTCTATCGATATGTTTATGATATCTTTGATGAAGCAGGAGCAGAAAATGTGATATGGGTATGGAATCCAAACGGACAATCCTTTCCTGATTTTCAATGGAATAACGCGGTCATGTATTATCCCGGTGATGAATATGTGGATATTGTCGGTCTGACCGCGTATAATACCGGCACATATTATTCTGATGAAAAATGGACGGAGTTTAATGCCCTTTATGATTCTCTATACACGGAACACATAAGTCTTTACCAGTATCCGTTTATGATTACCGAATTTGCTTCCAGCAGTGTCGGCGGTGATAAAGCACAATGGATAAGGAATATGTTTGCCCATATCGAAAACTATGAAAACATAAAGGTCGCTGTCTGGTGGGACGGCTGTGACTGGGATGCATCAGGAAATGTTGCAAGACCGTATTTCATCGATGAAACGCCGGGGATCATACAGGTGTTTAAGGAGCTGCTGAATAAAAAGCCGCAGTTTTGGGATGTGTACGGATAAAAACATATAGTCTCAGCGTACAATTTACTTACGGATAATCAGGCTGCGGCCGGTCATTTCCACCGGCTTTTCGATTCCCATAAGATCCAGCAGGGTCGGCGCAATATCGGCAAGGATACCATCACTTCTCAGCCCCATAGGTTTATCGGCGATCACAAGAAATGGAACGGGATTTAAGGAGTGAGCTGTGATCGTATTGCCGTATTCGTCAAACATGAAATCTGCATTTCCGTGATCCGAGGTAATTATAACCTGACCTCCCAGAGCCAGTACCGCGTCAGTAACTCGGGCAATGCACTTATCCAGAACCTCAATAGCCCTCACTGTGGCATCGAAGTTGCCTGTATGACCGACCATATCCGGATTGGCATAATTCAATATGATTACGTCATATTTATTTTCCTTTATCAGCGCTACAACCTTATCTGTAAGGGGATATGCACTCATTTCCGGCATAAGATCATATGTTGCTACCTTCGGTGACGGAATCAGCACTCTATCTTCACCGTTGTTTGGTGTTTCAACACCTCCGTTGAAGAAAAAGGTGACATGGGCATATTTTTCTGTTTCAGCGATCCTGAGCTGCCGGAGCCCCAGGTCTGACAGGTATTCCCCTAAGGTATTCTTTAATGACTGCGGCGGAAAAGCTACGTGAACATTGGGCATTTCAGCATCGAACTGTGTCATACATACATAGCAGAGGTTTTTTATCACTTTAGCTCTTCTGAATCCATTAAAATTAGGATCCACAAAGCATCGTGTTATTTCACGGGCTCGATCCGGTCTGAAATTAAACATGATGATAGAATCATTATCCTGTACGGTGATCGGTTTATTGTCATCTTTGCAGATGATAGCCGGAAGCACAAATTCATCGCTCTCACCCCGATCATAGGACTCAGCAAGAGCAGCTGCCGCGCTGCTTGCGCGCTCACCCACACCCAGTGTCATAGCATCGTAATATTTCTTGACTCTCTCCCAGCGCTTATCCCGATCCATGCCATAATACCTGCCGGAGATCAATGCAATTTCACCTATTTCGGATTTTTTCAAATATGACTCAAGTTCATCTATATAGGTGCCTGCGCATCGGGGGTTTACGTCTCTTCCGTCCAGCAGGGCATGGATATATAGTTTTTTTATCCCTTTCTGCTTTGCCATATCTATCAAAGCAAAGAGATGTGAGGTATGACTATGCACTCCGCCGTCTGAGAGAAGACCCATTAAATGAAGCGCTGAATTATTTGCCAGCGTATGTTCGATAGCTTTTCTCAGGGTTGAATTATTAAAGAACAGACCATCCTTGATTTCTTTTGAGATTCTTGTCAGATCCTGATAGACTATACGCCCTGCTCCGATATTGAGATGACCGACCTCTGAATTTCCCATTTGTCCTTTAGGAAGACCAACGGATAATCCACTTGACACAATGGTGGTATTTGGATATTTCTTGATCAATCTATCTATATTTTTCTTATTTGCTTGCTTGATCGCATTGCCCCGTATTTTAGGGTTCGAGCCATATCCGTCAAGGATAATTAGAAGATTTGGTTTAGTCTTTAACTTCATTTAGCCCTCCTCGTATTAGATTAACCTGCATACGTTTATCTATTTGATTATAACAAATTGATTATAACAAAATTAGCAAATAAAATATATAGAAGTGCTGGAAAGTTTGATATAATAATTTATAAGGGTTACTGTTCACACCCTGCAAAAAGGCTGTGAACAGTAACCGGAAGGAAAAAAGAGGTGGAGGGGTTATGAGCAAGAAAACTTTTTTAAGGGGAGCCGCAGTACTGGGCATTGCCGGTTTATTGGTTCAAGTAATGGGTGCTATTTTCAGGATTCCCCTTGGCAATATAATAGGCGATGAAGGAATGGGCTATTATCAGACCGCATATCCTATTTATGTATTTCTTCTGGTCTTTTCTACAAACGGCGCGCCTGCAGCCATATCAAAAATGACTTCTGAACGGATTGCGTTGGGAAAACATTCGGAGGCACACCGTGTTTTTCGATTATCCTTCATGCTTATGCTGGCATTAGGACTTATCGCGTCAAGTATCTTTTTCTTCGGAGCAGAATTTATCGTAACCGTATTAAAAAACCCAGGTGCATATTATGCGATGATAACTATTGCTCCCGCGCTTTTTTTTGTGCCGATAATGGCAGTTTTTAGAGGATATTTTCAAGGTCTTCAGCAAATGGAGCCTACAGCCATATCACAGCTTGTAGAGCAGGCCGTAAGGGTTGCCGTAGGTCTGACTCTCGCAATCGTATTTGTTCCAATGGGAATAGAATACGCGGCAGCCGGCGCAACCTTTGGGACAAGTGTCGGGCCAATTGCAGGTGTATTAATGCTTGTAATAATTTATTATAAAAAACAAAAAGAGCTGCATGCTGATATTACTGCGAGCAGTAAAATAAAAAAAGAGAGCGCCGGTAGAATCATAGGCACTCTTGCGGCAATCGCAATCCCTATTACTATCGGTGTTTCTATTCTGCCGATTATGAATATAGTTGATGTTACTATCGTTATGCGCAGACTCCAGGATGTGGGATTTAGCGAATCCAGCGCAAATGCACTCTATGGACAGTTGACCGGTATGGCAGGACCGGTTATCAATATCCCCATGGCGCTCGCGCTTAGCATGGCATTAAGCATGGTTCCTGCTATTGCAGCCGCTAACAGCACCAGGGATACAGATTTTATGGATACAAATGTGAGGCTTGGCCTTCGTACATCAATGATCATTGGGGTTCCTTGTTCATTTGGGCTTATGTGTCTTGCAGAGCCGATCATGCTTTTGATTTACCCGTTGCAAGCTGCCAGCGCATCCAGTGCGGCATCCAGTCTCTTTATACTGGCAGCGGGTGTTATATTTCTGACAATTGCTCAAACTATGGCGGGCATATTGCAAGGATTAGGCAAACCTTACGTGACGGTGGCTGCCCTTGGAGCAGGTATCCTTGTAAAAGCGGTTTTAACTTATATACTTACCGGTATACCAGGGCTTAACGTACAGGGGGCTGCTATTGGAAGCTCTGTGGCTTATGCAGTGATAGGACTATATAATTTCATTGCTGTTAAAAAATATACCGGCACAAAATTTGATATAAAATTATCTATTTGGAAGCCGCTTATTTCAGGAATCATTATGAGTGTTATCGTACTGACGATTTATTACCTTCTAAGAAATATAATAGGCAGCAGTTTGTCTACGGCACTGGCGATTGCTGCAGGAGCAGCTGTTTACGGAGCCATGCTTTTAAAAACAAAAGCTATAGAGCCGCATGAAATTGAGCTCCTTCCAAAGGGTAAAAAGTTGGCGAGGATTTTGATAAAACTTAGACTTATTTAGGCAGTAGGTGTAGCTCATGAAATGGACGAAAGAACAACGGGAAGCAATTGAAATCCGAAAAAAGAATATTCTCGTCTCCGCGGCTGCAGGATCGGGGAAAACTGCTGTCCTGGTTGAAAGGATAAAGCAGTTGATTATCAGGGATGAGGTTTCTTTGGATCGTATGCTGATTGTAACATTCAGCAACGCAGCAGCATCAGAAATGAGGGAAAAGATAGTTGACTCCATATCAAAGGCGTTGGATGAACTAAGCGAAAACAGTCAGGCGCCTCGAAAGGTTTCATTTCTCAGAACACAGCTTAATCTGATCCACAGGGTGAACATCAGTACCTTCCATGCCTTTTCAATGGAGGTAATCAGACGGTACTTCTACCTGACCGATATAGAGCCAAATTTTAAAATATGTGATGAAGCCCAGAGGACAATCCTGCAAGCGGAGGCGATGGAACAGCTGTTCAGCGATCTTTTTGAATCCCGAAGCCAGGATTTTCTTGAATTTCTGAGCAAATTCGCACTTACAAAAAATGATGATGCCGTAAAGGAAATGATCTTTGAGACGCACCATTTCATTCAGAGCATACCTGATTCATTTATATGGCTTAGAAAGAGGGCTGAAGAACTGTCCTCTACGAAAGAAGATTTTGAACAAAGCGCAGCCTTCCGGGAAATAAAAGGGGAGATCAGACGGCATCTGTCTCTTGCTGAAGGCTGCTTTCTTAAGGCGGAGGAGATGCTTGAAATACAGGGTATATCCAGCCTTGTTCCAAAATGCAGACTGGAATCAGAAGCGTTAAAAACTTTGCGGTGTGGATTTGAAACACTAACATTTGATGAGTTCGGGGATATGATAGCGCAGGTGGGGTTTCAGAGATATGCAGCCTCTAAAGAAGAGAAGGAAAGCTATGAGGAAATAAAAGAGAGCATAACTTCACTTCGTAATCATGGAAAAGCCTTGGTAAAAGATATGACTTCCCAGTATTTTACAAGGTCATTGGAAGCTTATGTCTCTGATTTGAATAAGACTTACAGCGATGCGTTATATCTCTGCTTTCTCGTGGAAGAATTCGATCGTATCTACAAGGAAAAAAAACAAAATAAGAGATTAATTGATTTCAATGATATAGAACACTATGCTCTTGCGCTCCTTTCTAAAGAGGAAGCGGCATGTGAATATCGAAATAAATTTGAATACATATTCATTGACGAATACCAAGACAGCAATATTGTGCAGGAAACGCTCATCAATAAAATTAAAAGAGAGAACAATTTATTCATGGTAGGAGATGTCAAGCAGAGCATTTACAAGTTCCGGCTGGCGGAGCCGGAGATATTTATTAATAAATATGAAGCTTTTAAGAAAAAAAGCAGTAAATATGATATGAAGCTTGACCTTAATAAGAATTTCAGGAGCAAAGGCAGTATGATTACGGCTGTAAATGACGTTTTCAGCCGTATCATGAATAAAGATATTGCAGGACTTGATTATGATGCTGCCGCAGCATTGTATCAAGGAGTTCCATACGATGGAGAACTGGATTATCCTGTTGAATTTCAAATCGTAGACGAGAAGCAAATTACGGAGTTACCCATTGAGGATGAAATCAAAGAAATGAAACGGGCGGAAATGGAAGCTCATGCGGCGGCACAAATAATCAGGGAATCCAGGGGAAGCATGATTTTTGATGTTAAAAAAGGCGAGGAACGTCCTCTTGCCGATAAAGATATTGTCATTCTTCTAAGAAGTGCAAAAAACTATGCGGAGATTTATTATGAAGCTTTGATGAAAGAGGGGATTCCTGCTTTTGTTGATTCCGGCGACGGTTATTTTGATACACTTGAGATCGAGATTTTCTTGAATCTGCTCCGGATAATCGATAACAGGAAACAGGACATTCCATTGCTTAGCATACTGCGGTCGCCGATTTTCGGCTTTGCCATAGAAGAGATGATCAAAATCCGTATTCACCATAAGGAAGGAGCATATCATCAGATATTTCAAAGGTATGCGGAAGAGGGCGAGGATGCCGGATTAAGAGAAAAGTGTAGAAAAGCACAGGAACGCATTGGTAAGTGGAAGAAGAAAGCACCTCTTATGCCGCTTGAGGATTTCTTATGGATGCTGATTCGTGAAACCGGATACTATGAGTTTGTCGGAGGAATACCAGGAGGCAGTCAAAGACAGTCAAATTTGAGGGCATTAGTCGATAAGGCAGTGATTTTTCAGAATACCCAGATGAAGGAACTTTTCAGCTTCATTAAATATATCGAAGCAATTAAAAAGCGTCAGATTCCCATGGGACAGGTGAGACTTATAGGGGAGAACGATGAAGTTGTGAGGATAATGACGATACATAAGAGCAAAGGTCTTGAATTTCCAATGGTTATCATTGGGGGGCTCGGCAAACGATTTAACAGGGAAAGTGATACATATAGGCTCAGCCTGCATAAAGAAATTGGTTTAGGGATAAGGCTGGTCGACAAGGAATACTCCTGCTATAAAAAGACCTTGATCCAGACCGCAGTGGATCAGAAGAAAAGAAGGGAAGGGCTTGCTGAAGAACTCAGAATCCTTTATGTAGCCTTTACAAGAGCTAAGGATAAGTTAGTGATGCTTGGAACCATGAATGACATTGAAAAAACGATGGAAAGCTATGCCGTTAAAGGCGAAAATTTTACCGAAGCGAGGTCTTATATGGATTTTTTGATACCGGTTTTGGAGCATACAAAAATTAAGGTGAACCGATTCAGCCGGAAGGATATTGTTTTTCAAAAGGCAGAAACCACACGGCGGAAAGTATTGCTTCGTCAATTGATCAGTGAAGATATACGCCATGAAGAATGCTCTGATTTGGATAAGGAAATAAACAGGCGCCTGGGATACGAATATATCCATAAGGATGCCTTGCTGCTGAAATCAAAGTTTACTGTATCGGAACTGAGCAGGATGATAAATAATCAAAGAATGACGATAGAAACGGCGGCATCATCCCGAAAAGCGGTATACGCACTGGATGTACCGAAATTTACAAAGGAAAGAGGAAGGTTCTCAGCAGCTGAAAAGGGCACAATTTTGCATAGAGTGATGGAGCATATCGATTTTAAACAAATGGCTAAGACAAGAGATGTCAGGGCGGTTGTCAATGATCTTGTAAATAAGGAATTACTGACAGCGGAAGAGGCAGGAGTTGTTTCTTATTCCAAAATCATCGGTTTTTTTGATTCTGAAATCGGAAGACGGGCCTGTAAAGCGGATAAGCTATATAAAGAAGTCTCATTTAATTATATGAAGGAGATATCCGGTGAGAATATAATCATTCAGGGTACGATAGACTGTTATTTTGAAGAGAATGGGAATTATATTCTTTTAGATTATAAATCAGATTATTTATTTGACGATGAGGATGAATCAGAAATAGAAAAACTGACAGAAAGCTACAGATCACAGCTGGAGATTTATAAAGCAGCACTGGAAACGATCCGGGATATAGCAGTGAAGGAAGTCTATCTTTATCTCTTTAGTTTGGATAAAGGGATCAGGATTGTTTAGCATGTTCCGCCTTTAAGCTGTTTGAGCTGTTTGCTCTGAATTTTGCATTGTCAAGATGTCTGGATGCTGCTTTAATACCGGCTTCCACATCCTTTTTTTTAAAAGCTTCAAAGATAGCCCTGTGTTCATCCAGTACTTCTTCCAGATAATCCGCAGTATAACCGCATCTGCCTTTACTATGTTTGATATAGAATTGATATGAAGAAAGAATATTATAAAGTATCTGGTTATGTGATGCTTTATAAATCATCTCGTGAAAAGACATATTAATGTTTAGCATTTTTTCGGCATCTTTTTTTTGGGTATAGAACTCCATAAATTCAAAAGCTTCTTCCAGCTTGTCGAATTCTTCATCTGTAATTCTATCAATCGCCCATTTTATCGCCAATATCTCATAAGCCTTGCGAAGCTCATACATATCTTGAACATCCTGTGAAGAAAAACCCCTTACAAAAGCACCCCTATTGGGTATGGTTTCGATAAAGCCTTCCATTTCCAGCTGCCTGAATGCTTCTCTGACAGGAGTACGGCTTATGCCGTACTCATCGCAGATTTTCTGCTCAGTCAACTTTTCACCCTGCTGCAGTCTGCCTTGCAGGATGTCTTTTCTTAGATTGATATATAAATCAGTTGAAAGTGCCATAACATACCCTCATATCATTTCTTATTTCATTTGAGACATGATATAATCAGCTAACTGAGCTCCCGTTGCTCCGTCAGGTCTGCCAGTAATGGTAAGTTTTTTTTCTGTGACTATGCATTTTTCCAGAGCTGAAAACAATAGGTCCGCTTTATCCTGATACCCTATATGGGAAAGCAGCATAGCTCCTGCGCGGATCACACTGGACGGATCAGCGTATATGTCACGGCCTTCATCCACCATACGGGGAGCGGAACCATGTATAGCTTCAAACATAGCATAATGCTTTCCAAGGTTTGCGCTTCCCGCAGTACCTACGCCGCCCTGTATTTCTGCGGCCTCGTCAGTCAGAATATCACCGTATAGATTCGGAAGAATCAAAACCTGAAACTGGTTCCGTCTTTTTTTATCAATGAGCTTAGCGGTCATAATATCGATATACCAGTCATCCACTTCGATTTGCGGATATTCTTCGCCAATCTTCTTACAGATGTCCAGGAATTTGCCATCGGTGGCTTTTACCACATTGGCTTTCGTAACGATGGTTACTCTGTTTTTCTTATTTGCTTTGGCATATTCAAAGGCAAGTCTTGCAATACGCTCCGTTCCTGGGTTTGTTATAACGCGGAAGTCGAATGCCATATCGTCGTTGATATTGACACCCTGACTTCCGAGAGCATAAAGACATTCTGTATTTTCTCTGAAGAATGTCCAGTCGATATCAAGCTCTGGAACCTTCACCGGTCTCACGTTAGCGAACAAATCAAGCTCTTTTCTCATGGCAACGTTGGCGCTTTCTATATTAGCCCATTTATCGCCTTTGCGCGGTGTGGTTGTAGGACCTTTCAGCAATACATTGCATTTCTTTATTTCTGCCAGAACATTATCTGGAATTGCTTTCCCTGCTTTCGCCCGGTTTTCAATGGTACAGCCGTCTATGGTCTTAAACTCTACCTTACCGGACTTAACTTCATCTGCCAGGAGCTGTTCCAAAACTCTTTGAGCCTGTGCAGTGATTGCAGGACCTATACCGTCTCCGCCGATAACACCTATAATGATTTTATCAAGTACCTGATAATCAATGAATTCTGTATCTGCTTTCATTTTTTCAACCCTTGCCAGCTGCTGCGCAACAATGGATTCAAATGCTTTTAAATAATCCATGATTTATATTCCTTTCCTTTTCTTTTATTTAGTGACGCGAACAATAGATCAAGATATAAGCAAAATGTTGAAGGCTTTTGCGCATATCACCTGAAACCAACCTTGATTTTTTGTGTTTCATTTGTTATCTATTGTTGATTGATTTGATTTATTTTCCCCCCTGCGAGGATCATTTCAGTTTCCAGTTCAGAGAAGTTTGTTACCACTTTATACTCCTTGCCGGTATTAACATTTTTTACTACGATGACAGGGTTTTTCAATTGCTCTCTGATGTTGTCTATTACAAGCTTTTGACCGAGTTTAAAGTCATCATAATCTGATGATTTTTCAAATACCAGGGGTAGTATTCCGCTGTTTATCAAATTAGAACGGTGAATGCGGGCAAAGGATTTTGCCAGGACAAATTTTATTCCCAGATAAAGCGGCGCCAAGGCAGCATGCTCACGACTGGAGCCCTGGCCATAGTTATCGCCGCCGACGATTATGCCTTCCTTGACCGCTTTACATCGAGCAGCAAATTCAGGGTCGATCTTTTCAAAGCAATAATTGGCAAGGTACGGTATGTTGGAGCGATAGGGAAGAAGCCTTGAATCGGAAGGCATGATATCATCTGTAGTTATATTGTCTCCTGTATGCAGCACAACTTCTCCTGTTAAGGTGTCAGACAATCTTGTGTTTTTTGGAAACGGCTGGATATTCGGTCCCATTTCAACGGAGGTGTTTTCCTTATTGGCATTCTCCGGATATACTATGAAATTATCATTGATATTAAAGCTTTCCGGTTGTATCTTTGGCAGCGGAAATCCTGATGACGCACCGTCTGTCAGAACTCCGGTGATTGCTGATACGGCGGCGGTTTCCGGACTGACCAGATATACATCTGCGTCAAGAGTGCCGCTGCGGCCTTTAAAATTTCTATTGAAGGTACGAAGGGATACGGCTCCTGATTTTGGAGATTGCCCCATGCCGATACACGGTCCGCAGGCATTTTCGATGATTCTGGCGCCGGAATCAATCATGGATGCAAGAGCTCCGTTTTCAGCCAGCTTGCTTAAAATCCTGCTGGAACCGGGTGAGATAACCAGGCTGATATTTGGATGGACTTTCTTTCCCTGCAAAATTTTCGCAACCTTCATTAAATCAGTATAGGAGGAGTTGGTACAGCTTCCGATAGCTACCTGATTAACTTTGATCGGTCCTATATTCTGTATTGTATCCACATTGTCAGGGCTGTGTGGCATTGCGGCAAGAGGGGTAAGGCTTGATAAGTCAACGCTCAACACGTCATCAAAAACCGCATCGTTATCTGCGGATAACGGAACGTAATCCTTTTCACGTCCCTGAGACGCAAGGTATGCTCTCGTATTTTCATCGCTTGGGAAAAGGGAGGTAGTTGCACCGAGCTCAGCGCCCATATTTGTGATTGTGGCACGGTCGGTTACCGATAATGTCTTCACACCTTCTCCGGTGTATTCAATAATTTTGCCAACGCCTCCCTTTACAGTAAGCTGTTTAAGAACGTATAGAATTACATCTTTTGCTGAAACCCAGGGCTTAAGCTGTCCCTTTAACTCTACATTTAGAACCTTTGGAACGGTCATGCTGTAGGTACCTTTTGCCATTGCAACGGCAACATCCAGACCACCTGCTCCTATGGCTATCATCCCAAGCCCGCCTCCGGTGGGAGTGTGGCTGTCGGAACCTAAAAGTGTTTTGCCGGGTATCCCATAGTTTTCCAAGTGAAGCTGATGACAAATACCGTTTCCGGGTTTGGAAAACAAAACGCCGTGACGCTTTGCAACGCTTTTGATAAATTCATGGTCATCTGCATTTTCAAAGCCTGTCTGAAGTGTGTTATGGTCAATGTAGGCAACGGAAAGCTCTGTTTGAATCTTATCCACATTCATAGCCTCTAGCTGAAGGTATACCATGGTTCCCGTGGAGTCCTGAGTAAGAGTTTGGTCGATCTTAATGGTTATTTCATTACCCGGAGCAATGACACCATCCACAAGATGTGATTCCAGTATTTTGTAAGCCAGTGTTTTTCCCATATTTAATTTTCTCCTTTAAGTTATGATGGAAAATAACAAATATCTAATTAGTAGATTTTCGTTATATTAAACATTTTGTCTTTCAAGCTTGGAGCAAATGGCAATGCAATCACAAGCTTTCACTTTTCAAAATTTCTACTGCAATGATTGTATAACTGTATACAATTTTACAATCCGAAGAAGGGTTTGTCAAGCTATGGAAAAAATCTGTCATCTGATCATATTTGTATTGAAACAGGGCAATTATTACTATATAATGTTATATGTAAATATAGAAACAACAATATGTAGTGATGCAAATCATTTTTAAATAGTTGCCTGAGGAGGCGAATCAATGAAATCAGTTGTAAAAAGAGATGGAGTACAAGTCGCGTTCAACAGTGAAAAAATAAAAACAGCGATAGAGAAAGCCATGCTGGAAACAAGGACCGGTATCGATACTAAGTTATCCGGAGACATTGCTTCCGCAATTGAAAAGCAGGTCGGCAGATCAGAACGGACCGTCAACGTCGAGGACCTGCAGGATCTGGTTGAAGATTTTTTGATGGCAAGCGACCGTAAGGATGTGGCCAAAAAGTTCATAATCTACCGTTATGAGAGAGATAAAACACGAGATGCAAGAAAACGAAGAGATGGCCGAATCATCTCGGATGATTTTATAAGCAAATTCAAACACTCGCCATCTCCTATGAATCAACTGGGGAGCTTTGTATACTACCGTACCTATTCCAGATGGATTCCGGAGGAAATGCGGAGAGAATACTGGTGGGAAGCTGTACGCCGTTCCGTTGAATACAATTGCAGCTTGGTGCCTACTTCAAAGGAAGAGGCTGAAAAGCTATATAAGAATATTTTTAACCTCAAGCAGTTTTTATCAGGAAGAACATTATGGGTAGGAAGCACGGATGTTTCAAAATATTATCCCATGTCCAACTATAACTGCTCATTCCAAATCATTGACAATTTCTCCTCTTTCCGCGACATATTCTATCTTCTTATGGTAGGCTCAGGGGTTGGGGTCAGAGTGCTGAAATCGGATGTTGCAAAGCTTCCCCATATCAGGACAGATGTTGAGGTGATCCACGAATCCTATACACCGATGCTTCAATCTTTGCGTCAGGATAGCACTTCATTGGAATTCACACATAACGATACAGTAAAAATTATCATCGGGGACAGCAAAGAGGGTTGGGTTCAGTCGATGGATTATTTCCTCAAGGTGTTTTACAGCACTGAGTACAGAAAGATTAAAACCGTAATACTTAACTATAACCACGTCAGGGCCAAGGGAGAGAAGCTTAAAACCTTTGGAGGAACAGCCAGCGGTCATTCCAGTATGAAGAATATGTTTGTCAAAATATACCGGATTATTGAAAAGTCCAGGCATCGTACCACGACAAACAAAGTAAAGCTCAAACCAGTCGATTGCCTGGATATAGCTAACATTATCGGAGAAAACGTAGTTGTGGGCGGTGTGCGCAGAACTGCGGAAATCGTGTTGATCGATCAGGATGATAAAGAATGCATACAAGCAAAGAGCGAGCTTTATAAGAAAGTAGATGAAAAATGGGTGATTGATAATGAGATCGCTCACCGCCAAATGAGCAATAATTCAATTTTCTATACCAGAAAACCCACAAGGGCGGAGCTTCATTGGAATCTGCAGCAGATGAGATATTCAGGTGAACCGGGTTGGGTAAACGAAGCTGCGGGAGCAAAGAGACGGCCAAATTTCAAGGGGGTTAATCCTTGTGCGGAAATCCTGTTGGATTCAAAAGGTTTATGTAATCTTACTACCGTTAATGTCATGGGTTTTGTAAATGACGGTGTTTTAGATCATGAAGGGCTAATGGAAGCGCAAAAGCTCAGTGCAAGAGCCGGATACCGTATGACATGTACCGAATTGGAAATCCCGGAGTGGGATGCAATCCAGCAGCGGGATAAACTTCTCGGTTGTTCTCTGACAGGTTGGCAGGATATGGTGAATGCGCTTGATTTGGATAAAGAAGCTCAGGAAAAGCTGCTTGCGGAATTAAGAGAAACAGCCAGAAGCACGGCTGCTGAGTATGCTTTAGAACTGGAGCAGAAGGAGCCATTGCTTGTAACTACGATTAAGCCGGAGGGAACCTTAAGCTTGCTTCCTGTTGTGTCAAGCGGTGTACATTTTTCCCATTCGCCATACTATGTAAGAAGGATCAGGATCAGTAGCGACGACCCGCTGACTAAGGTATGTGAAGAGCTTGGATACCCTGTTTTCCCAGAGGTCGGACAGGATCCGGAAACCTGTGTAACTAAAGTAGTGGAATTCCCGGAAAAGGCTCCCGGCAAAAGATTCAAAGCTGATGTCAGCGCTATAGAGCAGCTTGAAATTTATAAGATGTTTATGACTCACTATGTAGACCACAATTGCTCTATAACGGTCCATGTAAGGGATAACGAATGGGATGCGGTAGAACAATGGGTCTGGGAAAACTGGGAGGATACAGTTGCGCTTTCATTCCTGTCCTATGAGGATAACTTTTATGAAATGCTGCCATTTGAAGAAATATCGGAAGAGGAATATAAGATAAGGGCAGCAGGGATGAACTCCTTCGTACCATCCCTGATTTCAAAGTATGAAAAGGAAGAAGCAGAGTATGATATCGGCGATGAAGGCTGTGAAAGCGGCGTTTGCCCGGTTCGTTAATAAAGAATTGAACGACGGCGTCAGTCCGCCGCTTCTTAAGCGGCGGGTTACCGATTAACAGGCTGTCAGCGGCGGGTACAATCCCCGACTGACGCCTACGGTTTCGGATTCCGGCAAGTAAATTTGCCAAAAACTGAAACCGACCGAACAAGTCGATTTGAACATATGATTATAAGTTCGGTTCATCGTCTGCGGCTTGCTTTGTTACTTTTCTTTTTGCCCTGCCGTTTGGCAGCTCTTTCTATCTGAACCTTTCTGCCACGATGGGTAAAGCTTCTCATGGAATCCATGACCTCATCGGCAAACTCGACCGGAACCTCCACGAAAGTAAAGTTTTTATGAATATCAATTTCGCCAATGAGCTTTCCGGACAAAGATGATTTTGATGCGATGCTTTGAACGATATTCTTGGGCTGGATATGGTCAATAGAACCGACACTCATGAATAACCGTACCATACCATCCTTTTTGTAACGAGTATGATATTCATCCAGATCCGAATATTCATAACTTTTGTTGTCCAGCGCATTAAAAGCCAATTGAAACAAGACTGCGGCTACATCCAGAGTTGTGGCATCATCAGATTCAGTTAGAATTCTTTCAATTACAGGAGTGTATTTTGTATAGCCTTCCGATGTTTCAAGCAGTTTTAGAACTTCTTGAATTGCCGTATCAAGCTTGACTTCCTCAACATCAGAAATGGTTGGAGGATTCATGGGAAGTATTTCAGACTTTGTATATCTTTGAATATCTTTCAGCTTATAGATATCACGTCCAAAAATGAAAGAATAAGATACACCCGTTTTTCCCGCGCGTCCGGTTCTGCCTATACGATGGACATAATACTCCTCATCGTTAGGGATATCGTAGTTGAAAACCGCTTCAATATTATTGACATCGATGCCTCTTGCGGCAACGTCGGTTGCAACCAGAATTTCAATCTGTCCTTTTCTAAATTTTGTCATAACACGGTCTCGTTCTGATTGCTTCATATCTCCATGCAGTGCTTCAGCGTAATAGTTACGCATTTGTAAGGCACTTGTCAGCTCATCTACGCGTTTTTTTGTATTGCAAAAGACTAAGCCAAGTTTAATATTGTGTGCATCGATTAATCGGCAGAGAAGCTCAGTTTTGGAGCCCTCCCTGACCTCAATATAATACTGATCGATGTGCGGGATGGTCAATTCCTTATGAACGGTTTTCACCAGAATCGGGTCCTTCTGATAGAGTCTGGTCAAATCAAGGATTTCCTTCGGCATGGTAGCAGAGAACAGTAATGTTTGCCTATCCGTCGAAACTCCCTTCAAGATGGTATCGATATCCTCTCGAAAACCCATGTTTAACATCTCATCCGCCTCGTCCAGGATGATCATTTTGAGATTCCCTAATTTCAGGGTATGCCTTCTCATATGATCCATTATTCTGCCCGGCGTTCCCACGATGATTTGCGGCTTTTCCTTTAGCGCCATAATCTGCCGATCTATTGACTGACCGCCGTAAATCGGGAGAATCTTTACGCCTTTCTTAAATTTGCTGACGTTTTTCAGTTCTTCCGATATCTGAATGGCTAATTCTCTGGTAGGGCATAGTATCAGAACCTGTACGCCGGTTACACCGGAATCCAGCATTTCGATTGCAGGGATTCCAAAAGCGCAGGTTTTTCCGGTTCCCGTCTGCGCTTGTCCGATAATATCCTTCCCCTCAAATATTGGAGGGATAGCTTTTGATTGAATTGGGGTTGCTTCCTCAAAGCCCATTTCGCTCAATGCTTTCTGGATTTCACTTGATAGATTTAGTTCTTTGAAAATTATTGTTTCCATTATTCTCCTATCTGTTGATAATTGTTATTTATCTAAAACCCCACCATCTAATGGTGGGGTTTTAATCAAGATTCTCATCAATTATACATCAAAAACTCAAAGATGTAACGATTTTTTGTAAAAATTATGTTTTCAGTCCGTTTAATAGTAAGTCTAAAAATTGATCTTCGCTCCAGGGTTTTGTTTTACCTGTAGGTACAATATCTTCAAGATCGATAGGGAACAAGTCAAAGCTTATATAAAAATTGATAGCGCCCAAGATTGAAGCAGTGGCCAGCAGGGGATCTATTTTGAGGAATTCTCCTTTGTCAATCCCTTCTTCTATGATTTGAAACAGGATAGAAAATTTTTTTGACATCAGCTTCTGTATAGATCTGATCAGCTCCGGATTTCGGAAGGCGTCGGACTTTACCACCAAATCAATTAAAAAATACTTGTTGAACGTAAATTTAGAGGTGTTTTCCAATTCCGTATCAATGAATTCTTTTAATTTTTTTTCAGGAGAAACATTTTTGCTAATTAAGTCCGTAATATTGTCATAACCCGCTTCTACCTTAGTTTTAAATAATTCCAGGAAGATTGCGTCCTTGCTTTGAAAGTATTCATAAACGGTTCCCTTGCCGATACCTGCCGCCTCTGATATATCAATGATCTTGGTATCCCAATAGCCCTTATTGATGAAAAGTTCATAAGCGGCGTCCAGTATTCGGGTACGCTTGGATTTTATTTGAGTCATTTCGATCCCTCCTGAAGAAGCTGTTGTTTCTGCGACTTCCTTTCAGCCTTGCGCTCTATCCTTTTCAGGCGTCGATCATCCATGATAGTATAGAAGACAGGGACGATAACCAGAGTGATGATGGTGGAAAAAATCAAACCGCCAATGACAGTTATTCCCATTGGCGCCTGTAATTCCGCGCCGGAACCGATTCCCAGAGACAGAGGAAGCAGAGCCAGGCATGTGGACATCATGGTCATCAGAATGGGGCGGATCCTGAATCTTCCCGCATTAATGATCGCGTCTTCCCGTGTCGGATAAACCTTCTTGTTCTGGTTGATAAAATCAATAAGCAGTATGGAATTATTTACTACGATACCTCCCAGCATGATGATCCCCAGAAATGCGACAAGCGATAAAGGCGTTCCCGTAATAAACAGGGCTAAAAACGCCCCGCTCAGTGCGAAGGGGATAGCAAGCATGATGATGAACGGCTGAAGCAGAGATTCAAATTGGGAAGCCAATATCATATAAATGAGCAGCACCGACAGCATAAGGGCATAGAACAGATTTGTAAAGGATTCCGCCATCTCTTCCTGCTCGCCGCCGGTTTCAATCGAATACCCAACCGGAAGCCGATATTCGGAAACGGCTTTGTTGATGTCATTTGATACCGACTGAAGATCCCGGCCTGAAATATTCGAGGAGATCGTTACTGTTCTTACCTGATCCTGCCTGTTGATCTGTGAGGGTGAGTTATCAAAAGAAAAGTTTGAAATTTCTCCAACCGTGATCAGTTGACCGGTAGGCGAAGCAATGATTATCTGCTTTAAATTTTCAATGGATTCTTTATAGTCATCGCTAAGCGAAAGTACAATGTCTGTTTCTTCTCCGTTGGTTTTCAGCGTAGTTGCGGTAGCTCCATTCAGTGCCGATTCGAGGGTCTGTGCCAGCTGGTAGGATGTAATGCCGTATTTAGCTGCATTATTTCGCTGAAGCATGACCCGGAGCTCAGGGTTTCCTTCCGTCATGTCTGTGGTTACGTTGACGGTTCCTTTAACACCTTTAACGATATTTTGCAAATCAAGAGAAACCTTTTTTAAAGTTTCCAGGTCATCTCCCTTTAAAATGAGTGAAATAGGGCTGGTTCCCATGGACATATTCATGGTTGACATTTCTTCTATGGTCAGCTTTGCTCCGACGATATTCTGTAAATCGGCGGCAGCTTGATTAGAAATCTCTGTTGTGCTTCTTTTTCGATTTCTTTTATCTACAAGATTTACGGTTACGGAAGCTTCATTGGCGGCATTCAAACTGAACATATTGCTGCTTCCGATTTCAACGGAGCATACCTCCATTTCGGGGATATTCGTTACGACATATTCCTCTATTCCACTGATTATTTCATCAGTTTCTTCAAGAGAGGTGCCGTAGGGCATTTCTGCAGTTATGGTGAGGCTTCCTTCATCGGTAGTGGGCAAAAGCTCTCCACCGACAAAAACTACAAGTCCGGAAGAAGATACCAAAATGATGAGTGCCCATAAAACGATCTTTTTTCTATGGTAAAGAGAATATTTCAAGAATTTTAAATATTCCTCCGTCAGATATCGCATCCCCCGTTCAAATATGGGAAGAAGCATAAATTGATATTTAAAGTTTTTGACGCGAATATGGGTTCCTATATCCTTTATATTAAGCAGCCTCGAGCAAAGCATCGGTACTACCGTAAGGGCAACCAGCAGAGAACAAAGCAAAGCAAACCCAATGGTATAAGAAAACTCTTTAAAGATTGTCGCCGCAAGTCCCTCTACAAATACGATGGGAAGAAATACTGCTATTTTTGTCATGGTGGCGGCGAATACCGGCATAGTCACTTCTTTGGTTCCGACTATTGAGGCTTCCATAGCGTCAATGCCTTCGTCGCGCCGTCTATAAACATTTTCCATGACTACGATGGAATCGTCCACCAGCATGCCGATGGCTACTGCCAGTCCGCTGAGGGACAGTACGTTCATGGTGAGCCCCGTAAAGTACATGATGATAAAGGTTGCTATAACGGAAGTCGGGATCGATATGGCTATTATCATCGTCGAAGCAATATTCCGAAGGAACAGAAAGCAAACTAAAATGGCAAAGATACAGCCCAATAAGGCAGTTTCCGCCACATTTGTAACCGATTGCTGTATGTAATCAGCCGAATTATAGGAATAGGTGAAAGTCAGCTCCGGATGATCCTTCATTACCTTTTCAAGTGCATTATCGACATCTCTTGCAACGATGACCGTATTTGCGGTCGATTGTTTGGTAATGCTTATACCGATGGCAGGTGTCATATTTACGCGCCCGATGGAGGTTTGTTCTTTCAATCCTTCCTCAATGTTTGCCAGATCCTGCAGATAAACCACCTCTCTGGTCGGCAGGACAAAGGGGATGTGCTTGATATCATCCAAACCTTTAAATTCCCCGATTGTACGTACAATTAATTCCTTGGAGCCCTTCTTCACATCGCCGCTGGGAAGGCTGACATTTTCAGCGGCCAGCATCCGGCTGATATCGCTCAATGTGAGGCCGTATCCGGCCAGTCTTTCCTGATTAAACTTGACGCTGATCTCTTTTTCCGTTCCGCCGAAAATTGACGCCGCCGCAACGCCTTCGCTTCTTTCGATGGCGGGTATGACC
>JAQWBM010000018.1 GCA_028706405.1 Eubacteriales bacterium
TCTCTTCCTTTAAAGGCTTGATATCATATTCATAATAATATTTTTTACCGGGCATTAAAGAGAGATTATTCAAAGTTAAGTTTCCGTTATTATTTGCCGTCACTTTTATTACGGGTTTTGGGGCCTCAGCCGCTGTTTTAATTTGTTCAGCTGTCGTGTTGACATTTCCGATGAAAGTCAGCTTGTCAGTAAATCGTGAAATGATTTCTTCTGTTTCCTGTGCTAAGGTTCGCGGGAACGCCATAATTTTTAAAGCGAAGGTCCCCGTTTCTGGTTTATTATCTCCGTTGAAAGCCGCAAACGTCCTGCCTGATATTTTAATATTTTCATGTAATGTACCGCCAGTCCCAGGCACATTAACACTTGCGCCCGCTGATGATCCGTCAAAAGTAAACGTATAGTTATTGCCATAATAATATGTGGCTCCGGGATACATATACCACCCGCTGAACATAAAATAACTTACTCCGTTTGATTCAAATGCACCGGCAAAAGGCAATCCGTTATAAGCATCAGTTCTTTTGGTGTGATATGCTAAAGTTCCTGTTTTTAAATTAACGAAATTGAAGCAATGAGTGTTAACGCCAGTGGTATCTACTTCATAGACAAGAACATGATTGCACTCACCATTTTCATCGGAAGAATAATAGATACCTTTTAAACTATCCCATATAGGTACTTCAACCTGCTTCACTAATATATTATTTATATCATAGGCTCTGATTCCCCTAAATGAATCATTACTTGTGCCTGAGTCTTTAAAGAAAACCGCTTTCCCTTTACTGTCTATGCAAATTGCTTGGTAATCTCCTGCTGATGTCGTATCTATAATGACATCTTTTTCTACGGATAATGTTTCCATATCTAAGGTGCAGCGTATCAAGGCACTGTTTCCTATTTCGATAAACTGCAGGTCGCCGCCTACTCTGTCCACTGCGTAAACATTTTCTGCGGCTAATGTTTTTGTCAGGGTGCTCATGTTAACAGCATAGAGATTTGTTCCTTCTGTCATGAACATTAAATTGTCGGAAAGCCATACGTTCCCTGACAGTGCCATATTGATCGTTCCTGCAGCAACTCCTGTCCTTTTATCAAGCAGTACCGTCTGATTTGAACCGGCATATATGAGATAAAGGTATTTCCCGATGTCGTCATGTGCAAATGTGAACTCTTCATTTCTATCAGTTGTATATGTCCACACCTCTCCCTTATATGTATCGATGGCATGAATAGTCTTTGGCACTGTAGGATCACCATTTATCCATGTATAGGTTAAAAAGTACGTTCTTTCAGAATCTACAGCAAGTAATATATCTTCATTTACTGCTGTTGCAAGGCCGCTGGGCAATGCTCTTGCGGGATATGGATATGTTATCGCTTGCTGCTGCTGTACTCCGGTCACGGTTGACGGAGTATTGCCGATAAGTCTCTTGGTTATGATCTGAGCATCTATTTTGTCTGCTAAGAGGGTCTGCTTAAGCTCTGTCTTTATATTGTTCAAAGTTTGATATTCCGCATCACTGCCGGCAAGCAGAAATACCTCCTGCTCAATTCCTCTCAGCATCTCAAGGCTTACAATCGGCGCAACGTTCAAAACGTCTGAAATTGCGGTTGTTTGTCCCGTTAAACGATCTGCGTCCGTGATATATTCCTCTAAGGTCGGCTCCGTCCACTTTTCTTTAACATATAGCTTTACTGTGAACTTACCAACTCCGGATTTATCAAACCCTACTATTTTATCTGTTCCAAATGATAGCTTCTGATAGCCTGGCATTGTAGAAACGTCCGTAAATGTCAGCGGTAATACTCCATGCCCGAAATACCATGTCCTTTCAACTTCATCACCATCTGTGGCTACAGTTATATCTTCTGTTTTGATTGAAGCTATATTTGTACCCTCATTACGTAAGAATGCGGTATCTATGCTTATTGCCGCTGCCGGAGGCAAGTCCGGATTTACACTGAATATCTTCGATGCTGTATCGGTATCTCCTTTGCTGTCTTCAACATGAATATCATAATAGAATTCTTGCGGAGATGTTCCTGTAGATGCAAAGCTTGGTGTCTTCGTCAGAAATTCAACGGTAATGTATGCAAAGCCGTTTTCTGTATCCTGCGTCATCGCAACTGCTCTTGTCTTTATCGCCGCATTATTCTCTTGGGGCTTATCCGGAGTCAATGTAATGATTTTTCCTGTGACTTTATCTTTTAAATTTATAGTATAATCTGTAAGCGGCTTGCCGGGATAAGTGGCCACTGTGATGTTTAATATCTGTTTCCTGTTTTGCTTTTGAAATCCGGAAAGATTATCTATTATATGCGGGGTTTTCCTTACCTCAATAGATTCTGAGTCAGAAGCTCTTGCCCCTCCATCTGCACGGATATCAAGCGTTACGCTGCAAGTACCTTTTTGCGAAAAGGTGCATTCGGATTTTGTACTGTCTATACCTTTTATACTTACAGTATTGCTATTTGCTTTAAATGTATTTCTTGCCAATCCTTCTGCATAGGTTCTTGATGCGGAATAATCTATTCCATCAACAACAAATGTGGATTCATCTTTTGCAATCTCCTTATGTCCCTCATAAGTATATTCAGTCAAAATAAGATCAGGATTTATTTCAATGTCATGCTCATTGGAGATATTGATGATTTTGGAGGCTGTCTTACTGTCACCGTATTTATTCCATGTTTCAATCGTATATGTAACGCTGCACTCATCTGCGAAAGATTGAGATATGCTTTCACCTAATTCTGTTCCCTTCCATCCCGCTACCGGCTTTGAAGAGCCGGAGTCAACACTGTATGAAAGTTGTGTGCATGCAAATTCAGAAGTATCATAGAATGCCGATTTGTCTACAACATTAAACGAATCTCCCGGCTTTGCTGATGCGGGAACGTCAAGATCGGCAGTAAATTCACCTAAGTTAAGCGTTACTTCTTCAACCGCAGTATATTGAATTACTATAGGCACAAAGAACATATAGCCAAATACGCCGGAGGCAATTCCATTATCCCGGCCTTCTTCAAGTTTTTCTTTAAGGTTGGTCTTTACTGATTTTTCCCCGCCTAATAATTTTATAATTTCATCATACCCGCCCATATTTAACTTTTTGGCGAGGTCATAATCATAATCACTTTTTAACAGCGCCGAATATGACAAATTAACCGTATGCGTTCCGCTTAGCGTGGGCTTAATATTGGAAATATTATTTGACACAAAATCCAAATAATTTGCATTAAAAGTGCCGCCATCAGTCAAATATGCCGTCTCGTTAAAGGTATATGTCGGTGAATTGTTCCATTGAAATGTTGATGAATCAAGCACATAAGCCTTGTCTACTTTTTTAATCTCTTCCGTAAAAGAAATGCTTGCCGTAAATGTTTTCGAAGTATTATAGGTTAAACCGTCTTGATAGACGGCATTATATTTATCGCTCCCATTACCCCATATATGAATAACACCTAGATCTAAATGATATTTAGTAACTTCTTTATATGTCGTCAAGGCATAGGATTGATTGACAAGGGGCATGGTCCCCGTAAATATCACACAAAGCATTAATATGACTGATATGATTTTTTTTAACATTTCTGCCCCTTTCCAGAGACCTTCTTTGTCTTCTATTTTTTAAATGGATTACTGATAAGTAAAACGTGATGATTTGTTGTAGTTAAAGAAGCAATATAGTCTATTGTTGTAATATCCAACGTATACCCGGTATTCTTAGAACCATCAGAAAATGGTAGAGGGAATAATAATTCAACAACTTTGTTATCCTTAACAAAATACAATCTCCCTAATCCTTTTACTACCGAAGCCGGGAAATGAATCCATTTCGTTCCTCTGTTTTCGCCCAGTGTCATTTGATATTTAGCACCATCAGTATCAATCTCATAAGTCTCTGCTTCTGCCAAGCATTGATCTAAATAGCCATTTTCGCTATAAAATGAGTCATGGTTGGTCAGGACTTCATTAAGCGGTTTCGGCTCATTCTTTATGCCGTCCACTTCCGGCAGCACTCTCTGGCTCTCATCCACAAGCCTATAAATAACCGCTGCTGATTCTGCTCTTGATAGGGTGTTTTGGGGCTTGAATGTTCCGTCTGCGTAGCCTGTCAAGATTCCCGAAGCATAGGCTTTTGTGATGTCATATTCGTGCTTTGTCATATAATTGATATCTTCAATGTCAGCTTGGATATCATCATAGTTTTCAATTTTTACATCACCTAAAATTGAACTGATGATTAAAGCCATATCACTTCTTGGGATTTGACTGTTAAGTTGTGTTTTGTCAATATCATATTTGGTAAAATATTCATTCTCTATGGCGCTGTTATAATAATTTGTAGCCCAATTGCCGGACGTGGAGTTGCCGACATCCTTGCCGGTTGCTGCCATCAGGGCCATTTTTATGAATTCTCCATATGTAATTGTGTTTTGAGGTTTGAAACTCCCGTCCGGATATCCTTTTATAATGCCCTTGTCAGACATGGTATTTACTGCTTCATAAGCCCAATTTGATGCCTTGATATCGGGATATTCCATTCCGTAAACGGTGTAAGCAGCTGACATGATAAGCATAATCGATAGCAGGCATGCCGTTGTCTTTTTCATTTTTTAATTACTCCTTTTCACCAATCATATTAATTACTCAACACTAACACTTATCTTAATTATTCGACTCAATACTCAATTTGGTTACCCATCTTAATTTTTCAACTTTAACACTCATCTTAATTGCTCATCCTTATGTTATTATTTTACATTTTAAGCATTATATCCCTGTAAGTCAAGTTAATAATGCTTTTTATTAATATAACGCATTTTAGTGCAAAACCTTATTTATCTGTTGTGAAATGTACCGCTTTCTGGTATAATTCACAATATTGTTTTGAACAGATTTTGTTTCTATAAAAATCTATGTATCTAAAGCCGAACGAGCCGGCAGGCCCGTAACAGTGTTGTTTTATATGCCTTCGCTGTAAGTTTTTTAGTCGATATGAAAAAGAGGTAGCTGAATAATGAAAATAGGTTTTGATTCTGATAAGTATATCGAAGAGCAGTCCAAGTATATCCTTGAACGTATAAATGAGAAGGACAGCGAAAGGCTTTATCTCGAATTCGGGGGTAAGCTGGTACATGACAAGCATGCCATGAGAGTCCTCCCCGGCTTTGATGAAAACGCTAAAATCAGACTGCTGCAGAAATTAAAAGATCAGGTAGAAATCATAATCTGTATTTTTGCCGGTGATATAACTACAAACAAAACCCGTCAGGATTTTGGAATCACCTATGACCTTGAGGTCCTGAGATTGATCGATACATTCAGAAAATATGACCTTTCTATAAACAGCGTCGTTATTACAAGATATGAGGACCAGCCTTCGGTCAATATGTTTATCAATAAGTTAAACCGCCGCGGGATCAAAACATACAAGCACCTTTGCACGAAAGGATATCCGACTGATGTCGATACTATTGTAAGCGATGAGGGTTACGGAGCAAATCCGCACATCGAGGTGAGCAAACCGCTTGTCGTTGTAACCGGACCGGGTGGCGGCAGCGGAAAGCTTGCAACCTGTCTGAGTCAGCTTTATCACGATTACAGGAAAGGAATCAAGGTCCGTTATGCTAAGTTTGAAACTTTTCCGATTTGGAACCTGCCGCTGAAGCATCCGGTAAACATTGCCTACGAAGCTGCAACTACGGATTTAAAGGATGTGACTATGATTGATTCCTTCCATCTGGAGGCATATGGTGAGATGGCGGTAAACTACAATAGAGACTTAGAAGTCTTCCCGGTTATAAAAAGGATCATTGAAAAGATCACCGGTGAAGAAGCGGATTATAAATCACCTACAGATATGGGCGTTAACCGTGCCGGATTTTCCATTATTGATGACGATGCCGTAAAGGCTGCTTCAGAGCAGGAGGTCATCCGCAGATACCTCATAGCTCAGTGTGATTATAAAAAAGGAAAGATCAGCGAGGATTCCCTGCTGCGTTCAAAGCTGTTGATGGACGACCTCAAGCTGAGAATTGAAGATCGTGCGGTTGTAAAGCCGGCATGGGATTATGCGGAATATAAAAGAAGCTTAAATAAGAAATTCGAAAATGTGGTTGTCATGGCTATAGAGATGCCGGACGGCTCCTTTGTAACCGGCCGCAGCTCCAGAAGAATGGTAGCTGCCGCTGCCGCTGTTTTAAATGCAATCAAGCAGCTCAGCGGATTGGCTGACGATATTTTTCTTCTTTCTCCGGCTGTATTGGAAACAATTCAGCATCTTAAGACTGATATCTTGAATAATGAAAGATCAAGCCTTAATCTTGAAGAAATACTAAGCGCTTTGACAATTTCTGCGACCACAAATCCATCTGCTCAGGTAGCTGTAGAGAAGCTGCTTCTGCTGAATGGCTGCAAGGCACACTGTACGGCTATCTTAAGTGACCGCGACGAACAGACACTGAGATCCTTAGGGTTGGATGTGACCTGTGACCCGGAATATGTTACTACTAATCTGTATTTTAACTAATCAAGAGCTCTTTTAATATACGATGATTCGATTGATTTGAATGCTCTTCTGCCCGGCACTGAAGTGTCGGGCAGAATGTTAATGGATAAAGCATTCGAATTATTATATAATAATGATCATAATCAAATAATAAACAATTAATATCGATACAGTGTAAATCTGTTTTTCAGGGGGATATTTATGAAGACTATAAAAAAAGCCGGTATTATTACCGGAGCAGTATTGGGAGGCGTAATCGGAGGGACGGTCTCAGTCATTGGCAAAGTTACTAAGAAAAAGTTTGTCGATGAGCTCGGCGAAAGCATCATTGATTCATCAATTCTGACAGGTGAACTATACGGAGGTTTGGCGAGCGGTACAACTGATCTGATTTCCGGCAAGCTCAATAAGAATCAAAAAAAAGTTGATGAAGGAATGGGAGACATAAAAGATTCAGGAGGCGCAATAGTCGGCAATATTATTACCAGTACAAAAACCGTTATCGACAACAGCGGCGAAATAGTAAGCGGAATTAAACAGAGAGACGGCAGGAAAATTGTGAGAGGTGCAAAATCTCTGGCAAAATATGCCGCAGTCAGTACTATTACTGTAGGTTCCTTGAAGATCAAACAAAGCGAGGACGATGACAATATTAAAAAGGGTGATTCATAATTCATCATTTAGCAGATGACCTTTGAAACACCCTTGCTTTATATGCTTTATATTTGAAATTATTCTAATAGTTCAATTGCCTTATTTAGCTGCAGATCAGTCTTATTTTTTGCACCGGTGATAAAATCTATTGTAACCTTATCAATCGTTTCTTTGGTGGTATAGTCCAGAATTCCATATGGATAAAGTCCGTTTTCCTTCTGGAATTTCTTTATAGCGGCAACGGTCTCTTCATCCATCGTTCCCGATGTGCTTACTGTATAGCCAAGCATTGACAGACGCTGCTGAGCTCCGAAGACGTTTAACCCTGCTTCTCCGGCCTTAGGTTTTGTCTTTTCACTCATTGGGGCAAAGCCTGCATATTTGGCTGCTAATTCATCTGCATTTATATTTACGCTTTCTGAAATTATATAATCCGGAGATATTCCGACTTTATCGATCCTGTTTTTGTTCGGTGTCAGGAAGTAATACATTGAAAGCTTAGTGCTTGCACCGTTTTCCGCCTCCGTAATCTGCTGTGCAATACCTTTCCCAAAAGTAACGGTTCCAACTAAAATCGCTGTTTTACTATCCTGTAATGCTCCTGCCAGTATTTCCGAAGAACTGGCGCTTCCTTCATTGACAAGAAGAACCGCCGGAATCTTCAGCGCTGATAATCCATCGGCGTAATATGACTCAACAATCTTTCCTTTCTGCTCAAAATGAGTGATCGGGCCTTTCGGCATCAGCTGATTTGCGATCTCCAAAGCCGTATTAACAAGCCCGCCGGGATTATTTCTTACGTCAATTATCAGCGAATCGGCGCCTTGGTTTGTGAGCGCTTTTTTCGCCAGACGGAATTCCAAATTGGAATCGTTGTCAAAGCTTGTGATCTGAATGTACCCTATGTTATCTTCCAGCATTTTATATGTAACTGAAACAGTTTTGATCTTTTCCCTGGTCATATGAAACGTATGAGCTTGTCCATTTCTATCTATGGTAATAGTGACCTTGGTGCCCGCTTCACCTCTCATCATTGCAGCCGCTTCATCCAAAGTTTTTGATGAAATGTCAATGTTGTCGACCTTAGTAACTATGTCACCGGCCTTTATTCCTGATTTTTCTGCCGGTGTGCCGGGAATCGGCGCCACAACACGGCATAGGCCGTTATAATTTTCTAAACTCAGTCCTACGCCGGAGAACTCACCGGATACGCTGTCTATAAAGTCTTCTCCGTCACCCGAAGAGCCGTAATACACGCTGTATGGATCTTCAAGGGAGTTGACCACTCCCTCAAAAGCTCCGTCTATCAACTGTTCATAAGAAATACTATCCTTGTAATTATCGCGGATGTATTCCATATATTGCTTTAGATTTTCCATCTCTCTATCGAGATATTCATCGCTGCTTCCGGCATAGACAACGCTGCCTTTCATGCCGAATATACCGGGAACCATCATTACAAAAGAAAATGAAGTAATAATCATTGCGACTGCAATGATTATCGCTATTACTTTAGCAGCCTTCCTTGCCTTGTATGGATCCAAAGAAATCCCCCCTTGTCAACACCCAAGCATAATGGGCACTAAATTATTTCTATGTCAAGAATACTTCTGCCTTCGGAAAGGCCTCTGAGGCTGATATGGTAATCAATATTCAGCGAACCTCTTCCCTCTGCCTTTTCTATTTTATTCACAATATCATTCGTAAGAACTTCCATCGCAACCGAACCGAAAGGTGTATCGTAATAACCCCTGTAACGTTTGCCTTTTTTGAATTCTATCTCAGTATCGAGCCCGATACTTTCTCCGTAACGCTTCATTTTTATATTGTCACCTGTAATTTCCAGGCTGGTTGTACAGCCCTGCATACCGGAAAATTCACTTTCATCATACATCAAATAAACCGAGTCGCCGTTTACATAGTATTTGCCCTCAGTTACAAACTCCAGCCGCTCCTCTTCATTTTCGTCAGTCAACTGTTTTCCAATAATTTTTAACATAATGTCTTTCATGCTTCACCTCCTGTCCGGGTTTTTAGGTTTTTGTTTTATAGTTAGTATATCATAATGTAAAAAAAACTTCATTAAAAAATCTCATCCGGGCGGAGATATGATAACGCATTCAAGCGTTTAGCTGTGAGAATCAAACAAAAGCGTATCGTTTTGACTGATATTTCAGCCCGTCCGATACGCTTTGCATTCTTCCGTTTCCCTTGTTAACACTTGAATTGTATGGTTTTGCCTTTTATCATTTATTTATCTGTCTTTATTATTTTTAGTAATATCTCGTTTCCGGATGCATCTCGTTGATAAGTATGGCTATGTGCGGATTCTTCCACCTCTCCCCAAGCCCAGTGCCCTTTGTTGATATCCGGGAATGTGGGAACTAAAGTATGAAGTGGTCCGCGATATAGTGCTCTATTGATCATCGATACCGCTTCATCTCTTCTGATTGTGCTGCCAGGTTTAAAGCTGCCATCCGGATATCCGTTTATCACCTGATACCGGTAAAGCTCTTCAATCGTGCTTCGTGCCCAGCTGCTATCGCTGTCATGGAAATAATTCTCTATTGGTTTTATATCATTACTTCTTTCAATCTCTAAATAACGAGCAATCACTGTTACAAGTTCAGCTCTGGTTACAGCCTTATCAGGATCAAATAGGCCATCTCCGATTCCTTTCATCAGGCCTTCACGGGTAATAGCTTCTATATAATGATACGCCCAATGAGAAGGATTCAAATCTGAATAGGAAGCTCCGGAGACGTCCATATCTAAATGGAGTAACCTGCAGAATATTGCTGCCATCTCGGCGCGTGTCAGTTGATTATAATCCTTAAATTCTCCATCAGGATACCCCTTGATGTACCAGTCATGTGTTCCGATATGATCAGGATCATACAGCATAATCTGGATCTTGGAAGTATCGTCCGCTTTATTCTTTAACTCCTCCGAGCTTGAAATAAAGGACTGCAGGATAACCATCACATCGTCGGATCCCTTCTGTGCAGCTTTAAGTGTAAATGTTAAGATGCTATTCACACCTTTTTCCAATGTCCCAAGAGACCACTCCAGATTCCCTGCTTTTACCGTCCCACTGCCTGCTGAAGTAATTTCCATTTCTTCAGGAATATCTACAAGAACAATTACATCTTTTACAGCGTCATCAGATCTATTAATGTATTTTACCGTAAAAGTGATTTCTCCGCCTTTATAAACCTTCATTTGTTCACTGTAAATTTCAATGGCGAGGTCCTTGCCTGTATCTACAGCTGCTCCGCCGCCTGCACCGCCCGGTGCTCCGCCGCCGCCTCCGCCTGTTGGATCCATGCTGAAATCATGTCTGACGATATCGTTAAATACCGATATGAGTGGGCTGGTGTATGTATCATATCCCGGTTTAGTTGCTATGATATAATAATCCGTCTGAGGAAATACCATCCAGGCATACTCTCCGATAGCGGAAGTAAAATGTGGATTTGCATTGTTTGCCGGCGGGAAAGCTAATACGGGCGGGAGAGGAACTATCGCGCCGGGGGTCGCTCCGTTTGCTATATTCCGAGCAGTATTTGCATAATACAGGGTGACCTCTGCTCCTTGGATAACTTGACCTGTACTGCTGTCGGTGACGGTTCCATATGGGTCGATCAGTATCTCATTTATGCTGACTTCTCCGTTTTGGGTTACGAAAACATTTAATTTTTTCGTTATAATTTTTCTCCCATCAGGGAATATATGCCAAAGATCAAGTGTATACGGCTGTCCTGCAGCCAATCCGGTTACGCTAAAAATACCATCATTATTGATTGTACTGACAGCGCCTGGAACAGCAGCACCGCTTGAATCTGTTACGCTGATCTGAAGTTCACCAACCTTATCCGTTACAAGATTGAATTGACCATTTCCATTATTGATGCCAATGATACCGGTTATAGTATTATCAGAATCAAATCTGTCTGCTCCTGTACCTGTTACCGTTCCGGCAGTGCTCTTTTGAATAAATGTCTTATCCACCATAACTCCCGCAATCTCAACAGGCTTGGTAATTTCTACCTGATACTCTACTCCACCCTTGGGAATAACGATAGCGTATACTCCATCAGCACCTGTAATATAGCTTGTGATAAAATCCACATTCCCATTATGATCAAAATGCTTCACCACAATCTTTGCACCCTGAATCGGCTGATTATTATCATCCGTGACAATTCCTATTATCTTGCCGGGAGCAAAGGTAACTAATATTTGATCGGATGCATAAATTTCTCTTATTGGATCCGACACAGTTGCTGTGACAGGGACAATCATACTATATACGGATTCGACTTTTGTTGATCTATACGGCAGACTAACCTTCCCGTAGGCATCCGTAATACCACTTGCTCCCATATCGAAGCTTCCCATGCTGCCATCTGCGTCAAACACAACTTCTACCCCGGATACGGGATTATTATTATCATCCAGTATTGTTGCGGTCAGAATGGTTTCTTCTTTTCCATCTGCGACGATTGCTGACGGATTGGCAGTCAAAGTTATTTTAAACTTTGTAAGATCGAAATCCTCCCTTATCTTTCCTGCAATGACTTTACTGTTCAAGATATTAATTTGTCTCGTGTTGTCGCTATATTTTGGGTGAGTGATATAGATGCTATAGGCATCCCCATCCAGTTTTTCGAATAAATACTGTCCTGTTCCGTCAGTAATAAAGGTCTCAAGTGTATTTCCGGACAGATCCCTCAGGGTTACGGAAGCACCGGATACAAACGAACTTGTTTTCTTATCGGTTATATAACCATACAAATCAACGATTGGAGCCTTATTTATTGTTACGGTTACCGTTCCAATAGCGAATCCGCCATTACCATCCGACACCTTCACTTTAAAGCTGTCCGTACCGTTAAACCCAGGTTTAGGTATATACGTATAGGTTCCGTCCGAGTTTACTGTGACTGTACCGTTTGCAGGGTCGCTTTCCTTAGTAAAAGTCAAATGATCTCCATCCGGGTCGGAAGCTATTGCTGCTCCGGTCAGCATCCTGTTTTGGTCTCCTGATGCGGTCATTCCTCCGGTAAACACCGGGGGATCGTTTACCGCATTCACTGTTACCGTGACGATCGCACTGGAGGTCGCACCTGACGGATCTTTTACAATATAGCTGAAGCTGTCGGTTCCGTTGAAGTCCGCTGCCGGTGTATAGACTACTGCACCGCCGCTTATGGATACTGCTCCGTGAGACGCAGTTCCCACCGACAGGATCGTCAGGATGTCTCCGTCGATATCCTTATCGTTTGCAAGCACGTTGATCAGTACGCTGCTGTCTTCATCGACGCTGACGTTGTCGTTCACTGCAACTGGCGCGTCATTGGCCGCATTCACTGTTACCGTGACGATCGCGCTGGAGGTCGCACCTGACGGATCTTTTACAATATAGCTGAAACTGTCGGTTCCGCTGAAGTCCGCTGCCGGTGTATAGACTACTGCGCCGCCGCTTATGGATACTGCTCCGTGAGACGCAGTTCCCGCCGACAGGATCGTCAGGATGTCTCCGTCGATATCCTTATCGTTTGCAAGCACGTTGATCAGCACGCTGTTGTCTTCATCGACGCTGACGTTGTCGTTCACTGCAACTGGCGCGTCGTTGGCCGTATTCACTGTTACCGTGACGATCGCGCTGGAGGTCGCACCCGACGGATCTTTTACAATATAGCTGAAACTGTCGGTTCCGTTGAAGTCCGCATTCGGTGTGTAGACTACCGCACCGCCGCTTATGGATACTGCTCCGTGAGACGCAGTTCCCACCGACAGGATCGTCAGGATGTCTCCGTCGATATCCTTATCGTTTGCAAGCACGTTGATCAGTATGCTGCTGTCTTCATCGACGCTGACGTTATCGTTCACTGCCACAGGCGCATCGTTGGCCGCCGTTACTGTGACTGTGATTGTCGCTGTCGTTTCAAGCTCTCCATCGGATACGGTCACTTCAAAGCTGTCAGATCCGTTGTAGTCCTTATTCGGCGTATAGGTGTAGCTCCCGTCTGCATTCACAACGACGCTTCCATGGGCTGGCTCTGTTTTCGTTACGTAGGTCAGGGTGTCCCCTTCTACATCGGCCGCCTCTATGGCCCCGCTGGTCGGCGTATCCTCCGAGGTCGCAATGGCGGCTCCTGTTGCCACTGGCGCGTCATTGGCCTCATTCACTGTTACCGTGACGATCGCGCTGGATGTCGCGCCCGACGGATCTTTTACAATATAGCTGAAGCTGTCCGACCCATAATAATCCGCAGCCGGTGTATAGACTACCGCACCGCCGCTTATGGATACTGCCCCGTGAGACGCAGTCCCCACCGACAGGATCGTCAGGCTGTCTCCGTCGATATCCGTATCGTTTGCAAGCACGTTGATCAGCACGCTGCTGTCTTCATCGACGCTGACGTTGTCGTCTTTCGCTACAGGCGCATCGTTCACCGGATTCACTGTGATGGTAAAGGTCACCGCCGCTGAAGTAGGGTTCCCTCCCAGATTTGTTCCGCCGTCATCGATCAGGATCGCGGACACCGTCGCCGCTCCATTGGCATCCTTGGCAAGCTTAAAGGTCAGCACTCCACCGGTAGAAATAGCAGGCTGTTCCTCAAATAAGACGTTATTATCATTGGTAACAATATATTCCTTTATCGTCTGATCTGGTTCATCGGCTCCCAGGTCAAAGCTCGTCACCCAGTCAGCTAATGTATGCAGTCCGTAGACCCCCGAGTCCTCATCCACAACAATTGCGGTCCCGCTCAGGATAACGCTCGGCTGATCGTTCACCGGGCGCACAATAATTTTAAAGGTTTTGACCTCGGAGGTATTGATTCCTCCGTATGACATCCCGCCGTTGTCCTGAATCTGCACTGCAATCTCGGCCTCACCGTTTGCATGATCAGCAGGAGTAAAGGTCAGCTCCCCAGAGGAGGAAATCGCGGGCTGTACGCTGAACAGCGCCGAATTCGTGGTGGTCAGTATAACAAAGCTCAGTGTCTGACCCGACTCATTGTCAGGACCCTTTTTAATATTGGACGCCCATGCTGTTGTTTCATGTTCCCCACAGTCCTCATTGACGGTCACATCATGCACTGTAAACGTCGGAGCGTCATTCACCGGATTCACTGTGATGGTGAAGGTCACCGCCGCTGAGGTGGGGTTCCCTCCGCGATCCGTTCCGCCGCTGTCCACCAGCACCGCCGACACCGTCGCCGCTCCATAGGCATCCTTGGCAAGTTTAAAGGTCAGAGTTTTTCCTGCAGAAATAGCAGGCTGCTCCGCAAACAAGCCGTTATTATCATTGGTAACAATAAACTTCTCTATATTATCTGATTCATTGGGTTTCCCCGGGTCAAAGCTCGTCACCCAGTCAGCGAATGTATGCAGTCCGGAGGCCCCGGAGTCTTCATTCACAACAATTGAACCTGCGCTAATAGCAAAGCTCGGCTGATCATTCACCGCCGCTACCGTTATCGTTACGGTTGCGCTGTCTGTTTCTCCCCTCTCATCTTCCATAACATAGGTAAAGCTGTCCGGCCCATAATAATCCGCATTCGGGGTATAGAACACCGCTCCCCCGCTTAGTACAGCAGTTCCATTGGATGCGCTTCCCACCGATTCGATACTCAAACCTTCGCCATTCCAATCCTTGTCTGCATCTCTGTCGTTGGAAAGCACATTTAGAAAATTATTCGTGGAATCTTCATTTACCGTATAACTATCATCCACAGCCTTCGGGTCGTCGGCCACCTGATTCACCGTGATGGTGAAGGTCACCGCCGCTGAGGCGGGCTTCCCTCCCCGGTCCGTCCCGCCGCTGTCCACCAGCACCGCCGACACCGTCGCCGCTCCGTTGGCATCCTTGGCAAGCTTAAAGGTCAGGGTTTTTCCTGCAGAAATAGCAGGCTGTTCCGCAAACAAGCCGTTATTATCATTGGTAACAATAAACTCCTTTATCGTCTGATCTGATTCATTGAATTTCCCCGGGTCAAAGCTCGTCACCCAGTCAGCTAATGTATGCAGTCCGGAGATCCCCGAGTCCTCATCCACAACAATTGAACTTGCGCTAATGGTAAAGCTCGGCGCATCGTTCACCGGTAGCACTACGATCCGGAAGATCTTCGTCTCCGAGGTATCCGCCCCGCCATTTGACGTCCCGCCGTTATCTCTCAAAATTGCCGATACCGTTGCTGTCCCGAATTGGTCCGGCGCGGGGCTGAATGTTAGAGTCCCGTTGGATGAAATCGCTGGCGGCGTCGAAAAGAGATATGCGTTATCGGTCTCTATGATGGTCACTTCAAAGGTCAGCGCCTGGCCCGACTCGTTTGACGCTCCCGCAGAAATACTCTTTGCCCAATTTGCGGCAACATGATTTCCCGAATCTTCGTTGACGGTCTTTACCGCATCAACCGTAAATTTTGGCGCGTCATTCACCGGATTAACCGTGATGGTGAAGGCCGACTCTGTTGACTTGTCCTGCCCTCCGCGTTCCGTTCCGCCGTTATCCTGCAGCACCACCGTTACCGTAGCGGTCCCGTTGGCGTCCGAGGCAAGCGTATAGGTCAACGCTCCAGCCGCAGAAACCGCAGGCTGCACGCTGAATAGAGCGGCATTGGACGTTGCTGTCACTATATACTTCAATACCGTCTGATCTGATTCGTTGGCAGGCCCGAAGGACGTTACAGACGCCCAGCCTGCTACTGTATGCGGTCCGGAATCCTCATTTACTGTCTGATCGCCCTCGTGGGTAAACAACGGTGCGTCGTTCACTGCCGCTACCGTTACTGTTACCATCGCGCTGGAGGTCGTGCCCCGCTCATCTTTCATAACATAGGTAAAGCTGTCCGGCCCATAATAATCCGCTACCGGTGTATAGACTACCGCGCTGCCGCTTATGGATACTGTCCCGTGAGACGCAGTTCCCACCGATTCGATACTCAAACCTTCGCCATTCCAATCCTTGTCTGCATCTCTATCGTTGGCAAGCACATCCAGCAGATTATCCTTGGAATCTTCATTTACCGTACCACTGTCATCTGCTGCCACCGGGTTATCATCCATGGGATTCACAGTGATGGTGAATGATGCCTCTGTTGATTTGTCCTGCCCTCCGCGTTCCGTTCCGCCGTTGTCTCTCAGCCGCACTGTTACCGTCGCTGTCCCGTTGGCGTCCGGGGCAGGCATATAGGTCAACGCTCCTGCCGTAGAAACCGCAGGCTGCACGCTGAACAACGCGGTATTGGTCGTGCTCACGATATATTCTAATATGCCCTGACCCGATTCATTGGCAGGTCCGAAGCACGTTACGGACGCCCAGCCTGTTACTGTATGCGGTCCGGAATCTTCATCTACCGTCTGATTGTCTCCGTGGGTGAACGAGGGTGGGTCGTTCACCGGATTTACTACGATTCTGAAGGTCTTTGGCACTGAGGTGTCCACCCCGCCGTTTGACGTCCCGCCGTTGTCCTTCAGCACCGCTGATACCGTCGCTGTCCCGAATTGGTCCGGCGCGGGCCTGAATGTTAGAGCCCCGTTGGATGAAATCGCTGGCGGCATCGAAAAGAGAGATGCGTTATCTGTCTCTATGATGGTCACTTCAAAGTTCAGCACCTGGCCCGACTCGTTTGCCGCTCCCGCAGAAATACTCTTTGCCCAATTTACGGCAACATGATTTCCTGAATCTTCGTTGACGGTCTCTACCGTATCAACCGTAAATGTTGGCGCATCGTTCACCGGATTAATCGTTACCGTCACCGGCTGCTCTATCTCATTCTCCCCGTCATTAATGATAATCTTTAGTTCCAGCGTCCCGACCTGATCCGGAGAGGGTGTCAAGTGAATAGTATAATTTTCTCCGGATCTTGTCAGCCTGATATTGCTGTCTGCAATGAGAGTTTTATTACTGGAAGTAATCTTTACAAGAAGGTTGTTGCTGGCTGTTTCCGCGTCGGTAATCGTCACATTGAAAGAAGCGGCTCTATCCTCCTCCATTTCCCAGATCCAGGGCGTGCCTATGGCCGCCTCGGTTATTTTCGGGGGATCATCCATCTCTGCAATGGTAAGACGCACCATCGCCGTACTTTCCAGCGTTCCGTCAGTGATCGTATAGGTAAAACTGTCGGATCCGTGATAATCCTCTTTAGGAGTGTATCGCACACCCTGCGCGCCTCCTGTGATGAACACGATCTCTGCCGCACCATTTGCGGGCAAGGTCGTCAATTTCACCAGAGAGATAGTATCGCCATCCACATCAAAGTCATTGTCCAATACATCGATCAGAATAGGTTCATCTTCTTCCGTGGTTCTGCTGTCGTCCACAGCTGCCGGCGCGTCATTGACTGCCGAGATTGTAATATACACGGTCGCCCAGTCGGTATTTCCGTAAGGGTCCGAAACCGTATATTGAAAGCTGTCGGTGCCGTTATAATTCAAATTCGGCTTGTAATTCAGGGTTCCGTCCATATTGTTGACGATGGCGCCGTGGGACGGAGTGGTATGGCTGATTACGCTGAGAGTATCCCCCTCCGTGTCCGTATCGTTTGCTATAACATTGAATTTTGTCGGCATATCCTCGTTGATTGTATAACCATCATCAACTGCCGTAACATCTCCCACAGCGGTGGTCACATAAAGAGTGAATACCGCGATATAATCCTGAATACCGTCATTTGCCTTTACAACAATCAGGGCATTTCCCGTTTCATCCCACTCCGGCATGACCGTTGCGGTATAGTGTGTCCCGACCTTTGTGATCGTAATGGCTCCGGGGCTTAAATCATCGACCAGATTGCGATTTTTGGATTCCATCGACACAGTGATTTCTCTATCGTCAGGGTTGGGGATATCAAAGGTCACTGTCACCGGCTGGTTTTTTGTCGTTATGGCAGAAGATGTCAAATTTAAAATAGCGGTAGGGTCATAGACCGGGTGAATCGTCAGATGCACAGTACACACCGGATCTGCGCCGTCTTCATCTACAACGCGATATTGGAAAGAATCCGAGCCGTTATAATTGAGAGCCGGCGTATAATAAGCCAGGCCTTTGTCGTCCACCGTCACATTGCCATTGGATGGCATGCTTACGATTGAGGCGCTTAGAATATCGCCTATGTCCGGGTCCGACGAACCGCCGAGCAAATTGATGTAGATGCTGGTATCTTCATCCAACTCTTTATAAATATCAATGGCGGAGGGCGTATCGTTAAGCGGCGTAATATTGATTGTAAAAGACTGCTCTGCAAAGCCTAACCCGTCACTGACCTTCATGGTAATGACCGTTGATCCGTTGGCGTGTGGGGCAGGGGCAAATTTCAAGGTGACTTGGCCATCTTCCTCTTTTATCACCGTAATCTCATCGGAGGCCAGAGCCGATTGGTTGGAAGAGCCAACCACAAAGATCAAGTCGTTAAGCTTATTGTCCACATCACTCATGTTTACGGTCACGTCAGGGATCCCCGCATCCTCCTCCACGGTGATACCGGCCGGCGTGGTAAGGACTGGAGGATCGTTGACAGGCAGAATATGAATGGTGATCGTCTGTTCTTTGGTTGTCGTTCCGTCGCTGACGGTATAGTAGAAAACGTCCGTGCCGTTTTCATTCAAGCCCGGCGTATACCGCACGACTTTTCCATCCACACTGGCCGCGCCTCCAGTAGGAGTCTTGCCAGGCTCCCCGGACAACCCCAATGTCAGGGATGCATCCGTGTATTTATTGATATAGGAGGAAAGATCAATGGAAATCTCGGGACTGTCCTCCATTATTGTCGTGGAATACGGATACAGATAAAAGCCCGCGCCGCTTGCCGGGGCCTCCTTGGTCAGCAGGATCGTAGCCGACGCCGTCAGCCCCCCGCTGTCTACAATCGTATAGGTATATGTTTTCGTCGCCCCTGCAAACTCTGAATCCGCCGGAAATGTAATGGTTCCAGCCACATTATCGATTATAGCATCAGGGTCACTGCAGCTTTCTATGAGGATGATTTCTGTTGAACCACTGTCATGTAAATCGATATCATCGTCGTTACTCAAAACATTTATGGTTATTGGAATGTCAAAACTAACAATGTTGAACTGATAATCATTCCGGGCTGTCGGCGGGTCATTGACAGGAGCCACCACAATGGTAACCGTTGCGGCAGATTGTGCCGCATCTTCGTCCATGATGGTATAAAGAATGGTCTCTGTGCCGTTCCAGTTCGGATTGGGAGTATAGCTGTATGTTCCGCTTCCCAAAGGCTCCAGTTTTCCGTTGGCGGGGCTCCCGATGGAAAGCACCGATACCCCGGACTCGAGGTCGCTGTCATTTGACAACACATTAAACGTGACAAAAGTGTCTTCATCCGTATTTACTTTGTCATCTTGCGCAACCGGCGGGTCGTTCACCGGATACACGATAACCTGAAAGCTTATGCTATAGCTGCTCCCCTGGGAATCCACCGCCGTAATCGTGATGGTCGATGTGCCGGACTTGTTCCCAACAGGATTGATCGATACGCTGTAGTTGTAGTTGGGATCAGTTATTTTCTCAATAAAAATACCACCGCTTGTGATTAGATCCACATTGCTCGAAGAAGCTGTTATCTTCAGACTTGAAAGGTCAACAAGGTCAATGGCTAAAAATTTTAAAGACCCCAGAGGGAGGTCTTCCTCCGTCGCTTGATCGGCGATGCGGGAAAGGATCGGCGCATGGACGTCATTGATGCAGGATATTCTTACCTCTGCCGTAGCTTCGTTTCCGTGTCCGTCATGAATCGCATAGGGGAAGGAAACCATCCCCACATAAGTGTCGTGAGCCGTAAAAGTAATGGTGCCGTCGCTGTTCAAGACGGTGCTGCCGATTGCCGGCGATGTAACAGCGGTCAAAGTAATGGTATCCTTATCTACATCAAAGTCATTGATTAAAACCGGAATCGTAACCGAGCCCTTGATTTTCACCATTGCAATATCATCCACCGCAGTCGGAGGATCCTGAGCAGGCTCTACAGTCAGGTCAAAGCTCTTGGTCACATGATGCTCTCCGTCGCTGACGGTGATGCTGATTTTCGTCTCCCCGTAAAGATCGGTATTGGCATTGGCATTCGGAGTAATGGTAAGGTATCTGGTTCCACTCACTCCGGAAACGACGATTTTATTATCGCTGACCACCTTCTGATTGGAGCTGCCCACAGCCACAATCAGATGAGTGGCAGCCGTCTCCGGATCTCCGATCTGAAATTCGATTCCCGCTAAGACAATATCTTCCTGTGTAATCTTGTCCTCTATATGTGAAATGAACGGTGCATCATTGACCGGGGTACATTTCAACGTCACAGTAGCAGGGGCCGCACTTTCCAATTTTCCATCGGAGACATAATATGTAAAGGATACATCGCCTTCCCAATCCGGTTCCGGCGTATAAGTGAAAGTTTCCGTCCCCGGGTCATAGTTCAGAGTTCCTTTTTCAATTTCAACATCCGTTCCGATACGGCCGAAGGTCAATAGATCTCCGTCGATGTCCTTATCGTTTGCAGTCAGTTCCGCAGCCGTGAAAGTCAGCGGCAGATCCTCTGTAAAGGAAAAGGAATCATTCGCGGCCACAGGTGCGTCATTTACCGGCAGCACATTGACGGTGAAGGTATATTCCGCTATGTTAAAGCCGTCGGAGGCCTTTATTGTTATGATAACGCCATTCCCGTAGGCATTAGGTTCCGGCATGATTTTCAGTCTGATCCCGGGGTCGGCGTCTCCCAGCCCCTCGACAATGATATTGCTATTTTTGATGATAGACTGGTTGGATGACTTCACCTGGGCGGTGATGGACTCATTTGGAGTTTCATCGTCTTGCAGCAGAAATTCAACCACAAGGGTTGTGTCCTCATCCACATTATAAATTGCATCCAACCCTGAAACAACAGGCAGGTAATTCGCATAGCTGATCTTGACGGTAACCATAGCGGAAGCAGTCGCGCCGACGGAATCCGCAATTTCATAGGAGAACGTGTCGGTTCCATGCCAGTTATTTTCAGGTGTATAGATCAGAAGCGTTCCGCCGCCGATAATTTCCGTCATGCCGTAGCTCCCATTTGAAACGCTTTGGATGAATATTGCGTCTGGCGTCGCGTCAGCCGTGTCAGGATCAGAATCATTGGCTAAAACATCGATGGTTACCGGCTTATTTTTATCCGTTTCCGCATAGTCATCGTCCACAGCGACGGGTACGTCGTTCACAGCCGCGACCTCGGCTGTAATGGTCTTTGTCGTCTCAAAGAATCCATTGGATACCTTTATGGTCAAAATTGTACTGCCGTTTTGATCGGCCCCCGGCATTGTTCTGGCGACACAGGTGCCGTCTGTATTTTCCACGGTAAAAGGACCCGGAAACAAGGCCGTATCATCCGCCGTCACTGTGACGGAAAGTGCCTCCGGGCTTGTTGAGTCGTCACTTACAGTAAAAGAGAAAAATAATTCCGTGTCCTCAGTTCCATAAACCTTATCATCGTCGCAGGAAATTTCAGGCTGTGTCTTGAGGGTAAACTGCTCCACTACCGTATTGCCGCAGTTATCCGCCGCAAATACGGTGTACTCGTCTCCCGCGATCCCTGCGAAGGTAGTTGTCAACTCGGTCCCCCCGTCTGCAAAATAATCCGCGTCGCGGGTTCCTTCCGCATATTTTTTCACAGCCACGCCGGAGTATGTATCCGAAACGGTGACGGTAATAATGCTCGTATCTCCTTCTACAGCACCGGACATAGAAATCTCCGGCGGTGTTTTGTCGAGTTTATAGGTTGCATAAGCAATGTCGGATGCGTAATCGTCCCCCGATTCGTCAAGTTCAAGATTCACAACCCGGGCATATACCGTGTGTTCCCCTTCTTCCGTCATTGTGACAGGGCCGGTGTAACCCTTCCAGGAGGCTCCGGAGCCCACCTTGTACTGGATTTCTCCTAAATCCGGAAGGGTTCCGGTTATTGTAACGATAACATCATCAGACCATTCGGATGTGCTGGGCATTATTACAGGCATATCCGGGGCGGATAACAGAGACATTTCACCAAAGCTGAGCATTTCCATGGACTGCGGCAAAATGGAAAGGGGCGGTGTCGCATCAAGCTCCGGCGATTTCTCCCCAGTGCTGTCGCCCGCCGACGCTTCCTGTTCTTCCCCCGATTCAGCCGCAGGTGCCTCCGGCTCTTCTTCCACACCAGCGCCCTCATCCACAGGTGCTCCAGCCTCTTCCTCCGAATCAGTGCCCTCATCCACAGGTGTTCCAGCCTCTTCCTCCGGATCAGTATCCGCCGGAGCTTCCGGTTCTTCTTCAATGTCAGCTTCTATAGATGTTTCCGGCTCTTCTTCATGTATGGAAGTCAAAGTTGTATCAGGGCTTGGACTTTCTTCCGAAACAATATCCGCATAAGAAACACCAGCCAAAGGATTGATAAGCATTGCCAGAATGCAAATAAATGCAACTGCCCTATATAAGTCCTGCCTTTTTAAGCTTGGCTCGTTTCGATCTGTCTTCGGTGTTTTCATACTTTCCCGCTCTCCTTTTCTATCATTCCTAAAACTATACTTTGACTTATTATGCAACTAAGAATTTTGGTGCACCATTCAAAAACGGCCTGCTGCATTTATCCTTTGCAGCAAGACCGTCATTGCATTTCTTATGCTTTAGACTCTTGGCTTTGCGTCCCGGCCTTTCAGCCGGTTTGCCCTTAAGACTTACATTATCATTTATTAAGTTTTTAGCAGTAGAAATCTACAAGTAAAACTTGTGATTTCTTTTCCGTTTTGCCCCGGACTTTGCTTGGCTGGTCATTATGACATAATTTTAAACTATTTTAAAAAGGTGCAATCCCTTGAAATGCAGGGTTTTTATTAATTTTATATAATACCTCTTACCTTTACAATGGAACAATTGTTACTTTGTCTTGTATATTGGGCATTCTCACGCACCGACTATAAATTATATATTTTTTTTATTTCATTTACTGTTTCTCGGGGCACTCGCAGATCATTCATCAATACGTCAAATATTTCATATCTCGAAAAGTAAAACATATCCAAGGGTTTATATGAGAAACTCATGATGCACAGACACCTATTGAACCATGAAATGCCTTCATCTTCCTGCCCTTTCTGGTAATAAGCAAATGCCAAATAGATAAATGTATGGGGAAGGTAATCAAAAGAATTCGCTTGTTTTTGATACTCAGCAAGCGATAGTCCTTCTTGAATGACTCCGTCATATTCTTCTGACAGATAAAGCAAAGTGATTTTATTAATTACGACGGTAATCATAATGGGTATATATTTTTTAATCTGCCATTTGCTGTAGATTATGTCGTATGCTGCTGTATTTGCATCTTTTGCACGGAGGATATCCTTGTCTATTTGATAACATATAGACAACAAAATATAAATGTTAGCCATAAAAATACTGTTAGCATACCTTGGGTCCATTTCTTGCAGAATACCTTCTATTTCACTTATTGCTTTCCTGTGTTCACCCTCAATTAATGCTAAATGCGCGATACGATTGATCTCTATTTCATATATCCATGGTGCGGTCTGAAAATCAGGCAGATTCATGACTTCATCGGTTAGCGCTTTCAAAGCAGTGATGTTGCTCTCATTTCTGTATTTATTAAACAAGTAAACGGCAGCTTCCATCTCTATCGGATTTTGGCAATCCAAATATTCATAATATTTAAATAGGTCTACTCCCAGCTTATCGCTAAGGAGTCTGGCAATAAATATGGAGGGCGTGCGCTCTCCTTTTTCAATTAAATAAAGATACTTTTCCGAGCAGATATTTTCACACAAACTTTTTCGACTCATTCTGGCCTTCTTTCGTAATTCAAGAATCACATTACCGATTTGCTTCATATTATCTCCTCCTATGCCGCCGCTCCCGATTTTTGCCTATACCCTCTGGACTCCTTTTTCTTAGGCCGTAAAAAAGGATGCTACCAGAGAGGCACCCCATATAAACAGGCTTTTGCGGCTAAACGCTCTGTTGCTGCTCTTAAGTTGATATATGTACTAATTTATTTATTTTTAGCATCTGGCGAATACCTGCAGCCTTATCTATAAACCAAATCCGAACCATAAATATTACAGGTTAACTGTATGTAGGGAAGAGGGTTTTACCTCCTTCCTGGTTTTTTGTTTATTTGCAAACGAAAATTATACTCTTAGATCTCATCCGGGCATTTGCCGCCGATGAGATTCGTTTGCAAACTAAGACGAAGTTAATCCTCAGCCTGCCTTCCCAGCTTTTTCAGCTCTTCTGAGTCCTCTTTTTCAAAGTCTATATCTTGTTCCTGCGGGATGTCTTTCATGCCTTTTCGAGTTGCACTTTGAACATTTTTATAATCCATTTCCTGTCACCTCCTGAAATTAATATAACCACAGAAGGCTTTATTATGCATTATCCCCGCCTTGCTTCGTATCGTTCAAAGCCTAACTTAATGATCCGTTCGATCAGCTCGGGATATGAAACGCCGGCTTCTGCCCAAAGAAGCGGAAACATGCTGTATTTCGTAAATCCCGGTATGGTGTTTATCTCGTTTAGGAATAGCTTATTGGTTGATTTCTCAAGAAAAAAATCAACTCTTGCAAAGCCTGAGCAATCCAGCAGCTTATATGCCTCGACTGCGATCGATTTGACTTCTTCGGCAATATCGGCAGGGATGTCGGCCGGAATGCACATTTTTGACTGTCCGCCGTCAAAGTACTTCGCGGTATAGCTGTAAAACTCACCGGATGGCAGGATTTCTCCAACTGCAGCTGCTTTAGGATCATGATTTCCGAGGATGCCTGTTTCAATTTCTCTGCAATCGAGCCCTTCCTCCAAAACGAGCCTGCGGTCATATCCGGCTGCCTCCTTGATTGCTTCCCTTAGCTCTTCGGTATTTTTTGCTTTATTGATTCCAACGCTTGAGCCCATGTTTGCAGGCTTTACAAAAATCGGATAAGGTAAAAACTTTTCCACTCTTTTGATTGTACCGCCAAGATTACTTAATGCCTCTTCCCTGAAAATGTTCATATGTCTGCAGATTGGCAAATTTGCCCTGGCAAATACATCCTTCGCCAATGATTTATCCATTGCTGCTGCCGAGCCTAATACACCGCAGCCTCCATAAGGTATATCCGCCATTTCAAACAGCCCCTGAATTGTTCCGTCTTCTCCGTTCGGTCCATGTAAAACAGGCAGGGCAAAATCGATAAGATCCTTAAGCGATATCCCGCCAGAACCGAGAACTGTCAGCGTATATTTTCCGGGACTTTCTTTTAGTGCTGCTTCCGCAATTTTCTGCCAGCTTCCGTCTTCTATATTTTCAACAGGCCCATCATACAGCAGCCAGCTGCCTTCTTTTGTGATGCCAATCAATATAGGAGAAAATTTCTCCCTGTCGATCGCATTTATCACTGAAGCAGCCGACATAAGGGATATTTCGTGTTCTCCTGACCGTCCGCCGAAAATGATTCCCAATCTGATCATGCATTTTCCCCCTTAGCTTTCAAAAGATCTCTGATTTCAGTGAGCAGTTCTGTTTCCGTAGGAGCGGAAGGCGCTGCAGGAGCTTCCTCCGCTTCTTCCTTCTTACGTGCCTTGGAAATTAGTCTTATAGCAAGAAATATAAAGAATGCTATGATTAAGAAGTCAACAATGCTTTGAATAAAATTGCCGTAGGTTATAGTAACGTTACCATTAACATATGCCAAATCTGTAAAACTAATTCCCGATGTCAGTACAGCGATGATCGGCATGATTATATCACTTACAAAAGAAGTAACTATTTTTCCGAAGGCCCCGCCAATCACTACAGCAACTGCCAAATCAACGACATTTCCTTTCAGCGCAAACTCCTTAAAATCCTTCAACATTACCTTTTCCCTCCTTCTGCATACTTTCCTTCAACAGAGCCTCTAAATGTTCCTTGTCAAAATGATACTTTGTTCCGCAGAATTGACAGATCAATTCTGCCTTTTCATCCTCTTCTATTATCTCTGTAAGGTCTTTTGAACCGATGCTGATTACAACCTGCTCCAGCCGTTCAACTGAGCAATCGCAATCCCAACATATTTCCCTGTATTTCAGCCGCTCTACTGCGAACTCATCGGGAAGCGTATTAAAAATGCGTGCAAGCAAGCTATCAACTATAGCTTCCTCTGTTTTCCCTGCGGATTGTTTTACAGTCTCTTCAATAAGACTGCTGATCGGATTCATTTCATTCAGCAGCTTTTCCAGAGCCTCCACAGAATCCGGGTTCGCATCCGGCAGCATTTGTATAATCATTCCTCCTGCTGCAAGTGTAGTACAATCTGTATTTATTCTTACTCCCAATGCTACGGATGAGGACTGCTGTTCAGAAAGGAAGAAATATGCAGTCAAATCCTCACCTATTTCTCCGCTTACTAAGTCAATTTTACCTACATATGGCTCTTTCAAACCCAAATCTTTTATAACAGTCAGGGTCCCTTTGCCAACGGCCCCGCCTACATCAAGCTTTCCTCTCTCCGAAAGCGGCAGATCAACATTCGGATTTGAAATATACCCCTTTACTCTTCCGTCTCCTCCGGCTGTCACTAAAATTTCTCCGGCCGGTCCGTCACCCTTAAACTGTACGGTAAGTTTATCCTGATTGTTTTTTAGCTGCAGACCCATAAGTCCTGCACCGGTAAGCACCCTCCCAAGTGCCGCTGTGGCCAGCGGGCTGGTATTATGAACCTTCCTTGCATCCTCCACCATCTCAGTAGTGATTGCAAGATACACTCTGAAAGAGTGACTTTTATCAATTGCAATTAAAGCTTTATTCATCTTCTCTCCTTGTATTTATCATGATCATCGGTCAAAAGCCGGATTTGAGCGGATTCCAAGGGGACATATCCGCCGGACGACCTATTATTATTTGATTGATTCCTTAAGTTCGGCCTTCAGCCTCCCGATGATCTCCTCCGACTCCTTTCTGCTTTCACCCTTTGCTGATAAATATATCTTCAGCTTCGGCTCAGTTCCTGACGGGCGTACAATGATGCTGCTCCCGTCCTCAAGAACATATTCAAGTACATCCGATTTTGGAAGTTGAATTGATTTTGTTACGGCTGTGTAATCACCATTCCCGGCATCACCGAAAATTCTTCTTTGTGATTGCATGTAATCTGCGATTTCAACAACGTCGCGGTCTATTATGCGAGACGGTGCCTCGGCACGAAGCCTGCCAAGAATGCTATTCATCTTTTCCATCCCGGCAGCACCTTCGAATGTGAATTCCATCAGATCATTTTTATAATACCCATATTTTTCATATAACTCTCGCAAACGATCGATTAATGTTTTTCTATCTCTTTTATAATAGGCAGTCATTTCGCAAATAAGCATGGAAGCGTTCACTGCATCCTTATCTCTTACATATGCGCCGGACAGGTATCCATAGCTTTCCTCAAATCCAAATACGTATCTATCCTCTTGTCCTTTTGCTTCCAATACTCCTATCTGCTCTCCGATAAATTTAAAGCCGGTGAGCACATCAACCATAGACACGCCGTAATTTTCTGCCACCTTATCCGCCATCTTGCTCGATACGATGGTTTTTATGGCAAGCGGATCCTTCGGCATGGTTTTTACGCCACATATAAAGTCCAGCAGCAGCACACCGACCTCATTTCCTGAAACCAAAAGGTATTCGGTATTTCCGGCTTCATCCGCATGCCCTATTGCAATCCCCACCCTGTCACAATCAGGATCCGTTGCGAGCAGCAGGTCCGGTGCACTGCCTTCATTCGTGAGCTGTTCGCAGAGAGCCAGGCCCAAAGTCAATGCTTCTTTTTTTTCAGGGTTCGGGTAAGGACATGTCGGGAAATTTCCATCCGGCAGTTCCTGCTCTTTTACGATGTTGATCTGCTTGACACCTATACGTTCCATGATTTTTCGCACAGGCACATTTCCCGTTCCGTTTAGCGGTGTATAGACTACCGAAAGATTTGAACAGTCGATGCCGGTACTTTCATTTTGCACCGCTTTTAGATAAGCTTCCGTCACATCCGGTTGAATCAGCTCAATCATGTTGTTATTTGCTCTTTCTTTTAGCGCAAGAACAGCTTCATAAAAGCCTTCCTCTAAATTCAAATTGCCCGAAATGGTTTTCACTCCATCAAAAATATCTGTTTTTTCAATAAGTAAGAGAACTTCTGCCGCAGCGTCCAATGTCATCTGACAGCCCTCTTCGTTATAAACTTTATAACCGTTATATTTAGAAGGATTGTGACTTGCGGTAACCATAATGCCGGCGCTGCAGTGATAATGTCTCACGGCAAATGAAAGTGCAGGTGTAGGCATGAGTTCGGGATACAGATACGCTTTTATCCCATTTGCGGCAAGTACTCCGGCTGCTTCCAACGCAAATAGAGCCGAATTTATTCTGCTGTCGAATGCGATTGCTGCTGAAGGTGAAGCCTTGGAAGCCTGATCCATTCCCGTCCCATAATGCACGTTCAGGTAATCCGCTAAACCCTGTGTCGCTTTTCTGACGGTGTATATATTCATCCTGTTTGTCCCGGCACCCAATATTCCCCTTAAGCCGCCGGTACCAAATTCCAGATCTTTATAGAAACGCTCATATATCTCATCCTTATCTTTGATGTCCGACAATTCCCCTCTCAAAACCCCATCTAAGTCTTTCTGATCCAGCCAGCGCCTCATCATCTCTTCAACATGACGCATACATCACTCCCCCTTTAATATTCTTTACTCTTTCATGGTCTAATCTGTCAATACGATCGGCTTTATATACCGCTTTTACAGGATTATTAACCATAATTTATTGTATCATTTTACCATAATATTGGACGGCTGAATACCTTTCTGCAAACGAAAAAAAGAAAGGCCCGCGGATTGCGGGTCTTCTTTTTTTGTTTTACTCTATTCTCCTATCAGCTCTAATGTTTTAAACTTAAGCTTAAGTGTGGCGGGTTTATCTCTTTCTTTGATCAAAGGATCGTATTTTTTATCTAAAAGGATATCCTTATAGATGTCCTCCACGATCTCATCCTGTTCTGCGATTTCTTCAGCACCGATCAAACAAAGCGGCGGGAATAGCACACACCACCAGTTTTGCCCTTTCCCTTCGCCTATCGTAACATTCAGAGCTTCATAATTCCCTGCAGGGAATATCACGTCTCCATATGTTTTTTTCGGAATCCATTTCACACCCAATTCCGCTTTTGCTTCGTAATCATACCCATTTTCTTTTATGATTCTTTCCGCAGTATCTTCAATTTCCGTTATATTTTCCTGAATATATTCTCTGGACTTATCCAGATCAAGGCTTACCCTGATGCCGCTATTTTTTGCCTCAACCTCTTGATTTGCCGAGTCACCTGATGCTTGCAGCTCGATAAACTCCTGCGCCATGGTCTCCTGTATCAGCTCGCTGTTTATCTTTGCAAGAATACCGTCTCTGACCTTAAGCTTTAACTGCTGATCTTCATCCGAATCACTGTTCGCAATGACATGGAATCTTATAAAATCATCATTGCTAAGCTCTGGATTGCTGTACACATTCCATGTGCTGAAAAGGATAATGCAGATTAATATGAATATCATAAACTTGAGTTCTTTTTTTCGTAATCCCAATGAAAAATCCCTCCCCTGAAAAAGATTTCCTGTAATCATCTTTTCCAAAGGGAGGGGATTTTATACATTTACACATTTATAACTGTTGAAATTAGTGATGTGTTGCAACAATCAACAGTTTTGTACCCGGTTTAATCTCCTTTCCGGATTCTAAATCATTAAGGTGAAGAACCTCATCAATTGTGGTTCTATATTTTTTAGCGATTTTCCATATCGTATCTCCTGTTCTTGATATGTAGAGAATGATTCCCGGAATCTGTTGGAAATCTTGTGAGCCTTCCAGGAAACTGATATGTTTAATCAGCTGATGTTTCTTCTGACTTGATACTGAGCTATTGATTAATATCCCTGCATTTACTTCAATCTGTTTATTATTGATTTTATCAAACCATAGTTCCTTCAAAACAATATCATTTACAGCAGTCATTTCCGGAGTAATTCCCGGGATTTCCATAGCACTTCGGAAAGGAATCTCCTGTCTGACATTAAATACTGTCTTATCCGCACCTGCAGACGTACAAATCAAATTAACATCTATGATCCCCTCAACAATACTTTTCGCCTGTTCAATAAATGAACTTTTCTGACTGATATTTCCGGATAGATAAACGACCTTATCAACGTCGCCATATCTTTCAGGAATATTGACAATCTCTCTGGCAGACAATTCCGCGGTACCGCTTCCACTTTGTGTCATTACTCCTATTTCATCCGTATCATACTGAATGTCCTTTATGTGATGGTATATGTCGGCTACGATTTCCTTTTCAACGGTTTTATATAATTCCAATCCTGTATCCACGTTCATATCCACTTCAAAAAGGCTCTTATTTCCGTTTCCATCCTCCTTTACATTAAGATTTAAGGATGAGATATTGAAGCTGACTTTACCTGCAGATGAATATGTATCTTTTGCATCATTGTCTGTGTCCAATCTGATAAATTGGGTAAATTCTGTTTTACCTTGATAGAAAACCGGAACCGCTTTCTTTTCTCCGGCAACGGCTTCAGAATCTGACGCTTTTACGGCATCTGAATTTCTTTCTGCTCCAAGGTACATGATATTACAATAAACCGAAGCATTTATTACTGCCTTTTCCTTTGTTATCTGCTTATGGTTTTCAACAATATTTATATCGTGTTTAAGTATCTTCATAATTTCAGGCATGTTTTCTTTTAATACGAAATTTTCTTTTACTTCTATAGTATCCGTTTTTCGCATTGCGACGTCTGTAAGGTTTATTTTTTCTTTCAGTATCTGTACTTCTTCATCTCTGACACCTTCAAAAACTTCAATATCAACAGTACGATATTCTTTGATTTCCAACACAGCTGTCGCTTTTGCCTTAAATTTTCTTTCATTTACAACTGAAAAATCAATGGATTCAATATGTGCCGCAATCGCTAACTCCGAATAAGGAGCGGAATTCAATTCGGTTTCATTTTTGAACGGAATTTTTGATTCAATCGCTATTATAGGGTCTTCATTCGATGCTTGTTCAGGAGCATAAAGAGTCTGCAAAATCAGATCTCCCGAGATCCTAACCGTATCAGTTTCAGATTGTCCGGTGTGACCCTCTCTTTCGGTAAGCTTGATCTTTCCGTCCATAGAAAGAATCCTTGCAAGATCAGGCCTTACGTCAGGCACTAAGATATCTTCTTCAATGTAAATGCGTATCGGTTCTTTCATTTTCATATCGACTAACTTCAATTTGCTGTTTACTACATTACCGATTGCCGGAACGATCTTGGGAGGTGTATTTTTAGGTGTAAAGGCCGATTGAAATGCAGATCGTTTAGCCGGCAAAGGAACAGCGTCCGGTATATTTTCTTCTCCCTGTTCCGAAACCTTCTCCTGTATTATTTCTTCTGCTTGATCAGCAAGTTCTGCTTCTGCAATTTCTTCCTCCGGTTCCGAAAGATCTATCGGTATGATTTCTTCTTCCGGTTCTGAAAGTTTCTCCGGTACGATTGCTTCTGTCTGATCAGAAAAGTCCGCCGCCATAATTTCTTCTTCTGCCGTTTGGTCAGTCTCATTTGAAATAGCTTCAACCGAAATATTTTCTGAATCTGCATTTTCTGCCTCTGATGCCTGCCTTACGCTCTCATGAAGTATTCTTTCATAGGCCTCCGGATCAAAACGATTTGCAGCACCTCTGGGAGTATATTTGAAGTTATATTCATCATCTGCTTCTTTTGCGGGCTGCAAAGCAAAGTCCGGGATGTTTTCAAATTCAAATGGGTACTTTTCATATGTCATCGTAATTATCCCCCTCTATATACTGTTTATTCTACTATTCGTTGCTATAGTGTATTCTGCAGCAAAGCTTGTTATGACAAAAAAAAGACCCATCCTAAAGAAGGCGAGTCAAGAATGTTTCGTTATTCATTTGTTTTATTTTCGAAAAAGCGGTTTTTCCTCTACTATTACTTGTATATAATCCGAATACTGTCGGGCCGCTGCCGCTCATTAATACTTTTGCAGCCTTGCCCTCCCGTATCACTCTCTCTTTTGTTTGCATGATAATCGGGTATTGTTTAAGGCTGTAATTTTCAAGTACATTGACCATGTTTTTTATGATTTTATTATAATTGTTTTCCCGTAATCCATTTGTTAATTCCTGTATGTTCGGACGTTCTTTTATCTCCGAAAGGTTAAGACCTGCATAAACCTGTGCAGTAGATACGCTTACTGGCGGTTTTGACAGCAAAATCATTGTTTTCAGCGGAGGCACAAGCTCAAGCTTCTCCCCTATGCCGGAGGCTAAAGCACAGGTGCCTGCTAAAGGCTCCCGGCTGAGCAGCAGTTCTTCATTGAGTGCTGCCTGCCCTGCAAGGCAGAAAGGGACATCTGCTCCAAGCTCTGCACCAAGCCCCATTAAAGTATCAAGATTTAGATTTAGGTCCCAAAGCCGGTTCAAAGCATGGAGAACTGCGGCACAGTCTGCGCTGCCGCCGGCAAGACCCGCCGCTACAGGGATGTTCTTCTTTATATCTATATTGATTATGCTTTTCCCGATACCGCCATACCGGTCTGTCATTAATTCCGCTGCTTTATATGCAATATTCCTGCTGTCCGAAGGAAGAAACGGCAGATTGCTCTTAAGATTAATCGCTATATCCTGATTATTCTCGGTCAGAGATACTCTGACAAGATCAAACAGATCTACCTGCTCCATAACCGTGAGGATTTCATGATATCCGTCAGGCCGCTTTCCTAAAACATCAATAGCAAGGTTGATCTTTGCATATGCCTTCACCGTAATATCTTTCATTTCGTATTATCTCTTCTTATTTGATTTCCGATTTTTGCTCTTTCCGGTTGTACCCTTCGGCTTTGTAGTGCCGGCTGCTGCTTTGGCTGCCGCTAATTCCTTTTCCCTCTCAGCTTTCGCTTTCCTGCCGGTAATATAGGTGCTTCCGGTTACAGAAATAGGTCTCGCTCCGGCTACCCTCTTAGTATCTTTATTGTTATCTATCTCTGTTTCTTCATCAGATGCGTCGTCTTCGTTTACTGCACCTCTTCTATTTTTCTTTTCTCTTGCTTTTTCTTTATCTTTTTCCGTCTGTGCCACGACAGCCTCCACAGACTTTCCGGTTTTTTTCGCCACTTTATATGGATTGACCTTTATTTCATCAGCTTTCTTTTTCTCTTCTTTTTTCAGTGCTCGTTTTGTGGCTATAGAAGTATATATGATCATACCGACCATCATTAATCCCATAAGCACCATGTTGACAGTTGTATCTGTTCCTGTATTTCTGGTTTTAAACTTGACGGTTTGATCCACACCCAAAGTATCTCCGTTAGGGATCTTAAGGTCCCCGGATATAACCAGTTTATATTCGCTGTTTGATTGCAGGGGTTTGTTTACCAATATCCAGATTTCATCCAAGTTCTTGGGATATAAGATTCTCAGAGGCAATTCTTTGCCCTTTTCGTCGGTAAATTTAAATGCCCCTTTATTATCCTGCTGTACTTCCTTGGCAGACACATCTTCATTAAAGTAAAGCTTTACAACTACATTCTCAAGCGTTGAATCGTTGCTGCCGTTCTCAGGATAGCTGTGCAGCAATTGCAGTCCCGATGCAAAACATACTGAGAAAGACATCAAGCACATTAAAATAGAAAGGCTGAATATAATGCCCGCTTTTTTCATATTGAATTTTCCTCCGATTTCTTTTTTCTAAGCTTCTGAAAAAATGACTTCATTAATATCTCACATTGTTTCTGCATGATTCCGGTTTCTATCTGTACTGAATGATTTAGCCTTTCATCCTGCAAAATATTCATCAGTGAGCCGCAAGCTCCTGTCTTCGGGTCAGAAGTGCCGATAAAGACCTTTTCTATTCTGGCCAATACCATCGCCCCTGCACACATAGGACAAGGTTCAGCTGTTACATACATCCTACATCTTAGCAGTCTCCACCCGCCCAGTTTATTAGCAGCTTCCCGGATCGCTAAAATTTCAGCATGGGCTGTAGGGTCTTTAGTCGTCTCCGTTTTATTATGTCCCCGTCCGATGATAATGCCGTCTTTTTCAATCACGGCACCAATGGGGACTTCATCAATGGAAAGAGCTTGTTCGGCTTCCTTCAGCGCCTCCTGCATGAAGTCTTCAGGATTCATATCCGCATCATGCTCCTTTCCCTTGGTTTTATATGCTTTACAATGGTATCATACTTCGTCATTTTTTTCAATTAAAAAAGATCCGCTCAAGCACGAGCGGATCAATAATTGGAATATGAGAATAATTTACATTTGTTACTAAGCAAGAAGAAGAGAAATATCGATTAGATAAGAAGAAGGGGAACGGTTATCTTTTAGCTAAACCTCTTCAATGTCTCCTGTTTTGCTGTCTATAGCCACAATCCAGTAGCCATATGCGTTTCTGGCAGATTGACCACTTTTGCGATTTTCCTCACCGGCCATACTTATTCCACGAAGGGGCTGCCAATATGTAAATCCCGATCTTCCTCCATCCGGCTGTTCCTCATCTAAAAATCTGCCCGGGATTCCGAAAAAAAATCTATCTGCGATTCCGCTATCATCTGCTTTTGCGCCAAAAATATAGTGGCGATATTGAGTTGCAAAATAATGCGCTCCCGGCGATACTATCGGCAAGTTTGTTATATTCACCATCTTTTTCCATCTTGCTCCTGTCTTATCTTTGTCAAATGGAGTAACATCTTCATAAAACTCGGCAATCCGGCAGGTATGAATGCAAGCATTTAAAACATGTTCATTGTAAAAATTATTATATGTTTTCTTTTCTATTTTCTTCTCTTGCGGAGAAGCGGCTTCAAGCAGATCGGATGCATCTGCTTCCTCAATATCTCCCTCAATGTCATCATCTATTCGAAAGGGTTCAGGTTGAAAGGGTTCCTCCTCGTTAAGAGTAACCCCCTTTAGCACAGGATGGAGCGGCTCCTTTTCATCTATGGTTGATGCGGCTGCGATAATAGCCGTTGTAAAACTGTTATAAGAATTCCCTTTTCCGTCGATATTCAGCGGTAGGAACCGGAAATAGGATTCTCCGTTTCCGTATTTATTAATCAACAAATTGCCGATAACAGCATGTATGGTCCTTTCTCCTTTTTTACCGAAAAGTATCAGTTTGTATATGTAATCACCTTTTTCAAAATACTTCAGGTTCTGGACCGAACACCGGAAAGCGCCTTTGTTGTTACCTGTTTCCACCTTCAAGTAGGCTTTTATTTCTGCCGATTCCTTTGCCGCAAACTGGGTGTTTTGTTCTTCCATCATAACAAAAGAGCGGTTATATTTGACGTAGTTCATCAGCTTTCATCTCCTCCTTATTGTATCATGAACCTATTCCCTCTCATGGTTCCGACTCTATTACGCAGCGGACGCATAGCAAACAAATTGCCCTCTGCATTCTTGTAATCCTCCACACAAATTGGTAATATAGATATATGCAATTTAAATTTGTAATATGCGAAGAGAATAAAGCGGGAGGAATCTATAGATGTTAAGACGGGAGTGTAAGAATGTGGATTGATGTTGTTATTGTGGCCATTCTTGCCTTTACTGTCATTTTTGGGTTTAGGGATGGATTTGTTCACACGTTCATTCATACGGCAGGTTGGCTTATTGCCGTTGTTTTAGGCTTTGTCTGGTATCCGCATGTATTGAATTTTCTGATGGAGAAAACAGTCTATTATGATTATGTTTACGATAAGATAGCTGATAGAATTACAGGGAACTTGATTTCAGCATCGGATAACGCTATCGCTGCTATCCCGGAAATAATCAGGGAATTGTTGGAGAAGGCAATCGACTCAGCCGCAAATGCACTTGCACTTACCCTTTCCGAAAGTCTTTCAAATTTGATTTTTAATCTGCTTGCCTTTTTATTGGTTGTGCTGGCAATCAAATTAGTATTGCTGATGATCACAACGCTTTTCTCTAAGGAAAAAAATGGCGGAATACTGGGAGGCATCGACGGGCTGTTCGGATTATTGGCGGGCGCTTTGAAAGGCATTATCCTCGTTTACATATTGCTCGCTTTAATGGTGCCCATTACCAGCCTGTCCGGCAATCCCTCATTGATCAATGAATTAAATAATTCAGTCCTGGGAAGCTATCTGTATGATAATAATTTAATCCTATGGGCTGTAAGAGATTTTATATAGTTATAGTTTATATAGTTGCCACTTCTTCGAAACCGCGGTTTTCTTGCACAAGAAAATTCATCGAAAGTGGAAAGGGAAAAGGACAAGAAATAAGGTTGAATTGAGAAGTAGTTTCCTGAACAAGGGATAACAACACAATGGAAAAAGAATTTATTGAAAGAAACGCCCCGGTATGCTAAAATTACTACTGTACTGTGCTCCCGTAGCTCAGGGGATAGAGCGTCGGTTTCCTAAACCGTGCGTCGGATGTTCGAATCATCTCGGGAGTGCCAAATAAAACCCTGCAATTTCAACCATTGCAGGGTCTTCTGTTTTTTATTATTAGTGCTTAGTTTTCATTTTGGACATAGTTTGGACATATTACTATCAAAAACTATAGTTTTGAACCTCTTCTCTGAACTCCCTAAAGGCAAACCTAATGACAATAATGACAGAATTACACTTTTTTTCTCATGAGGTTTAATAATCCGCCTGTAACCTCCATGGCTTTTTCCTCTTCTGCTTTCAACGAATGGCTGTAGATATTAGCCGTAGTTGTTGTATTTGAATGTCCAACTAGTTTAGAAATAGTTGGAAGTGGTACGCCATTTGCGATTAAGTTTGTCACAAAGCCATGTCTAAGCGTATGAGCCGAAAACTTCGGAAGATTATTTTTCTCAATAAAGCGTAGGATCCACCACCCCAATGAGTCGGGATGCATCGGAACTCCATTTTCTTGAATAAAAAGCCTTTCGCAGGTGACCCTTTCATTGCATTCTGCCGTATTGCAATACATATAGTTTTTTACCGAAGCTTTCTTACATATTACACATGATTGACAGTAATTATATAACTTTCCTTCAATAATAGTTGACTGCCAGCTTTCGCCGAGCGATAGCTTTTCCGCTGCCCACCAAGACCTATATTTCCCAAGCAGTTCAAACGCCTCCGGGTCTAGCTTAATGCTCCTTTTCGACGTTTCATTTTTGGGAGATTTCGTAATAATACCATGTCCTTTTACATACTGACTTGTACGTCGAATATGAATCATTCTATTATCAAAATCGATGTCATCCCATTCCAAGCCGAGCATTTCTCCTCTTCTAATACCGCTATACATGAAAAGAAACATCATTGTTTTCCATTGTATACTCTCAGCTTCAAGAGCCGAAATCACCTTCTGAAGATCATCGCTATCAAGGTATTTCGCTTCTGTTTTTGCAACTTTAGGAGCTTTCACTCTCCGCATTGGATTATTTCGAATGATCCCCTGAAATTCTGCCCAGTTAAAGATAAGGCTAATTACTCTATGCGAATGCAGAATCGTTCTCGGTGATAGAGATCCGCCAGTTCTTTTATTAGCGCCTTCTTCCCTCATAGAATCGTAAATGCTTGTAATATGATGAGGCTGTATGCTAGATAATTTCAACGTACCTATATGGTTATTAATATTAGCCAGCAATCCTTCATATCGTTCATATGTTTTCGCTGCTAGATTATTTTTATTTTTCTCTAAGAATATCTCAGATAGTTTTTCAAATTTTATGCCTTCATTTAGAGATGAATTACATTTTACTGCTTCCTCAAATTCAAATACAACACGATTTAATGCTTTTTCAATTTGCTTTGCGGTCATACCAGCTTCTGACTTCCATGTTTTAACCTTGAAAACTTGCTTCCCTTCTTGGTCAAATCCTGCAGAAACCCTAATGCGGTATGATGTACCTCTTTTCCCTTTTCTCTCAGTGATATTTGCCATATTTTCACTTCCTTTAATGTTTATATGGATTTTAATTCTTTTAAATTCTGTTTTAATGCAGTAGTATAGCTGTTATTTCTTTCTTTTTGGATAATGGTTTTTTTGTATTCATAATCAACATCATCTTTATCAAGAAATCCTACAACTTGCGAAATAAAACGCTCATCTTCATCCTCAACTTTGCCGGTTAAAGTATCGATATATTCAAAAATTTTTTTATTTAATTCATAACGAAGGTAGTTCATGTATTCAGCTATATTGATTTGTCTTGTATAATTCTCACTCGCTTCATAAAAATTGGCTTTGATTGTTTTATAATAATGTATTGCCATTATATTTTGAGTTTCTTTTTTATCAGCTTTATTAATACTTTCCGATAATTCCTTGGCAATTTCTGAATAAGTCTCCTGATGTTTTCTTATTAAGTCCATTAAATTAATAATTGTTCTAAAACTATCGCCTTCTAAGAGTTTTGAATATAAATCAGAGTAGCCCATCACAAATAGATTTTCTATCATTTCAACAGCATTTTTGGATAAACCCAAGCGTTTCCTGATTTCTTCTATCCCTTTTTCCTGATATTCGTCTTTACCTAGAAGGTAATCAGTTGAACAACCGAAATAATCTGCTATTTTTTTTAATTTTGATATAGAAGGCGCATTAAGATTTCTTCTATAGCCTGATAGAATACCCTCTGATACTTCAATTTCGTCAGCTAATATCTTAGCCGTGGTATTATTGTCAAGTAAGATATCATGAAACCTTTGAGAAAATATTTCTTTAACTTCATCTTCATCATTAGTTCGTTTTTTCAATTGATCTGTCTTTATTGCATTTTTTGACATGTAATAATTTCACCATCCTCAATATTCAATAAATTGAATTGATCGTGTCAATAAATCAAAATATTTCATATAATCGTTATTTTTCTTTTCGTTTTGCATTTTATGATAATATGAATTTAATAAATTGAGTTGAAGATATTCTTAATTCAATATCTTATTTAAAGATACCATCTAACAAGAGTATCGTCAAGCGAAAAGAAAGATAAATATTAGGAGGTACAAGATGAACAAAACTAAGGAACAGCTGGCAAACGAGGAACGTAAATTATATTTCAAACAATGGAGAGCAAAAAATAAGGATAAGGTGCAAAAACATCAAAAAGACTTCTGGATGAGAAAGGCAGAGAAAAAGTTGAAATCGAATGGGGGTGAGAATTAATGGCGCTTCTTTTGAGCATAGGCAAAACCTTCGAAAAATATATGAAAGAGAATCCAGGTGTGAATGATAAAATAAAGGATACCAAAAACGCGCATACAAAAGATACCACCTTAAGATAAAAACACCGACCTATGTGGTAACATGGTTAAGGCAGACAAAGCCGCCAAAAATCACAGGAGGTCA
>JAQWBM010000002.1 GCA_028706405.1 Eubacteriales bacterium
TATCCGTGCCTTAAAGAGGAATATTCGGGAGGCAAAGGAAGCGATAAAGGATGTGCCAAACAAGGGCTTGATTGCGGCAAATATAATGTATGCCAGCAGGCATTATGAGGAGTTCGTGGAAGCGGCGGTTGAGGCAGGCGCAGATATGATTATATCGGGAGCCGGTCTGCCGACGTCGCTGCCGGGAGCCGTAAAAAGCAACAAGGTCAAAATTGTCCCCATTGTTTCATCAGCAAGAGCGGCAGGACTGATCATTAAAAGCTGGACAAAAAAATATAATCGTGTTCCTGACGCGATTCTCTTTGAAGGTCCCTTGGCTGGCGGGCATTTGGGATTTAAGGAAGAGCAGCTGGAGGAGGCCCATGTGCATTTTTACGATACGATCATGGAAATCAAGGAAGAGATCGAGGATTTACCCGGCTGCCCTCTGATTGTAGCGGGGGGAATCTATACGAAAGAGGATGTGCAGAAGGCATTGGCTTATGGGGCTGACGGCGTACAGCTGGGAACCCGGTTTGTGACCACGGAAGAATGCGATGTTCATCCGAAATTCAAGGAAGCCTACCTGAATGCGAAGGAAGAGGATATGGTCGTTATAAAAAGCCCTGTGGGAATGCCCGGCAGAGCCATCCGGACACGTTTTACAGAACAGTCAGAAAAAGTAAGAATACCACCGAAGAAATGCAATCGCTGCCTTATCCCCTGTAAGGCGGATGAAGCGCCCTATTGTATCACACAGGCGTTGATCAATGCTGCAAAGGGCGATATAGAAAATGGACTGGTGTTTTCGGGAAGCAACGCCTACCGGTCGAATAAAATGGAAACAGTGGAAGAGATTTTTAAAGAGCTCACATCATAAACACTTATTTAGCATATATCGAACAAACCTCATAAAGCAGCAAAGATACGACAGGCTCCGGCCCGTCGTATTTCTGTTTTATGCTAACTCTGGGCAGAAGTTAAGAGGAATGGAAACCAATTAAATGAGGGCTTATTTCTTTTAATATGTCTTTCGCATATACGGTTCTAATCGGGTTATTTTTTTGATGTTAATAACGCTGCTAATTGCCGGTCTCTATTATCAGTATTTTATCCATCTTTACGTCTGTTGGGGTGGCAGGGATAGAAAGCAAAACCTGGAAATCGTATGCTAATCCCAGCTTGTAAACATTACGGGAAAGCCGGGAAAGGAATCTGTCATAGCAACCCTTGCCATAACCAATGCGATTATTATTGAGATCAAAAGCACTTCCGGGCACTATTACAAGATCGATGGACCCGGCATCAGCCTCCTTACAGAGTGCCGGATCGGGTTCAAGTATACCGAAATCAGAGCAAAGCAGGTAATCTTTAAGGCTGCCTGAATTCGGAATCTCATAAGGAATAATCGCAAACGCTTTATTTGTATAGGGAAGAATAAGTTTTCTCCCGGAAGAGTGAATGCTTTCGATGATACGTCCAGTTGGTACCTCGTTACGGAAGTTCATATACAACATAATCGTCTTCGCTTTACGGTATTCCTCGGTTAAGACCAGCTGTTTCGCAGCCGACTCTTCTGCGATATCAATAATATCAGGTGTGAGGGAAGCTCTTTTTTCTAAAATTTGTTTTCGTATTGTAAATTTATCAGTTACCATACTCATAATTTTTTCACCTTTGTTCCGGATCGATAGGCTCATTTTTTCTGTATATCTGTATAATCACCAATTATTATCCTTCAAACTTCGTTGTGCCAGCAGGCGGTTGTACTTTGCCAAAGGAGTGTGTAATACGACGTGAAAACCTTATAATAGCCTACAGGTTCATAATTAATGTATTAATTCCTTGATCTGTGCATATTTTTTTAAATGCTCTTTGAATACGTCCAGTAAATCCGTAGATTCATTGATAAAATACGGTCTGGCCACATTTCCTCTTGAATCCAAATCGCATCCGTGCCACCAGATTGCTACATTGATTCGTGGATACTTATTAAAGCTCAAAAACATATCATTAATCCATTCGGCCTTATTTCCGCCTACGCTGCTGGAGGAAAATTCCGTAATCATCAAAGGCTTCTCAGATATGTGGGCAAATTTTTCATATATAGGATCATATATCTTCGAGAAGCTTCGCCATACTTCATCCTTATAGTAGGTTCCGGTATTGTACCCGGTAAGCCCGATCACATCTACATACGCATCTCCCGGATAGTACAATAATTCATTATTCCATTTGAAGTCCGGAAAAGAACGCTCATTAGGGTTCCATACCCAGATTACATTATCTGCGTTTACATCGTTGAATATCTTATACACATATTTATATAATTCCTTAAACATCTCAGGGTCTCTGGAAGTATGGTATGCGGAATAGCTGCACCAATCACCGTTCATCTCATTGCAGAATCTAAAGAGAACAGGATGTCCAAATTGGGCAGTCTCCTTTGCAAAGGCATACAAAAAGTGATCATATTTTCCATCCAGGATATCGTACACCATATTTGCCTCTCCTTCATCCAGGGTTGGGGTCTGAAGGGTTAATTCAACAATTTTGTCATCGCTATATGCGGCTTCCAAATCATTCCTTACGTAACCAACAGGGAATACCTCTTGTATGTGCTTGTAAATCAATAAAAACTTAAACTTATAATCGATTGCAGCCTCTATCACTTTAAGCTCACTCATATCCTTGGGTGCAGAATTATAGAAGATACCCCACGTTAATTGACCTTCTTTAAAGTATTTATCATAAAAAGCAACGGTTTCTGCATTCCAAGCCTTTGTTTCAGTTTGACTGAGTTTTATTGAGGCAGGAGTGGCTGTAGGCGCAAAGCTATAAAAGCTCTCAACAAGCTTTTTGTAGTCATAGTCAGATGAGTCCTCAAGACGCGTTTGAGATTTTATTAAGAAAGTGTATACATTGTCTTTAGTAATAATATCTATACAAGCATAATGATTTTTATCATTTTCTATGTTTAATGCCTTATTTCTTGACCACTGTGTAATTACCACCTTATAACCGTTTACTTTCGTCTTTTGCTGAAATTCCAGCTTATGATCAACTGTATTTTGTAAAAAACCATTTGAATAAGTGACATAAGTTTCAGCGGAGAAATCTTCTTTGGGCGATATGGGTTGTTTATATATTTCCAATCTTCTAAGATCATCTTCTAAGGCCATTCTATAGTCGGCTAATCTTGTTTCGGTTACTCTCATTGTGTCAGGCAGGAGCACACCGTAGCCATCTACCTGATTTGAAAAAATGATGCCTTCATTACCAGAGTTGATTATTCTATAGTACCCGTCCGAAGCGTCTTTTGGAATCGAGTCTATGATAGGAGTTTTAGCGGCCGGATCGTTATTGCTCTTATTAAGGAGGTTTGTCGCACTTATTCCCCATGCACCCAATAACAACAATGCTGCTGTTATAAAAGCTATGATAATAAATATAATGATTTTTCTTGAAACTATTTTCATACCTGCCACCTGCATGTTGTTAAACCTATAGATGAGACATCATTCACTTAACAAGATGTCCTGTTTTTTGTGTTGTTCCCCGATACTTAATGTTTGCATATTTTTACTTTTTTATCCCACCACTATTTGCATTCCGTATTCTACATTCGTAGAATACAAGAAAATACAAGAGAATACAAGAGAGTAACAGAAATGTAATATTTATATTTTATGGCATGCTCTATGTGTCTGAGGGGCTGGCAGCATTTACATTATGATTTCCATTTTTCGAGCAGACCTTTCAGTGCTGCTTCCATATCCTTGAGAGGTATCTGATTATAATAAAATATGAGAGTCACCGTATTCTCCAACGGAGCTTCAATATAAGAAGTGATAGGGAGAGTGTTTATACCAAGCGCATACGCTTCCTGGCATAATTGAGAAGGCATTTTTTTGCTTTTAACACTTACAAGCATATTTATTCCTGAAGAAAAATTTATGGGCTGAATAAATCCTTTTCCCCATTTCTCGAATAATGAGAGTACAGCCTGTAATTTCTGTGAATACAGTGTACGCAGTTTTTTGAGATTTGTCTGATAAAAACCTTGGAACATATAAAGAGCCAGGGTCAGTTGCTCTGTCTTTGAGCAGGTCTGGGTATAATCTCCGTGAAATGTATGGAAAATTTCAGCCATATGCGCAGGCAGTATCATATAGCTGATTTTTATGGACGGGAACAATGTGGAAGAGAAAGAACCCAAATAAACAACTTTGTGATTGTGGTCTAACCCCTGGAGAGAGGGGATTGGCTTTCCAAAATAACGGAGTTCACTGTCATAGTCATCTTCAATCACAATGCTGTCGTTCTTTACTGCCCAATTCAGCAGATCGTAACGCTTGCCGATGGGCATGACATAACCAGTTGGAAACTGATTGGAAGGGCTGACATATACGGCGGATCGTATATTCGCCGGCAGCTTTTCCACTGGGATTCCTTCCCTTCCTACCGGAACGGCAGTCATAGCAAAAGCCCGATCGCGGAATATATTTCTCACCGGCAGATAGCCGGGCTCCTCAACAGTAATATGCGTAATTCCCATTTTCATCAGGATAGTGCAAAGCTGTCCCATGATCTGCTGAGTTCCGGCTCCGATAACGATTTGTTCAGGTGTACAGGTTACTCCTCTTGATTGATAAACATATTTTGAAATCTCACGTCTAAGGGCCTTTTCGCCCTGTGCGTCACCTTCGCTCAGCAAAAGGCGGGAGTATTCATTAAGCACATGGTTCAGGCATTTTTTCCATTTTACAAAATTAAAGCAGGACTCATCATAATATCCATTTTGTTCAAAATCCAAAAAAAGGTCAAATTGTGAATTTGGACTAGCTTCCCGAAGAGAGGACTCTGTGTCTCTGTGGACGCTTCCCATACCAGAAGAGATTTCGTTAATATAATAGCCGGATTGTGGCTTGCTATAAATATATCCCTCCACCATAAGCTGATTATAAGCTAATTCTATAGTAGTAATACTAAGACCGAGGCGTTTAGAAAAGCTTCGCAGCGATGGAAGCTTTTCTGATGGAAGAATGTTTTCGCTGAGGATTGCTGTTTTTATATAGTTATAAAGCTGCAGGTAAAGAGGAACGGCAGACTCCGGTTGAAAATCTGGAATGAGCGCTTTCATAGTTGACCTCCAGGGGGAAAACCCGGCCACATTTAGTGCTGTGTATTAAAAAAATGTTTAATACAAGAATACAGTAATAAGAATTCAAGAAACTTACCGTAAAACATCAAAACTGTATACTTATAAATAAATATAATTGCATATTTAAACAAATACACTTTTCGAGTATTATAATATAACGAGGCAAAAATGTCCACCCAGTAAAACTTAATTTCACAGGCGATGGGGAATATGCGTTATGAGAGGGTGACAGAGTCAATAAATATAGAAAGCAGGTATTAAGGTGACTGATATGAATAATAAAACGAATAAAATAATAATGACAGGGTTGTTAATTGCATTAATCGTTACAGCAACCATCTTGATAATGATCCCTATTCCATTTGGTAACGGATATATTCATTTTGGCGATACAATGATTTTTCTTTCGGTTTTGATTTTAGGGTGGAGATATGGCGCAGTTGCGGCAGGCTTTGGCTCTGCTTTAGCAGATCTCCTTATAGGATTTGCCATATGGGCTCCCTGGACTCTCGTGATCAAAGGCTTGATGGGAGTTGTTATGGGTTTATTTATTCAAAAATCAATGGGAAAACATGAGAAGAATATTCTCGGCGTGCCTATTTATCAGTTGATAGGTATGGTTCTGGCGGGTTTTGTGATGGTCGGAGGATATTATATCGCAGAAGGTGTGATATATGGAAACTTTATCGTTGCGCTTCTTGGGATCCCCTGGAATATTGTACAGTTTACTGCAGGAACAGTAATTGCTGTATTATTGGCTGCGGCTTTGTATAAGACCCCGGCGAAAAGATATTTTGCCTATTGTCCCAAGGAAGACATTGATACAAATGAACATGCAATGGACTAGCAAAAATAATTGGAATATTTGATACTAAAATAACTCAAAAATATACAATGTTCTTTCCTAAAAGAATAAGATGTGATATCTTAGAGTATAGATTGAATAAATCAAGGTGAGACGATTATGAAAGTGCTGATTCTAAGTATATCGACCGGTCAGGGGCATCATGCCACAGGACAGGCACTCGAAAGCGCTTTTGAACAGAATGGAATAGAATGCGAGATTCTCGATGCTTATGAATATATCGAGCCTATTCTTTCATATCTGGTATCAAAAGGGTATTTGTTGTCAGCTACATATGCCAAGAAGATTTCATCGAAGCTTTATGATATTGTAGTAAAAAAGACTAAGCCTTCAAAAAAATATTCCGTACAGAAGATCACCAATACGATCTGGGCAAGCGATTTAAGAAAATATATAAAGAAAACGAACCCTGAAGTTATTATATGTACCCATGTCCTGTCTTCTATACTGGTCAGCATTATGAAGGAAAAGCAATGGACTGAGGCTATTTCAGTGGGTATTGTAACTGACTTCACCGTTCATCCCCTGTGGGAAGAAGCAAACTTTCTTGATTATTTCGTGACTCCTCATGAGCTTCTCGGGTTCCAAATGCAAAGAAAAGGTCTGGATATTAATAAAATGCTGCCTATTGGGATTCCAATCAAGGAGAAATTCTTTGAACACACAGAGCAGGTTTTAGCCAGAACACAACTGGGTCTCGATCCAGGCAAGAATACAATACTGCTGATGAGCGGAAGTATGGGATATGGAAAAATAGATGAATCCATAGATCGTCTCGATCGGTTGGATTTGGATTTTCAAGTCATGGTGGTCTGCGGGAACAACAAAAAAATGTATGAGAAGGTAAAGAATCTCACTACCAGGAAGCGATTTGACATTTACGGTTATGTTAATAATGTGGATATTATGATGGATGCAGCGGATTGTATAATAACAAAGCCGGGCGGCATCACAACGTCAGAAGCCATTTCCAAGGGATTGCCAATGATCATGGTTAATCCAATCCCAGGTCATGAGATGAGAAATGTGGAATTTATGCTGAATAACGGGTTAGCCGTATATGCAACTAAATCATTCCCGTTAGATGAAGCGGTTTTTACCCTGTTGCATCATCCCAAACGGATTAACATCTTGCGCTCCTCTATTGATATATACAAAAAACAACATTCTGCACAGAATTTGTGCCGATTTCTGGTAAGGGAATTAAAGGGGCGGAAAACAATATAGAAATTGAAAATTAAGAGAAAGCTTTATTAAATGAAACCTTCCCTGATTAAATAGTTTGCAGCACGAATTTCTTCTTCGAGCAGCTTCATAGCCGGTATCGTAAGAAGACTTCTTTTTATATCACCTATCTCTTTTAGCTTTCGGGCAATCGTAATAGTTATAGTTTTCTGGCTTAGCGAAGTTTTGGCTTTGCTTAAGCCCTCCAGGATCCGGCCAATCGGATTATCGGTATCAATTTGCAGTTCTTTCTCAGTTTCGGTGATATGAATATCTACAGCATTCTTCAAATGTATATTGAAAATATATCTTTTATAAATCAATTCAGGGTTAAGCTCGAAAATTTTTCCGGCTGAATCCGCGTTCTGTATGCTTTTATGATCGAACTCGCCTTTAGCGAAGCAAAAATGAGTACCTTCGTATATGTGAAATGCTTTTAAAGTATCCAGATATCCAAGCCGCAAGATTTTTTTTGTGTTATTTCTGTCAAAAATCAGCATGTTTCCTAAATCCCAAGGACACTGGATGACTCTGAGAAAATCAGCATCATTGAATATTTTCTTGCGAATCACACCAACCACTTCCAGATCCACGGCGATCACATGTGTCGCTCCGTGATCTAAAGCCATACCCACAGGCAGGTTGTCCGTAAATCCTCCGTCAATATATTTTATACTGTCGATTTCATAGGATTTCATTGCAGGGAAAAGAGAAGAGCTTGCCAAAATGTAATCAATCAGCATTCCCTCGGGAATTTGTTCCTTCATTAGAAATTTTGGTGTCATAGAAGGGAGCCCTACTGTTACCAATCCATAATCCGTTGCTGATTTACGGATTGCATCTTCATCAATATGCTGTTGTAACAGAGTCTTTAATTTACTGATTCCGATACCGGAATTTGCAATAACATTTTTTATATTCAAGTCAAACACCTTAGAGGCATCTATCTCAGTCCAGAGTGAAACGGCAAGATCAAAAGCATCCTGTACAATTATCGCACCGTTGATGGCTCCGACAGACGTGCCTGTCACCATATCAATTCGGATTCCCAGCTCATTAAGAGCTTGCCAGACACCGATTTCATAAGCCCCTCTTGAACCTCCGCCCCCTAAGACCAGGGCAGTTCTTCGATTGCCCATAAACCCCTCCTGATACCTGATAATAGATTAGATAATAAACCGTAAAGCGAAATAAACCCCTATTATGTGAAAAAATTTCTATTAATAAGATGCTATAATCATAGATGAAGTATACCATAAATTAGAATATATCTGAGCTTTCTTTGAATTTATATTCATATATGTTAAGATATAAACAATAAACGCAAACAGTCAGAAGTTATTATACAAATAAAGATGAGGTGATAAATTTGGACAGTAAAGTTAAGGAATTGGCAGATAAAAGCAAACGAATTGTTTTTTTCGGAGGCGCCGGTGTTTCAACAGAGAGCGGGATTCCCGACTTTCGTTCAGAAAACGGGCTGTATAACGCACAAGTAAATTACGGTTATACACCAGAACACATGTTGAGCCGTACTTTTTTTATGAATAACACTGAGACCTTTTACGATTATTATAAAAAGAACATGATTTATCCGGATGTGAAACCGAATAAAGCGCATAAAGCGTTGTCAGAGCTTGAAGCACAGGGTAAACTGACGGCAATCGTAACTCAAAACATCGACGGACTGCATCAACTGGCAGGAAGTAAAAAGGTTTATGAACTGCATGGATCGGTGCTCCGGAATTATTGCATGAGCTGTGACGCCTTTTATGATGTTCCATATATAATGAAGCCGGAAAATTGCGGAACAGATAAAAACCCTGACAGTCAAATCCCAAAATGCGCTAAGTGCGGAGGGATAATCAAGCCCGATGTAGTATTATATGAAGAACCATTGGATCATGACGTTATGGAAGGCGCCATTGATGCAATTTCAAAAGCAGACCTTCTCATTGTAGGCGGAACCTCTCTGGTAGTATATCCAGCATCAGGATTGATTAATTACTTCCGTGGCAACAATCTTGTTTTGATCAACAAGTCAAAAACGCAGTATGATCAACGTGCAGACCTTGTTATTAACGATGCGATTGGAGAAGTACTAGGCTGATGCGGCATTAATCCCTTGCCTTTTTATTATCAGTCAATTTCATAAAATGGGCAATTCCTACCACATCAGCGATCGGCAGTGAGATTGCCAGCCCCCTCCCCTCTGTATTAAGACCGGCGGCATCAACGATGGCATGCATGATAACCTGTGTTTCCTCATGCCTGACGATGTTCATTACGACCTCTTTTTCTGGTTGAATAGAGATGGCAAAAAATTTCTCGATTTCGTGTATTCCGGTGCCGCGTGCGTAGAAAACGGTGCCGCCGTGGGCGCCTGCTCCCCTCGCTGCATCTACTACCTGATCGGCAAATCCCCGATTTACTATAGTAAGAATCAAATCGTATTCTCTCTTATCCAAGTGAATCCACCTCTTCCTTATTATTCAAAGCTGCCGGACATATACCGTAATGCTCTCGGACCGCTGACTCCGGCGATGGGAATCGTGAAGACCATGCCATTACCAGATTCGTCTAAATCTAGTTTATAAAGAAGCTTTTGCATTACATTTGGCACCTTATCTTCGGTAACTACGCTTAAAACCATATCCCTTTCCTGACTAGAAAGTCCCAGAAAGCTAATTATGTCGGATCCTGAAGCGCAATTGGCATTAGCTATTATATTGAAGGTAACTCCGCTTTCTCTGAGAATTGCTGCGGCTTCTTCTCCTTTTCCGCGGTCAAGAATAGCAATGAGAAGCTTGATCTTTTTCATCGCGGGATGTTTTCCATCTTCCAACCCTATTTCCTCCTTAAGTATTTTCGGGCTTCTTATCATGAGGAAACTCGAAATCCTCAGGAAGCACCAGTTTTTCGAGTTCTACAAAGTCTATATAATCATTATCATTGATTATATCATTATAATGCTTTCCAATACGAAGGTCACTACCATTTTTTACTCTTTCAATATGCTCAGAATTATCTGGCAGGGAATGATCCTTTAATGTAGTACTTGTATTATATTGTAAATCTATAAATGCTTCTTCTTCGATATCTTCGGCAATCTCTTCCAATACCACCTCTTCTTCCTTTTCGGTGAATCTGATCTTTATTTCATAGATCAGACCCATAATCTGAATTGTAATAAGAGGAGTCATCGCCACCATAGCAATGATTCCAAATGCATCTGTCAGCACATTGCCGCCCACTGCAAGCGTAGCGCCGGTGGCAAAGGGAAGAAGGAAGGTTGCCGTCATTGTGCCGGAAGCAACACCGCCCGAGTCAAAGGCGATGGCTACAAATATCTTTGGGGTAAAAAGTGTGAGAGCGAGAGCGATCAAGTAGCCGGGCAGTAAAAAATACCAGATGCTCAGGCTGTAAAGTATGCGGATGATGGCAAGCCCTGTGGAGACGGCTACTCCAATAGACAGGCTGTAGAGCATGGCATTTTTTGAGATTGCTCCCCCTGAGATTTCCTCAACCTGATTGTTAAGAACATGCACTGCAGGTTCTGCGGCTACAATAAAAAAACCAACGATCATACTTACGGGAATCAAAATCCATTTGTAGGAAAGTCCGCCAAGATATTCACCGATAAAAGCACCTGTCGGGAGAAATCCAATATTTACTCCAGTCAGGAAAACCACAAGTCCCAGGTAAGTATACAAGATGCCTATGCCGATTTTTATTATTTGACTTTTTGGCAGTTTCAGATATATCAGCTGGAAGAGTATGAAAAAAATGAGAACAGGAGCTAAGGAAATCGCTACTTCGCTGAAATAAACAGGGAACCCTTCTGCAAACATTTGAAATACTTCTTTAACCGTTTCTGGTGCTTTTGGCTGGATTACGGTTACGCTTTCTACAGCAGAAGAATCATAAAATAGACCAAGACACATGACTGAGATAACAGGACCTACCGAGCAAAGACCGAGAAGACCAAAGCTATCGTCATGAGAGCTTTTTCCTCCTCTGACTGCTGACAGACCGATACCCAAAGCAAGGATAAAGGGTACGGTTACTGGTCCTGTAGTTACCCCTCCTGCATCAAAAGCAACGGCAAAAAAGTTCTCAGAGGCAAAGGCACCTATACCAAAGGCAGCGAAATAGAAGAATATAAACAGATAGGACAGATTCCACTGATAATAGATACGCAGCAGCGAGATCATCAAAAAGACTCCGACTCCCATAGCCACTGTGACAATCAGAACGCTTTTTGGAATGGAAACGACTTGACCCGCGAGCACATGCAGGTCAGGCTCAGCAAGAGTAACGATGGTTCCCATAACAAGACAAATCCCTATCGCCATTACGACCTTTTTTGATTTTGTAAGCTGTGCGCCTATATGTTCTCCAGCAGGCATCATTGCGATATCAGCACCAAGGGTAAACGCAGCCATTCCAATTATTAATAGCACGGAACCAATCAAAAATAAACTTCTTATGTGAAAAGGCATGGGTGCAATGGTAAAGTTAATAAGCAAAACACTAATAGAAATGGGGAGAATAGATACAAGCGCATCTTTTAACTGAAGAAACAGTTTTGTTTTCATGAAAGCCCTCGTTATTTCAAGCGGAAGTTAACGTAAAGATTTGTGCGAGATACGTTTATTCTAATAGAATTCAATATATTATACATCAAAAATCATATACCTTCAAGGAAAAGAAAAAGAAGAGAGACAAGGAGTGCGGATTGCAAGCCCCCGAATGACACACAAATGACAAATTCTCCATTATGCTTTTAAAATATACAAAATGATGGTATAATAAATTATACTTTCTGACTAATTTCGGATTATTTATAACGAGACAAAGATATCCCCCACCTCTTTAGCTGGCGGGTACAGCTTAATTTCACAGGTTCAGCGTTATAATTGTTTAAAACAGTCCGATAGAACCTGAAACGGGTTCGACGGAAAATTATGTAAAACGAGCAAAGGAGACCAATAATGAACATTTTAGTTTCCAACGATGACGGGATTAATGCAAAAGGAATCATGGAACTCGCGCGGGCCCTGTCACAGATTGCAAATATATACGTATGCGCACCACATATACAGCGCAGCGCTTGCGGACATGGAATTACCGTTGGAAAACCAATAAATATGCGTGAAGTGAAATTCCCAAACGCAAAAAAAGCCTGGGAAATTACCGGTACACCGGCGGACTGTGTAAAGATTGGTTTAAGAATGCTTTCTGATCAGGGAGTCAAAATTCATAAGGTATGTTCAGGGATTAACCATGGAGGTAACCTTGGAACAGACACACTTTATTCAGGAACAGTTTCCGCCGCTATTGAGGGATGTATCTGCGGACTTCCGGCGATTGCAGTATCAATCGATGACCGTAATCCTATCACATTTGAAGCAGCCTGCGAGCTGGTGGTCAACACCGTAAAGGTATCAACGGGAAAAATCAATTCAAATACTGTTTTAAATATCAATATACCTAATTTACCCGTATCACAAGTCAAGGGTATGAAAATAACACGTCTTGGGGCCAGAGAATATGAAGAATTGTTTAATCCGAAAAATGGCGATAATGGGGAATTAGAGTATTGGTATTCAAGGACCCCTGTAGTCTATGAGAATCTGCCTGAGGATATAGATGTCATTGCGGTACAGGATGGTTATGCCAGCATAACACCACTTCATTATGATTTGACGAGCTATAAATTAATTGAGGAGGTAAAATCGTGGGAAATCAAGTATTAAAAGTGATAAAAGAAGATACGGTATTAGTAGGTATAGATTTTCAGGAAAAGCTAATGCCGGCAATAAAAAATAGAGAAGGGTTGCAGGCCTCCGCAGTTAAACTTGTAAAGGGATGCAGAATCCTGGGCGTGCCTGTCATAATGACCCAGCAGTATACAAAAGGATTGGGTGAAACGATTCCTGCTGTTGCCGCGGCTTTAAATGAAGACCTTGGGGATATTCCCGCATCAGAGGGATTTCAAATCATTGAAAAGACAAGCTTTAGCGCTATGGGAGAACCGGCATTTGTACAGGCGCTGGAAAAGCTGAGTAAAAGGACAGTTATTATTGCAGGAGTCGAAGCTCATGTTTGCGTGCAGCAAACAGTGATAGACTTGCTGGATAAAGGCTATGCAGTTTTTGTTGCCAATAACTGCATATCTTCAAGAAATAACGAGGATAAAAAATATTCTCAACGCAGAATGTGTGATGCGGGAGCCGTTTGCACAACATATGAATCTATCTTGTTTGAAATGTTAAAAGGCTCGAAGGAACCTGGTTTTAAACAAATTTCAGCATTGGTGAAATAATGTTTATGTTTGAAAATCGTATAACGATTGAGGAAAGACCTATACTTGAGGAATATCTGAGCGGCTTCGATTACGGAACCTCCGGATTATCCTTTACCTCCCTGTTTATGTGGAGAAATATCAATAATTTCAGTTGGGAGATCATCGGAGATTATCTTTGTATTGCGGGACTCAGCCATCTGGAAATCGAAACGAAGGAGCCGTTTCTATTTCCGCCCCTCACCAGGACGGGCAGCTATGAGCCGGAATCATTAAATGCAACGATCAAAGAGGCAAAGAAAATTTTTGAATCCAAGGGCTGCAAGTTCAGTATTCGACTGATGCCCTTCAAAATGATGGGGATTCTTGAAAGCGCCTTCCCCGGCGAAATAAGTTTTTCTGATGATCGGCCTAATTATGATTACCTGTATAGAAAGAAGGATCTTATCCTGCTGAAGGGCAGAGAATACCATAGTAAAAAGAACCATTTAAATTACTTTTTGAACAACTATCAATTTGAATATATTACTTTAACCTCTGACATGGCAGAGAATGTTATGCGGTTTATACGTGAATTTAATGATAGAAAGAAGGATTTGTCAGATCACGAGATGTCGCTTCTTAAAATGGAGGAAGTCGCCATGTCTGACGTTTTTAGTAATTTAGAAAAGGTAGGTTATCTGTCAGCAGCCGTTAAAATTGACGGAAAGATTGAAGCATTGAGTATAGGCGGCCAATTGAACAGAAAAACCGTCACTGTCCACATTGAAAAAGCCAATACGGCCTACAGAGGGCTTTATCAGTTGATCAATAATGAGTTCTGCAAGCATGTTGAACCCCATATAAAATATATCAACAGAGAAGAGGATATGGGTATTCCGGGATTACGGAAAGCAAAGCTTTCATATAAACCGTGTAAACTGGTAGAATGCTATATAGCAGAGTTTAAAGAAGACCTATAACCAATCTTATAATAACTGTAATAACCTTTTATTAATTTAGTCAACGGATATTTTAACTTTAGTAAGGAGGATTTCAATGAGAGAAGTTGTAATTGTAAGTGCAGCCAGAACACCAATAGGAAATTTTGGAGGCTCACTTAAAGACTTGTCTGCGGTAACACTAGGCGCTGTAGCAGCAGAGGGGGCGATCAAAAGGGCAAGAATAGATCCTGCGATAATCGATGAAGTAATACTGGGGAATGTACTCCAGGGCGGGCTCGGGCAGAACGTAGCAAGACAAGTAGCTATGGCTGCGGGGGTTCCAAAGGAAGTGCCGTCTATGGTGCTTAATAAAGTTTGTGGTTCAGGGCTCAGAACAGTTGGCATTGCTGCCTCAATAATAAGAGCGGGTGATGCTGATTGCATTCTGGCAGGCGGAACAGAAAGTATGAGTCAATCCGGTTATATAATGCCTGCTGCCAGATGGGGCGCAAGAATGGGCGACACTAAGATGGTCGACCTTATGGTCAAGGATGGACTTACAGATGCTTTCCATAATTATCATATGGGTATTACAGCTGAAAATGTTGTTGAACAGTGGGGTTTGACAAGAGAAGAGCTGGATCGGTTTGCTGCCGCGTCTCAGAACAAAGCAGAAGCAGCAATAAAGGCGGGTAAATTCAAGGACGAAATCGTTCCTGTTGAAATCCCTCAAAGAAAAGGTGATCCAATTGTATTTGATACCGATGAATTTCCCAAATCAGGGGTAACCGTTGAAGGCATTTGTAAGTTAAAACCAGCGTTTAAAAATGACGGTGCCGTTACTGCCGCGAATGCATCCGGTATCAATGACAGCGGAGTCGCATTAATCGTTATGTCTAAAGAAAAGGCGGATTCCCTGGGGTTGAATTACTTATGCAAAATTAAGTCCTATGCTTCTGCGGGAGTTGATCCGTCAATCATGGGTATCGGTCCTGTTCCGGCTTCCAAAAAAGCGTTGCAAAAGGCGGGCCTGACAATAAATGATATGGATCTTATAGAAGCAAATGAAGCGTTTGCCGCACAGTCGGTAGCAGTAGGGAAGGATTTGGGATTTGATCCGGAAAAGCTTAATGTTAACGGAGGAGCCATTGCGTTAGGTCATCCGATAGGCGCCTCCGGAGCAAGAATTCTGGTCACACTTGTCTATGAAATGATAAAGAGGAACTCTAAATACGGTCTGGCAACTCTTTGTATCGGCGGAGGACAGGGGACTGCACTCATCGTAGAGAGATAAGCCGGCATATTTTAAACTGTCTCTAGTATAGCGTATTCTAAATAACTGGCAGAAAACGCTATACTAGTATTATCGTATGGAATTATTAGGGGATATGCTGTAATTCTGCTTCAAAGTAGAAAGAATAACATTAGTCTGAGTTCGCTTGATTTTAGGGATTGCCTTGATTCTATTCATTAATGCTTCCAAAGTTACCGTATTTCTCGTAGTTATCCGCAATATATAATCGTACTCGCCGGTAACATAATGGCATTCCAGGATTTCACTTTCATTTTTGATTATATCTAAGAATTCCTCTGTATCTCTGGGGTTTTCTAAACTGATATTCATTAATACGGACAGATCTTGACCAAGAGCTTTGGAATCCAGAATAACGGTATACTTTTCTATAATATTTGAAGTCTCCAGCTTTTTTAGTCTTTCGCTGACAGCAGATAATGACAGGTTAACTTGTTTGCTAAGATCAGAGATAGATACTCTTGAATTTTCCTGTAAAACCTCTAAAATCTTAGAATCTATTGCGTCCAATTAGATCACCACCCTTTTTTCTACTCTATTTTAGCAATTCTCAGAGAATATATCAATACAAAACAAGTTTTTGCTGTTTAAATAAATTTTTGCAAATAATAATATTCAATGGTATAATTAAAAAATATTATGATTCAAAGTATCTGGCATAAAATCATTTATTAATATTTCGCAAGGAGGAAGACCATATGGCGGAGATCGAAAAAGCAGAAGTACCCGGTGAATATTCATCATCAAATTTTATTCATAACATTATAGACAAGGACATTGAAAATCAGACTTATAGCGGTCCAGTCTATACAAGGTTTCCTCCGGAGCCAAATGGATACCTCCATATTGGACATGCTAAATCCATCTGTTTAAACTTTACCACCGCACAGAAATATAAAGGAAAATGTAATCTGCGATTTGATGACACTAATCCGGTTAAAGAGGATACGGAGTATGTCGAATCTATCAAGGCGGATGTTAAATGGCTGGGCTTCCAATGGGATAAGATACTTTTTGCGTCTGACTACTTCGATAAAATGTTTGAATATGCTGTCATACTGATAAAAAAGGAGAAAGCGTTTGTCTGTGATTTGTCAGCCGAAGAAATAAAACAGCACAGAGGTACGCTGACTGAGCCCGGAAAAGATAGTCCGTACAGAAACAGAACCGTTGAAGAAAACCTGGACCTTTTTGATAAAATGCGGCAGGGAATCTATCAAGACGGTGAGAAAGTGCTTAGGGCAAAGATCGATATGTCTTCCCCGAATATAAACATGAGGGACCCGGTTATTTATAGAATTGCTCATGCAGAGCATCATAATACAGGAAACAAGTGGTGTATATATCCAATGTATGACTATGCGCATCCCTTGGAGGATGCCATCGAGGGCATTACCCACTCCATCTGTACACTTGAATTTGAGGATCACAGACCACTGTACGATTGGGTACTAAGGGAATTGGAATGGAAGGAACCTCCTCAGCAGATCGAATTTGCGCGGCTAAATCTGTCTAACACAGTGATGAGCAAGCGATATTTAAAGGCTATGGTTGACGGCAACACTGTGGAGGGCTGGGATGACCCCAGGATGCCTACCATCGCAGGCTTGCGCAGAAGAGGCTGCACACCTGAAGCCATTCGGGATTTTTGTGAAAGGATAGGAGTTTCCAAAGCAAACAGCTTAGTTGACATAGCTTTGCTGGAGCATTGCATACGTGAGGATCTGAAAAACAAGGTAGAAACCCGCATGGTTGTACTTGACCCGCTGAAGGTTGTGATTACCAACTATCCTGAAGATCTCAGCGAAGAAATGGAGATCGAAAACAGTAAGGAAGATGAAACGAAGGGGAATCGTAAGGTCAGTTTTTCTCGTGAGCTCTATGTGGAGCGAGATGATTTTATGGAAATTCCTGAAAAGAAATATTTTCGCCTCTTTCCGGGCAATGAGGTTCGTTTTAAAGGGGCATATTTCATTAAATGCAATGAGGTCATAAAAGATGCAGACGGCAATGTGACAGAGCTGAGATGTACCTACGATCCTGCTACAAGAAGCGGGAGTGGATTTAACGAAAGAAAGGTTAAGGGGACCATACATTGGGTCGATGCAAGAACTGCTGTAAAAGTTAAAATAAGAACCTACGGATACCTTATGGTTGAGGATGACAAGGGAGAAACTGTTTTGAACCCTGAATCCATGAAAACTTTGGAAGCATATGCTGAGCCTGCGCTTAATGACACCAGGGCAGGGGATAGATACCAGTTTTTCAGGAATGGCTATTATATAGCAGATGAAAAATTGATCAATGACAAAGAGAAGGTATTTAACCAGATCGTTGATTTAAAGAGCTCTTGGAAAAAATAAAAAACATAAGTTTCTTTTTCCCTTTATATTGCTGCAATAACAGCTTTTAGGTCCTTATCGAAGTCATCGAGCTCCTTGCTTAAATCGTGACCCTCTCCTTTGAGAATAGCTTTCTCAAGTTTAGTGCTTGATTCCATAACGTTTAACATTCCTAGTGTTCCGCTCAGACCTTTGATAGAATGTGCAAGACGTCTTGCTTCGCCGTAGTTTTTTTCCTCCAAAAGGCTGGCTATTTGCTCTGTACTTTTATCATAAGTTGCTTTAAACTTCTGAATATGCTTGTTATAAATAGATTCATAGCCGCCTAAATTTTTGATTGCTTCTTCCCGACCTGCGAGAGGGTTATCAAGAGTCGTATCAGATACAATTGGATTAACAGGATCCGGATTTTCTTCCATATCATTGTCTGTTTTGCTATCAAATTGAAAATAGGGGGAAATCTCTTTATATAACGATTCAACTTTGAAAGGTTTCAATAAAAAGCTTTCTATGTTCTTAGCCTGTTCGTCTTTGATCAGATCATTTATATCGGAAGCAGTCAGCGCGATTATCGGAGAAGTAACTCCTATTTCATTTTTTAGAATATGAGCGGCGGTATAACCATCCATGTTAGGCATATGAATATCCATCAGGATTACATTATAGTAATTCAAAGGTTGGTTTTTGCACATTTGAACGGCAGAAATGCCGTCAGTAGCTGTATCACAGCTTATATTTATATCATTTAAAAGCCTTACGACAACTTCTGCATTAATCTCAGTGTCCTCTACTACCAGTGCTTTTCTTCCGCTTCCGTCAAGGGGAAGGGAGTCGCTCGCACTCAATATATCTTTTGGAATATTTTCAAGGCCTTTTCTGGCCGGCATAGTGAAGTAAAACATGCTGCCTTCGCCCCGAGTGCTTTTTACCCACATTCGTCCCTCCATACTATCAACGATATTTTTACTGATGAAAAGACCCAATCCGGTACCCTGGTGCTGTTTAGTCAGATGATTTTCAAATTGCTCGAATTCACGAAACAGTCTTGAAATATCCTTTTCAGCGATACCGATACCGGTATCCTCGACACAGAATTGAAGCAACACGGAATCCTTTGTTTCTGACAAGGTTTCAACTGAAAGCTTGACATAACCGGAATCGGTGAATTTTATAGCATTACTTATAAGGTTGACCAAGACCTGCACAAGTCTTGTCTTATCCAGATGCAGACAGAGCTCCTCGTTGAAATCATATTCAGTTCGCCATTCAACACCTTTTTGTGATAATTGACCAGAAAACATATCCTCAACACTCTTGATGGCTGTCTTTAATGAAAAGTTGGAAGGATATAGACTGAGGGAGCCGTTATTGATTTTAGACAGGTCCAGTACATCGCTGATAATGGTCAGCAGGATATCTGATGAGGTTTCAATCCGGCTAACAAGTTCTTTTTGATTATCTGATAAATGAGTGCGTTTTAAAAAATGCACCATGCTCAAAACCACACTGATTGGAGTTTTGATTTCATGGGATATGTTTGCAATAAAAGAATCCTTAGCTTTTGAATAAAAGTTGATTTCCAACAGCCGTTTTTTCAGTTGCTGCTGCAGTTCTTCTGTCTTTGATATATCCCGAATAAAATGGACATATTTATTGTTCGCATGTCCATCATCTATTTCAAAGAATCTATGCAAACTGCTTTTTCTTTTTCCTTCAATGACAAAATCGAGCTTGATTTCATTGCGGTTATTGTTTAACGCCACATTCTCTATAATTTCCGCAAGCCACTGGTCAAAGGTGTCATGTATAGACTTTCGTTTAACATTATCAGTGCTGATACCCAGAATTTCTTTATACTTCGGATTCATATAATCGAAGTGATAATTATTGTCAAGTATAGCAATTCCGCTGTCAATATTCTCGACCACCGTATTATAGAGCTTACTGAAGTAAGAATTTGAAGCATTTTCCCGTAGTATCATACAGAAGGTTACAGCAGAAAATATCAAAATAATCAGAGTCAAACTCACTAAGCCATATTCCAGCATTTTTTGATGAATCAGGACTTTATTCTCTTCTTGATTCAGACGTTCTATATATGTTTTGGATAGCTCGGTCATAAGCCCATGCTGCAGGTTATAAACGTTTTCAAACTCTGCACTCGTAATGATAGACTCATCTGTTCTTACGGTCTCGTCCAGCATGTTAATAACATTTTGAAACTGCAATAAAAATTCGTTATACAGCTCTTCTTCCTCTGGATTTAGCTGTATGTATTCCAATTGTCTGGAAATCGTAAAATCGTTTCCTGCAAGTGTGATTTTCAGTTGGCTATCAGTCTGACCTTTTGTAAAAACGCGGTATTTCGAAGACAAATTATCCTTTAGCAGGTACTCATTTATTAGAGAATAAAACTTGGTTCTATTTGTATTATCATTAGTAGCAAGATACTGCTTCACATTGAATCTCATGCTTCCAATCAAGTCAGAATATTTTATATTAAAGCTAAGCATGCTATCCTTATGGTTTTCAATGCAAAGCACTTCATTTCGAAAAGCAAAAACAGCCATAATTGTAATTATCAAAATTATAACAAGTGAGATAATCGTCATAGCCATAAAGCTTAAATTCAATTTTTTCATAAGTTAAAAACAAGGCCTCCTTAAAACGCAAATAATGTTTCTGGTTCTGACGATATTATTTTCGTCAATAATAAGGCTTTATGAAGTAATTATATTCACTAATTACGATTACAATTCTACATTGATATTAAAGAAAAGTAAATGGTCAACAACCCTCTTGCCCGTCCCTATTGTGATTTCATTTAGGTTTTGCTAAAATAGAATGGGAGCAGCCAATGCAGTATGAATTAAGAACTGCGCGGCTGTAAGTGATAAACTATGGAAACAATTCTTATACTGCTGAAAATAATGATTTCAATCGTCTCCGGATTGCTTGCCGGTTTTTCAACGATCTATACATTTAATAGGATCCCTGCCAAATGGCTTTGCGATTACGGCCAGGAACCGGATCCGGGCATGTGGGGGATAAGAATAAAGAAGAGCCCCTGGACCATAGTTTTTGTTTTGGTGTTTACTGCTGCTTCGTTAAAGCTGCTGATGGATCAAGGATTTCTTTACGCTATCCCGGGGCTTATTACTATTTGGATTTTATTACAAATCGGAATTGCAGATATGAAATACCGCATTATACCGGACCAGTTTGTAATTGCGCTTGCAGTGACTGCCTTAGGCTTTATTCCATTTCGTTTGGACTATCTTGCTATGCTGTTTGGTGCTCTTGCAGGAGGCGGCAGTATTTTACTAATGGGGATAATAGGGAGCCTGATATTTAGAAAGGAAGCGATGGGCTTCGGGGATGTAAAACTTTTTGCTGCAGTTGGTTTGATGTCGGGATTGAAAGGCATTGTTGTCATTTTGATTTTTACAATTTTCTCAAGTGCCCTTCTCTTTGGGGCAGGTCTTATAACAGGAAAACTCAAATATGGAGAAGAACAGCCCCTTGGACCATTTATCTCTGTTTCAACAGCGCTTTACGTTTTGTTTATGCCGGAGTTATTGATGCTGGCAGATTTATATACCGTGTTTTAATGCATAGGGTAAGAAACTTTTAAGTCGAATTAAGTTGAAATAAAGATGCTTTATCATGAGCTTAAACAAAATATATGATGACGATTAAACAGAGAAAGAGACTAACGTTCAGTTAACCTCTTCCTCTTTTTTGTCGTATGAGTTTAAGTGATAGTACCAAAAGGAAAATAAAAATGATGGACTATATTTATTATACACATATTCAATAAATAAATAAAGAGTTTTTTATAAAGTATTCTAAATATTATAAATAATCAGAAATCACTCCGGGTTCCACTTTCTTCAAATAGTTTGACGCAGAGCGCGGAATGATAGTATAATTGTTTAATGTAATTCAAACATTTTTATGGCATCAAGGGACGAAAGATGAGATCAGAGACATGTTCGCCAGCAAACAGAAAAGCAAGAGAGATTGAAATGTCAAAGAAAAAGAAAAAAAAGGGAAAAGCGGTACGAGTTACTGTGTTGATTCTGCTCATCCTTGCTCTTGCTGCACCGCTCTCAGTCAGCAAATATATTGAAAAAGCCTCGGAAGCTTATTTGATTTCCGAAGAAGATGCCATCGAATATAAAGCAGATTGCATTCTTGTGCTTGGCGCGGGCTTAAAGGCTGACGGAACTCCGAATCATATGCTTCGGGACAGGCTGGACAAAGGAATCGAACTGTATAATGCCGGAGTCTCGCCGAAGCTTCTGCTGAGCGGGGATAACGGACAGGAGAAATATGACGAAGTTAATGCTATGAAAAAATATGCTCTGGATGCAGGGGTTTCCTCTGAAGACATTTTTACGGATCATGCCGGATTTTCTACTTATGAATCCATGTATCGCGCCAAGGAGATATTTTTGGTCGAAAAAGCGATTATTATTACACAGAAATACCATCAATATAGAGCATTATATCTTGCGAGAGGAATTGGAGTAGAGGGGTACGGCGTCATTTCGGAACCCAGGATCTATTCGGGGCAAAACTATCGTGAGATGCGGGAAATATTAGCGAGAAACAAGGCATTTCTCATGATGCTCATAAAGCCGGAGCCAACTTATCTTGGCGAAACGATACCGATCAGCGGGAGCGGGCTGGCAAGCCATGATTGAAAGGCAGTCGGAAGCGATGAGAAATGTTCTTTTGACAATTGCATATGATGGTACCGATTTTTGCGGCTGGCAAATACAGCCCGATCAAAGAAGTGTACAAGGAGAAATTGAGCGAGCACTGAGTATTGTCTGTGACAGGGCAATTCGGGTCAACGGAACAAGCCGAACCGATGCAGGTGTTCACGCTTATGGTCAGCGTGCCAGCTTTCAGTCAGATTTCAGTATCCCGACAGATAAAATACCTGTGGCAGCAAATGGACTGCTTGTTGCCGCAGCGGACAGAAACAGAAAAAACAGAAGGACTTCCGCAGATGTCGCAATTTTATCGGCTGAAGATGTTCCAGTCTATTTTCACGCCAGATTTAATTCAGTGGGAAAGAAATATATTTATAAAATAAGAAACTCACATGCTCCGGACCCATTTCAAAGAAACTACTCGTATTCTGTCGGTAAAGCTCTTGACGTCAGAGCGATGAAGAAGGCCGCAGCAAGCCTTATTGGAACCTTTGACTTTTCAGCATTTCAGGCAGCAGGAGGAAAAGAGATGGAATCAACGGTTCGGACAGTTTACGGCACGTGTATTTATACGGAATCTTCATCAAAAACAATCATACTGGAAATAATAGGCGATGGATTTTTATACAATATGGTCAGGATTATAGCGGGTACTTTGGTAGACATAGGACTCGGGAAAAAATCCCCCGATGAAATCCCAGATATAATCTCAGGGAAATGCAGGCAGTCAGCCGGTCATACAGCGCCACCCCAAGGTCTATACCTTGCAGAAGTGTTCTATAAAAAAGAGAGAATGCTGGAATCAATAAAAATGATGGACGGAGAGCAGGAGTAACATGAAAATAAAAGATATTTATGAGATGAAAAAGACTGTGATATCTTTGGAAATCTTTCCGCCAAAATGGGATTCTCCAATAGAGACAGTATTAAAAACTCTGGATGAGCTGAAGGATATCAGCCCTGACTTTATCAGCGTAACCTACGGAGCTGGCGGGAAGGCAAAGGACAGAACCATAGAAATAGCCTCAAAGATTAAAAATGAATACAACATAGAAAGCCTGGCTCATTTGACTTGTATATCTGCAACAAAAAAACAAATCGGAGAATGCCTTGATGAGTTGCGCAGTCACAACATTGAGAACATATTGGCTATGAGAGGAGATATTCCGGAGGATCCTGACTTTGAATTTCCGGAGCCCCTTCAATATAAGTATGCCGCCGATCTGATCAGGGAAGTAAAAGCGGAGGGCTATTTCTGCATTGGCGCAGCCTGCTATCCGGAAGGACACGTGGAATGCGAGAGCAAAATCAAGGATGTAAAGTATCTGCGGGATAAAGTCTCGATGGGAGTTGACTTTTTGATTACACAGCTCTTTTTCGATAACGAGCTGTTCTTTAGATTTATGGAAGAATTAGACCTGGCGGGAATCACCGTCCCGGTGTCTGCAGGAATCATGCCGGTACTCAATAAGAATCAAATAGAAAGAATGACAAAGCTCTCGGGTTGTCATCTGCCAAATAAAATGAAAAGGATTCTTGAACGTTATGAACATAATCCGGCGGCACTGAAAGAGGCGGGTGAAGCTTATGCAATCGAGCAGGTTATTGATCTTATAACTTGGGGCGTAAGAGGGATACATTTATATACCATGAATAAACCTGATACAGCAAAGCGGATTATCGGAAACCTTTTGAATATCAGAAAATTACAGAACAGCTGATACATACATTTAATAATAAACCCCGGTCATCAGGGAACAAAATAAAGTAAATGTGTATCCAACAAAGATGGAGAAAGAGGCGGATAGACAGTTCAATGAGAATAACAGACTTATTTAATAAGAAAATAATAATCTGCGATGGTGCGATGGGAACCATGCTGCAGCAATACGGACTAAAGGCGGGAGAAATTCCCGAACTGCTGAATTTTACTCATTCCGAAATAATCGAGGCGATTCATCGAGACTATTATCAGGCGGGGAGTGATCTTGTTTCAACAAACACATTCGGGTGTAACAGGTTAAAGCTTGAAAATACGGGATATACAGTGGATCAGGTTGTTGCTCAAGCAGTAAAGCTTGCCCGGTCTGCATCTGAAAAAGCAAAGGGAGCTGAACCTCAAACAAGCTCCCAAAAGAGCCTTTCGCCGGATAGATTTGTCGCCCTGGATATCGGTCCTATAGGCAAACTTATGGAACCTGTGGGGGAGATGCTCTTTAATGAAGCCTACGATATTTATAAAGAGTTGATTCTCGCCGGCAAAAAAGCCGGTGCAGATCTTGTTTTATTTGAAACCTTTACCGATATTTATGAATTAAAGGCTGCTGTGCTGGCAGCAAAAGAGAATTGTGATTTGCCGGTATTCTGCTCAGTTACATTCCAGGAGGACGGCAGAATGCTGATGGGAACAGATGCCCTTACTGCTATCAACATTATTCAGGACCTTGGCATTGATGCTTTTGGTGTGAACTGCTCTCTGGGTCCCAAACAGATGATAGGCATTGTTAGAGAATTCCTTGATTATTCCAGGCTTCCTGTGCTCGTTCAGCCCAACGCAGGTCTGCCTGTCATTATTGACGGGGAGACGGTTTTTCAGGTTAACATTGCAGAATATGTTGAAGCGATGCAGGAAATGCTTCGGGAAGGTATTGCTGCCGCAGGGGGTTGCTGCGGAACAAACCCTGATTACATTGCCGCATTGACGGAAAGCATCCTGGCAAAAGATTATCCGGCAATATTACCGCCTGATTCTGAAAGGACGGGCAGGGTAAAAAGTCTGACAGCGGCAAGCTCTGCGACTAAGACCGTTATTATGGATGACAGGATTCGGGTTGTCGGCGAAAGAATCAATCCCACGGGCAAAAAATTATTGAGAGAAGCATTGAAGTCAAAGGATTTCTCATATCTGGAGAATGAAGCCATAGAGCAAGTGAAGGCCGGTGCGGAGATATTGGATATAAACGTGGGTCTTCCTGATATTGATGAACATGAAATGATGCTTACTGTAATCAGAAAGGTATCTTCAGTGGTGAATGCTCCGCTTCAAATCGATAGCGCTAATCCTGAGGTTATCGAAGCAGCGGTGCGGCACTATAATGGAAAGCCAATAATTAATTCTGTTAACGGAAAAAAAGAAAGCATGGAAACGGTTTTTCCAATCGTAAAAAAATATGGAACGTGTGTTGTAGCTTTGACTTTAGATGAAAAAGGCCTGCCGGAAAATACGGAGGAGAGGCTCGCCATAGCCGAAAGGATCATCAAAACAGCTGAAACATACGGGATCGGCAGGGAAAAGATAATAGTAGACTGTTTGACCTTAACAGTATCTGCACAACAGGATGCCGGAAGAGACACATTGGAGGCAATCCGCCTGGTAAAGAAAGAATTTGGAGTAAAGACGACATTGGGTGCGAGCAACGTATCCTTTGGTTTACCGGAACGCAAACTATTGAACAGAACATTTCTTGCAATGGCACTGGAGGCCGGATTAGATGCGCCCATTACCGACCCTCTGGTAGATGAATACATGGATACCATTCATGCGTTTGAAGCCTTGAGCGGCAAGGACAAGGAGTCACATGATTATATCCGTTATTATGGCGGACAAGCAGATCAGTCGGGAATAAAAGACCCTAAAAGGGAAAAAGCCCAAGGCGTTGCAGCTGAGCTTACATTGGAAAAAATTATTTTAGAAGGCTTTGAAGATAGAGCTGCGGATGCCACAGAGAAGCTATTACATGAAATGAAGCCTCTTGAAATCGTAGAGGAGGTAATAATTCCTGCGCTTGAGGTCGTAGGAAAGGAATATGAAATTGGGAACAGCTTCCTTCCACAGTTGATCAAATCAGCCGATACAGTCAAGGCTGCATTTAACGTTTTGAAGGAAGAAATGAAATCAACAGGCGGCATGGTATCTTATGGGAAAGTGATATTGGCTACTGTGCAGGGTGACATTCACGACATAGGGAAAAATATCGTTAAAGTGATGTTAGAGAATTATGGCTATGAGATCGTGGATTTGGGAAAGGACGTTCCTATCGAGACGGTAGTTGAAACTGCCAGGGATCAAAACATTAAAATGGTGGGTCTTTCTGCGTTGATGACGACTACGGTAGTAAATATGGAAAAGACGATACAGGCATTGAATGATGCCGGACTGGATTGTGTTACAATGGTTGGCGGTGCTGTACTGACAGAAGGTTATGCGAAAAGAATCGGTGCAGACTTTTACTGCAAGGATGCGATGGAATCGGTAAGAGTTGCAAATCGTGTTTTTAAAGAAGGGAAATTAACTATATAGTATTTTTGACGGGTGTGTTTATACACACGGCTGCCAGGTATATTTTCTCGAAAACACGCGCGCTTTAAATAAAAGGAGAATTTGATGGAAAGACCTAATTGGGATGAATATTTTATGGAAATTGCGCAAGTTACGCAGAAAAGGTCTACATGTTTGAGAAGACAGGTGGGTGCGGTTATCGTTAAGGGCAAAAGAATCATGGCAACCGGATACAACGGCGCACCTATTGGGATCAAGCACTGCGAGGAGAGAGGCGGCTGCCTGAGACAGCAATTGAATGTACCTTCAGGGCAAAGACATGAGCTTTGCATGGCATTACACGCAGAACAAAATGCAATCATACAGGCAGCACATCTTGGACAGAGTATAGCGGGGGGGACAATTTACTGTACTAATCAGCCCTGTATCATCTGCGCGAAAATGATTATCAATGCAGGCTTGGAAAGGATCATCGTCAAAGAGGGGTATCCGGATGAACTGTCTGTTCAGATTCTTGGCGAGGCAGGCTTAAAAATAGAAATGTTTGAGGAGCTGAATAATACTGCACATCGAAGCCGGTAATTAAGGTTTACGGTTTTCTAAGAAAATACTTTATTTCAGTCGTTTTAATAAGCTTGAAATGGGTTACTGCATAGAGGTTAGGGATTATGGAAGGACAATAAGATGAGCCAGTATTTATTCATATTTGTAACAGCACTTGCATTGGCGCTGGTATTTACGCCGGCAGCTATAAAGATTGCACCTAAAATTGGGGCTATTGATATCCCGAAGGATAACCGAAGGATGCATACAAAAGCTATGCCGAGGTTTGGCGGGCTGGCGATCTATATAGGAACTGTGGGATCCATGCTTATTTTTTTGCCTTACAGTACAAGCCTGGCAGGTGTTACTGCAGGAGGAACCTTGATGTTTATTGTGGGGATTATCGATGATATCAAGGGTATGCCTGCAAAGATAAAGCTGGGATTTCAGGTGATATGTGCTGTAATCCTGTATCAATTCGGTGTAGGAATTTTCTTTATAGGCAATCCTTTCGGAAATGGCTATTATTTCCTTCCATGGTTCGTAAGCTTGCTCGTTACTGTGATCTGGGTCGTAGGTATTACAAACACGATCAACCTAATTGACGGACTGGACGGACTTGCTGCCGGAGTCGCTTTTATCGCATCGTTATCTATAGCGTATATTGCCCATATTGATTTAAGAATAGAAATATGCATGGCTATGCTGGCTATAGCGGGCAGCGCCTTGGGATTTTTGCCGTATAATTTTAATCCGGCAAGGATATTCATGGGAGATGGCGGCTCACTGTTTCTGGGTTTTATGCTCGCGGGTCTTTCTGTGATGAGCCCTCTGAAAGGAGCCACGGCGGTGGCAACGGTAGTTCCGGTTCTGGTGCTGGGGCTTCCTATTTTTGACACAACCTTTGCCATATTGAGGAGATTGGTGAACAAGCGGCCTATAATGGAAGCGGACAAAGGGCACCTTCATCACAGGATCATGGCGGCAGGATTGGGTCAAAAGAGAACGGTTCTGATGCTGTATGGGATCAGCGGTATCATGGGAGTTGCAGCGATACTTATGAGCAGAGATCTGTTTATTGAATCCATTTTTTTGGTGATAATTGCAGCCACCTTTATCTATGTATTCCTAAAGGATCAGAGCAGCGGAACGCTCAAGCTGAAGGCAGTAAACACTGAATCGATTGAAAAGATGGAAAAAAAGCAAAAGCAAAAGCGCAGGGAGGTATAGCATGAAAGTTTTAACCGTTTTTGGCACAAGACCAGAGGCAATCAAGATGGCTCCTCTTGTAAAAAAATTAAACAAAGATTCACGTATAGAATCAATCCTTTGTGTGACGGCACAGCATAGGGAAATGCTGGACCAGGTTATGGAGCTTTTTGAACTGGTTCCGGATTATGATCTAAATATTATGAAAGCCAACCAGACTATCAGTCAGATTACTTCTAATGTGATCATGGGATTGGAAGAGATATTAATAAAAGAAAAGCCGGATATCATTCTCGTACATGGCGATACGACAACGACCTTTGCATCAGCCCTGGCGGGATTTTATCAGCAAATCAAAGTGGGACATGTCGAAGCAGGACTTCGGACATATGACAAATATTCTCCTTATCCCGAGGAAATGAACCGTATCCTGACAGGTAATATCGCTGATTTGCATTTTTCACCTACGGAAAGAAACAGGCAAAATCTGTTACGGGAAGCGATAGCGGAGGATAAGATATTTATCACAGGGAATACGGTAATCGATGCCTTACTTGAAGTTGCTGACAAGCCTTATGTTTTTGAGAATGAAGTACTGAAGGGCATTGATTTTGAAAGCAAAAGAGTGATCACGGTGACTTGCCACCGCAGAGAAAACCTCGGAGAAAACATGGAACATATTTTCTCAGCAATCAGGGACATTGCTGAAGAATTTGATGATACAGAAATCATTTATCCAATGCATATGAACCCAAAGGTGCGGGAAACTGCGGGCAAGATCCTGGGGAACACACGCAGGGTCCGCTTGATTGAGCCGCTGCAATATCAACCATTCGTGAATCTCATGGCCAAATCATATTTAATTATTACCGACTCAGGCGGTATGCAAGAGGAAGCCCCTTCTTTAGGCAAACCTGTCCTTGTTGTCAGAAAAGAGACGGAACGACCGGAGGCGATTGAAGCGGGTACCGTAAAACTGGCAGGGGTATCAAGAGAAAATATATACCGAATGACAAGAGAGCTTTTGACTGACAAGGATGCCTATGATAAGATGTCTCGTGCTGCGAATCCTTATGGCGATGGTCATGCATGCGAAAGGATAATTGATATATTGGTGCAGTATGAAGAACAAACAGCCAATAGTAATTGAAAACAAGAACTTATATAGAACTCTGACCAGAGTAGCGCTTCCTATCGCGTTACAAAGCCTCATCACATCATCATTAAACCTGGTTGACAACCTTATGGTTGGAAGCCTGGGAGAAGTGGAACTTGCCGCGGTGGGTCTTTCAACGCAAATTTACTTTGTGTACTGGGGCGTTATATTCGGTTTCACCAGTGGATCTTCCGCTTTTACGGCACAGTTTTGGGGAAAACAGGATCCGCATAACATAAGAAGGGTTACGGGTTTTGCAATTACAGTATGTTTTGGATTCGGGATGCTTTTTTTTATTCCGTCGGTATTTTTCCCGGAATATATACTAAGGATTTTTACTGACATACCGGCTGTAATAGAATTGGGCAAGGATTATGTCAGAATCGGAGCAGTCTGCTTTCTAACCCTTAGTATTACGGTTCCTTTTACTACAGCGCTGCGTACTACACAACAGACTTCTGTTCCTTTGAAAATCAGCATAATTGTATTTTCAACGAATACTTTTTTAAATTATGTATTTATATTCGGAAACTTCGGAGCACCAGAATTGGGGGTTAAGGGAGCTGCGGTTGCAACCGCCATTTCCAGGGCTATTGAACTGATTCTGGTAATATACGTAATTTTCGGAAGAAGAAATGTAATCGCGGGGAAGATTACTGAGTTTTTTGACTGGCACCGTGCACTTGTGACCAGAATTCTATCGACTGCGGTTCCGGTTATGATAAACGAAACCATGTGGAGTATGGGAATGGCTGCCTACAATGCGGCATACGGAAGAATGGGAATCACTGAATTTGCGGCCATTCAGGCAAGCATCACCTTGGATTCGCTTTTTATTATGGCAATATTCAGCTTGGCGGACGCTCTTCTTATTTTAGTCGGTCAGCAAATTGGAATGGGCAAGACGGATTATGCCTTTGCCCTGGCGAAAAGGCTTCTGCGAATAGGAGTTATCGTAGGTGTGGCAGCAGGTGGCCTGCTAATTCTGACATCACAATTTATTATCCGGATTTTCAATTTTACTCCGGAAGGTCAGTACTATACGTTGCTAATAATATGTATATACGGTATAATGATGCCGCTGAAGATCTTTAACGGACTGAACGTTGTGGGAATTTTCAGGTGTGGCGGAGATACAAAGTTTGCTATGTATTTGGAAATAGGTTCCGTTTGGCTCATTGGAGTTCCGCTTGTCTTTTTCGGAGCACTTTATCTTGCACTCCCGGTTTATTTGGTGGTCCTCATTGAGCAGATGGAGGAAATAGTAAAGGGGATTTTTTGCCGGCAGCGTTTTCGGTCAAAAAAATGGTTGAACGACCTGATTCGCGGTCTGTGAGAAACTTTTGTATTTCAATAACAAGAGAAATATAACAAAAATTAAACAATACTTTACATTTTGAAAATGTGATAGTATAATGGTACTTGCATTATTAAAAAAATAACAAACTCAAGAAGAACGATATACATATATGGGGGACGTTTTATTGGCAAAAGATACCTTGATGATGCTAAAAAGAGTAATATTGTATGATGCAATCATTATGCTGTTATCGTTTGCCGTTTCAATGATATTCTTTAGAGAATATGCTATTGTTATTATCATCGGGATCATAGGAGTTTTTATAGCGCTTGTTAATTTTTTATTAAATGCCGTGATAATAGAGTATGCAATCAAAACAAAGCTTGGAAAGCTTTGGATCCTCTTAGGTACTATAGCGAGGATTGCGATTGCAGCTGCGTTCGCTTTGATTTTATATAATGGCGACATGAAAAACATTATTTTTTACTTAATCGGGTATAGCCTGCATTACATTTCTATGATTATTAGTGCAATGACACTGAAAAACAAAAAAATAAAAGGAATATAAAGGAGAGGAAAACAATGCATCTCAACGCGCAGGAAATATTTGAATTTACTGTATTTGATCGTACGTTTGTCGTGACTGAAAGTATAGTAGTGCAGTGGCTGATAATGGTCGTCCTCACTGTTTTAGTTTTGCTGCTGACGAGGAATCTTGAGAAGGTTCCGTCAAAAAGACAAACAGTAATAGAGATGATAGTTAATCTGTTCAACGGGTTAGTCGTATCAAACTTAGGGGAATCATACAAGAAAAATTTTGTTCCCTTTATTGGAACCTTAGGCATCTTTATTGTTTTCATGAATTTAACAGGACTAATCGGTTTACCGCCTTCCACAAAAGATATCAATGTAACTTTGATGTTAGCGTTGATCTCCGCTGTTGTAATCAACGGAACTGCAATAGCAAGGAATGGGCTGGGCGGATATCTGCATGGCTTTGTGAAACCATATGCATTTATGCTTCCTATGAATATTATCGAAAAATTCACTGTGCCATTATCACTTTGCCTCCGACTTTTCATCAATCTTTTGGTTGGAGTCATTTTCATAGAGCTGACTTATATGGCATTGGGCTATTTCGCACTTATTATCCCGGTTCCGCTTCATTTCTTCTTTGACCTTTTTGTTGCATTGATACAGACATATGTATTCATAATGCTAACCATAGTCTTTACAAAAACGTCGGTTGAAGAATAGGTAATGACTGATGCATAGCGTGTATCAGATATTATAAATAAATTTTGCAAAAAGACAAAAATTTAAGGAGGTTTAACTTATGGATCCTACTGGTTTGATAGCGCTGGGCGCTGGAGTCGCTGCACTTGGTGTTGTAGGTGGAGGTGTAGGTATTGGTATTATCGGCGGAAAAGCTGTGGAAGCAGTCGCCAGACAGCCTGAAGCAAAAGGAGATATCACTTCTACAATGATCATCAGTATTGCATTTTCAGAAGTAACATCACTCTATGCGCTGATCGTCTCTATACTGCTTATTTTTGTATTATAGCGAGTATCTGTACCAATTTATGAAATAACATACTCGAAGGAGGGCATCGCAGCATGGAGGGAAATTTATTTACTATTTTTGCGACCTTATTCAATTTCGTGATTCTCTTATTGATTCTCAAACACTTTTTGTTCGATAGAGTGAATAAGGTAATTGACAATAGAAACAGTGACGTGAGGGACACGATTTTTGATGCTGAGAATAAGATGCTGGAAGCCAAGAAGCTAAAAGAATCTTATGATGAACAGATTGCAAATCTGGAAAATGAAGGCCGGGAGATTGTAAGGGAAGCAAAGTTAAAAGCTGATGCACAAGCCAAAGATATTCTTCAGGAAGCCGAGAATAAAACAGCTATGCTGATTGGACAAACAGAAGCTGAAATTGAAAGACTTAAGAAAAAGTCACTTGAAGAATTGAGACAGGAAATAGGAGCACTTGCTATCTTTGCTGCCGAAAAAATCCTGGAAAAAGAATTAGACCATAAAGAACAGCAAGCTGTCATCGGAAAAATAATTGATGAGACGGGGAGTTCAAAATGGCAGAATTAACAGTTGAAATTACATACGGCAAAGCTCTGTTTGAAGCAGCTACGGACAGGAATAAGGTGGATGTCATTATAGAAGAACTGAAGGAGATCAGTGCAATATTTGAGAAAAATCCAGGTTTCTTTGAGTTTTTCAAAACCCCTGTCATTTCAAAACCCGAAAAAATGCAATTGATCGAGCAGGTCTTTGGAGGTCATGTCAGTACTGAGACTATAAATTTTTTGCTGGTGTTAATCGATAAAAAACGGATGTCCAGTTTTTATCGAATTGTTAAAGAATATCAAAAGCTGATTAATCAAGAGCAAGGAATATCTCAAGGAACTGTCTTTTCAGTTGAACCCCTTACAGATATTCAATTAAGTTCCTTTGAAGAAAAAACATCAAAGCTTTTGCGGAAGAATGTAAAGCTTGTCAATAAAATTGATGCTTTCCTCTTAGGCGGCGTAAAAATATTCATAGAAGGAAAAGTAATTGATGCATCCATCAGGAAACAGCTACAGGATCTTGAAGGCAGCATTAAGCAGGTATAAAGGGGTGATAATTGATGAATTTAAAGCCGGAAGAGATCAGTGCAGTCATAAGAGAAAGAATCAAGGACTATAAAAAAGAATTAGACGTATCTGATTTTGGTACCGTAATACAAATCGGAGATGGTATTGCACGTATTTATGGTCTGGAGAACTGTATGGCGGGCGAACTGCTTGAGTTCCCAAATGAAATCTATGGCATGGCATTGAATCTGGAAGAAGATAATGTAGGAGCCGTAATTCTCGGTCCCGATAGAGAAATAAAAGAGGGCGATATAGTAAAACCAACCGGAAGGGTCGTTGAAGTACCAGTTGGACCTGAATTAATAGGACGTGTCGTCAATGCTCTTGGACAGCCAATTGATGGAAAAACCCCAATTAAGGCAAATAAATCAAGACCTATCGAAAACTTGGCGCCCGGTGTTCTTGCCAGGAAATCGGTTCATCAGCCGCTTCAAACAGGTATCAAGGCGATCGACTCAATGATACCAATTGGGAGAGGTCAAAGAGAATTGATCATAGGTGACAGGCAGACAGGAAAAACTGCAATAGCAATCGACACTATCTTAAATCAGAAGGAAGAAGATGTAATCTGTATCTACGTAGCGATTGGCCAGAAAAAATCCACAGTCGCGCAGTTGGTTCAGGTCTTGGAAAATAGAGGAGCGATGAAATATACGATCGTGGTAGCAGCTACCGCGAGCGATGTTGCGCCCCTTCAATACATAGCGCCGTATGCGGGCTGTGCAATGGGAGAAGAATTCATGCATCAGGGCAAGCATGTGCTGATTATATATGATGACCTTTCAAAGCATGCTGTAGCATATCGTGCAATGTCGTTGCTTCTCAGAAGGCCACCGGGTCGTGAGGCGTTTCCCGGCGATGTATTCTATCTGCATAGCAGATTGCTGGAAAGAGCGGCAAAGCTCTCCGATGAGCTGGGCGGCGGCTCATTAACCGCATTGCCTATCATTGAAACTCAGGCCGGCGATGTATCCGCTTATATTCCAACGAATGTAATATCTATCACAGATGGTCAGATATTCTTGGAATCAGAGCTATTCTTTGCAGGACAAAGACCGGCAGTAAATGCAGGAATATCAGTATCCCGTGTAGGCGGTAACGCTCAGATTAAGGCGATGAAGAGTGTTTCAGGTAAAGTAAAGCTCGAACTTGCACAATACAGAGAACTTGCAAGCTTTTCACAGTTCGGTTCAGACCTGGATAAGGATACAAAAGATCGACTGGATCATGGTGTTGTTCTAATGGAAATTTTAAAGCAGCCACAGTACTCGCCTGTTAGAATAGAACATCAAGTAATGATTATATATGCAGCGACAAACCGTTTCCTTTCGGATATTCCTGTAGGAAAAATCAAAGTATTTGAAAAAGACTTTTATAATTATATGGACACACACTATCCGGAAGTCGGCAAAGCAATTAAGTCCACGGGTAAACTCGACACTGAAATAGAAGAAAAATTAAAAACTGCCATAATAGAGTTTAAGAAAAATAATTATTCTAGCTGACAGCCGATAAGGAGGAGGTGATGTTATGGCAGCAAGCAATATGAGAGATATTAAGCGCAGAATCAAAAGCGTCAACGGCATGGAGCACATTACAAATGCAATGAAGCTTGTATCAGCTGCAAAACTCAGGAAAGCCAAAAGCACCTTTGAAAGAACAAGAAAATATTTTCATTTTGTAACGGAATCGATTGAGGAGATTTTTAATAATACATCTGAGGTTCCAGTATGTTACCTAAAGGGAAACAGGGAGATCAAAAAAACCTGCTTTATTATAATGACGAGTGCAAGAGGTCTTTGTGGAAGTTTTAATTCCAATGTGATCAAAAAAGCAGCCGAACAGATTGCTGAATGCAAGGAAAAACCATATATTACAGCAGTTGGCTTAAAAGGAAAAGAATACTTCATGAAACGGGGCTACGACATTAAAGGTGAGTATATGCTTCCTCCCGAGACTATCTCTTTTATAGAAACTCAAGAGATTAGCAAGCCAATAATCGACATGTACAATTCCGAACAGATTGACGAAGTAGTAATGATTTATACAACATTCGTCAACTCTATGGAGCAGGCGGTCAAGAGCGTAACACTGCTTCCGTTTGAAATAGATAAGGATCCGGATTTACCAAAGTTGGAAAAGATGGTGGATTATGAACCGTCTGTCGATGATGTCTTCAACTATCTGGTACCGAAATATGTTGAAATCATGGTTTACGGTGCGATTGTTGAATCTGCAACCTGTGAGCATGCTGCACGACGTATGGCGATGGAAAGTGCTACAGATAATGCAAGAGAAATGATCGAAGAACTGAACCTCTTCTATAACAGAACAAGACAAGCAGCCATAACAAATGAAATCTCAGAAATCGTCGGCGGCGCTGATGCGTTGAAATAAATCTCACGTTAGGGGGGAAGAAAAAAAATGAGCAATAAAGGTAACATACATCAGATTATCGGACCCGTAGTCGATATAAAATTTAAGCCGGAGGAAATGCCAGAGCTGCTTAATGCTATTTACATAAAATTTACAGACAGGGATATTGTTGCGGAAGCAGTACAGCATATCGGCGATGACATAGTAAGGTGTGTTGCGCTATCCTCCACGGACGGGCTGGTGAGAGGAATGGAAGCGATAGACAGTGGTGCGCCAATCACTGTTCCGGTAGGTAAAGAGGTTCTGGGCAGACTGTTTAATGTAGTAGGAGAAACGATTGACAATAAAGGTCCAGTTGTGACAGAGACGAAAATGCCTATCCACAGGGATGCGCCTGCTTTTGAAGAGCAGGATACCAGTGCGCAGATATTTGAAACAGGAATCAAGGTTGTTGACTTGATCGCTCCATATACAAGAGGCGGTAAAGTTGGTCTTTTCGGTGGCGCCGGAGTAGGTAAAACAGTATTGATTCAGGAACTCATTAATAATATTGCTAAAGAACACGGAGGCATTTCTGTATTTGCCGGAGTCGGAGAAAGAACGAGAGAAGGGAATGACCTTTACTATGAAATGATTGAATCAGGTGTAATTGATAAAACTGCTATGGTTTTCGGACAGATGAACGAACCGCCGGGAGCCAGAATGAGAGTGGCGTTGACCGGTCTTACTATGGCAGAGCATTTCAGAGATGAAGAAGGTCAGGATGTACTTCTTTTCATAGATAATATATTCCGTTTTACACAGGCAGGCTCTGAGGTATCCGCTTTGTTGGGCCGTGTTCCCAGTGCAGTAGGATATCAGCCGACCCTGGCGACGGAAATGGGTGCATTGCAGGAAAGGATTACTTCTACAAAGAAGGGCTCCATTACTTCCGTACAGGCGATATATGTACCCGCGGATGACTTAACTGACCCTGCTCCTGCAACGACATTTGCGCATCTTGATGCTACAACGGTACTTTCAAGATCAATAAGTGAGCTTGGTATTTATCCGGCTGTTGATCCGTTGGAGTCCACCTCCAGAATCATGGATCCGCTTATCCTCGGAGAGGAGCACTACAATACAGCCAGAGGAGTTCAGGAAGTGTTGCAAAGATATAAGGAACTCCAGGACATCATCGCAATCCTTGGTATGGATGAATTAGATGATTCAGACAAACTGATTGTTTCCCGTGCCAGAAAAATCCAGCGTTTCTTATCTCAGCCTTTCAGTGTTGCGGAAGCATTTACCGGTACGGTTGGTAAATATATTCCACTGAAGGAGACAATAAGGAGCTTTAAGGAGATCCTTGAAGGAAATCATGACGAAATACCTGAGTCAATGTTCCTGTTTGCCGGCGGAATTGATGAAGTTGTAGAAAGGTTCAAGAAAAATGCCTAAAAGTATGCAGCTGGAGGTGATAACACCTTCCAAACTCTTTTACAAGGGAGAGGTAGAGCTTGTCATAGTTAGAACATTAACGGGTGACGAGGGATTTATGGCGGGTCATACGTGGGCAGTCAAGCTGCTTGACGCCGGAGAACTTTGGTTTCAGGAAGCCGGGTCCAAGGATTTCAGAGTTACGGCGATTGCCGGGGGATATATCGATGTAAAAGATAACATCATAATTTTCACTGATGCAGCGGAATGGCCTGAGGATATTGATGTAGAGAGAGCGCAAAGAGAAAAGGAAAAAGCAGAAAACTGGCTGAAGAACCCAAGTGATGATGATTCGGAAATAGCCAGAGCGAAGATCGCGATCCTCAAATCTTTGACCCGAATGCGTGTTAAGGAAGGCGGCCACAGAAGAAAACGATAATCCCATGTTATATTAACCTCTAAATAAAAAGGGCTAAAGGTGTTGAGCACTCTTAGCCCTAGTTTATGTACTTAATCCATACTAAACATAGCTGCGCCGTCTTTTATTAAGATAATACAATAACGAATAACGCCAAATTTTTCTACTTAAGCGTTATAACCAATCTGATTATAGAAGTAACCATAAGGAGGGCAACGGCAATCGCGCCAGCCATTAATAAAGTTTCTGTTCCGATCAATGCAGTTTTATCTAAATCCCTATCCAAAATCGCCAGCATAGTATAATACATATTTGCTCCCGGAACCAATGGAAGTATTCCAGGAATGATAAAAATCGTAGCTGCGTCCTTGAATACCCTTGAGAAAATATCGCTTAGCAATGCAACGATGCATGAGGCTGCAAAACATCCCAGAACACTGCCACTGTTAGAAGCGACACTATAGATATAGGTCAGCCATCCGCAGGCTCCAACAAGGGAAGCCGGAATAATATGTCTCCTTGGCACATGGAAGATGATGCAAAATCCGACCGTGGAACAGAAGGCAAATAAAAATGGCGATATCATTAAAAAGCACCCCCCAGAAGCATCCACACCTCAATAGCCATACCGACACCGGAGGCAAGCGACACAGCTATAACCAATGCCTCAAGTCCTTTTGACGCACCAGACAGCATATCGCCGGCAAGAGTATCCCGAATCCCGTTAGTAAGTGCTACACCTGGCAGAAATATCATGATGGAACCAATGATGACAGAACTGAAATTGGAACCCAGTCCAATGGAAATAAGGCCTAAAGCCAGAAATGCTGCGACAGCACAGCAGAAGAATCCTCGCAGGAATAGATTCGTATCAAGCCGATCTAAAAGCAATGATAGGATATAACTGCAGGCACCAACAGAGAAGGCACAGAAAAAATCACTAATATTACCTTGAAATATCAAGGCAAAAAAAGAGGAGACCAAAGCAGCTCCCAATATTCTGACAAGGAGCGGGTAAGGCTTCCTGTCTGCAATTTCTTTTAAAATACGAAAGCCGTCATCAATGGTTAGGTCTGTATTCGCAAACTCTCTGGAAAAATGATTGGTTCGGGAGATTTTATCAAGGTCGATGCCGCTGCCTTTGATTCGTTTGATAAATGTGTGCATATCACTATGTTCTGAGCCAGAATCAAGAGATAAAAAAATACCTGTCGGCGTTGCAAACACTTCCACATAAGGAATTTTACACGCTTTGCATATCCAGGTGATTGTATCTTCTACCCTGTAGATTTCCGCACCGCTTTTCATCATCAGTTCTCCTGCCTGCAGTGCAAGGATCAACACCTTCTTCTGAATTTGATTGACCATCGCTGTTTCCCCTTTCTGAATTTGCCAAAAAATGATCTATATCAGCTTTATTGGAAAAGACCACACAATTTGAAAAGATTGTGATCTCATTTATGCGACAATTATAGCATTTAATTTTTATAAATAGAAAAGAAAATGAAAATGAACCAAATTTGAAAACTGAAAGTAAAATGGAAAGTGAAGGTGATGTATGGTACAATGTGATAAAATAATTAATAAGGGTATTAATTATCAATAAGCATTATAGGCCATTGCACCAAAGGTGAATTGTTCAGTAAGCTTAAAGTAAATAAGTAAAGGATGGAAATATTACATGACCGAAGTAATGCAAAAAACTTATCGTATTGGCCCTATTCGGCCGCCTAGTGAAGCAAATAGCCTGCTGCTTCAAATTACAGAAGGATGTACTTGGAACCGTTGCAAATTCTGCAGCCTGTATAGACGTAAAAAATTTAAGGCTTTTTCTGTGGAAAGTATAAAGAAAGATATAGATGTTATGGCTGAATATGCCGAACTTGCACAGAATCATCAGCTTAAGGACGGAACCTGGGACAGAAGAGCTGCACTGCAAATATTGGAGAAAATGACAAGTGAAGAGCAGGAGTGTTATTATTTTATCTATCGATGGCTTGTGCATGGGGGAGAAAACGTATTCCTTCAGGATGGAAATTCTCTTGCCGTTAAAACGGAAAGAATATTGGAAGTTCTCAGATATTTAAGGGAAAAGCTCCCAAGCATAAGAAGAATTACTACCTACGGACGCGCAGAGACTCTTTCAAAAATAAGTGTGGAACAGTATCGGCAGCTGAAAGAAGCTGGCCTGGACCGAATACATTCTGGTTTTGAAAGTGGATCAGATCGTGTATTGGAACTGATTAATAAGGGAGTTACTTCAGAGCAGGAAATTACGGCCGGGAGAAATATCAAGGAATCAGGCATAGAGCTTTCAGTTTATTTCATGCCGGGAGTAGGAGGCAAAGAGTATTCCCGTGAAAATGCGATTGAAACTGCACGGGTAGTAAGTGCGATTAACCCCGACTATATCAGAATAAGAAGTACTATTATCTATAAAAGCGCTGATTTATGGGATGACTACTTGAATGGCAGCTTTCAAATGTGCAGTGAAAATGATAAACTTATGGAGATCAAGCTTCTTATAGAAAATATAAAAGGCTGTACAACTGTTCTGGTCAGCGATCATATGAATAATCTGCTTCAAAACGTTCAGGGAAGGGTAGACCTTGACCGTCAGAAAATGCTGTCAATGATTGATGAATATTTTGCTATGCCGGAATACAAGCAAAAAATGTTTCAGATAGCCAGACGCTCCGGTCTTGTTACTACTCCCGCGGATTTGGATCTGCTGTCCAGAGATTGGGTAGAGAGAATTTCCGCCGCAATTGAATCAATTAAGGATGAAGCTGTGTGGAACAGAGAAATGAATAATATGATGTCGCGCTATACTTAAAAATCACACGAAAATCCTCTGACATATGGTTACTGTTACACATCACAAAAGGTTGTGAAAGCAACAACCTATGAGAAAAATAACGAATACCGATATGCTTACCATAGACATATCGGTATTTTTATTGTTATAATAATTCCGGTAAGTAGGAAACACTTCAAAACTATACTTTGCAACGATTTTGTTTTTAAAACGAAATAGTTATAAACCCGCCTTATTAAGTGATGGGTGCATATCACATACAATTTATGATATTGAAAGGATGACTGAGAAATGGAAAGATTAGTCGGAACAGTGGTCAGAGGGTTGAGAGCCCCCATAATAAGGGAAGGCGATGATCTGGAAAAAATAACGGTGGATACGGTATTAAATGCCGCTAAAGCAGGTGAGTTTCAAATCGATGATAAGGATATTCTTGCTATTACCGAGGCTGTTGTCGCCAGAGCCCAGGGAAATTATGCGACTGTTGATCACATTGCCAAAGAAGTGAAATCCAAATCAGGGGGTGATACTTTAGGCGTAATTTTTCCGATACTTAGTCGTAACAGATTCGCAATATGCTTAAAGGGTATTGCAAGAGGTGTAAAGAAGATTGTATTGATGCTAAGCTACCCCAGTGATGAGGTTGGGAATCAGATTATAGATATAGAATTACTCGATGAAAAAGGATTTGATTGCTATAATGACGTTTTGACAGAAGATGAATTTGTAAAAAATTTCGGAAAACCCAAGCATACTTTTACTGGAGTGGACTATGTCATGTATTATAAACAGCTGATCCAGGATGAAGGGGCAGAGGTTGAGGTCATATTTTCGAATAATCCGAGAACGATTCTTGAATATACAAAAAACGTTCTGGTTTGTGATATCCATTCAAGAGCAAGAACAAAAAAGATTTTAAAAGCAGCGGGTGCAGGAATAATCTTTGGATTGGATGAAATATTAAACGTCAGCGTTGATGGAAGCGGATACAATACAAAGTATGGGATTCTGGGCTCCAATTCATCGACAGAAACTAAGATCAAGCTTTTTCCAAATGACTGCACAGATTTTGTCACAAAAATCCAAGAAACGATCAAAAAGGAAACCGGAAAAAAGATCGAGGTAATGGTTTACGGAGACGGTGCTTTCAAAGACCCAATTGGAAAAATATGGGAGCTGGCTGATCCGGTTGTATCACCTGGTTATACACCGGGAATTGAAGGAACTCCGAATGAAGTAAAATTAAAATATCTTGCTGACAATGATTTTGCTCATCTCAGCGGAGAGGCGTTAAAGGAAGCTATCAGCAAATATATAAAAGAGAAGGATGGCAATCTTGATGACATGGCCGCTTTGGGAACAACTCCAAGAAGGCTTACAGATTTGATCGGTTCACTTTGCGATTTGACCACAGGCAGCGGTGATAAGGGAACGCCTATCGTATATATTAAAGGCTATTTTGACAACTATACAAAATGACAAGGCAAAGATATTTCCGCTTTTTTATGCTTTGTGGAGATACAATTTTTTGTGCTGACAAAATGCTGAAATACCAACGTTTTCAGCTTCTGAATAGTGGGAAAAACCAAAAAACGGTATACTTTTAAGCTTAATCTGATATAATAGTATTGTCTCAAAATAGACAAAAGAAAGAGAGGGAAAAAAGATATGGCAAAGAAGCTTATATCTGTGTGGCTTTCGTTGACCGTCTTAATTTTCTCATCAATTTCTATCTATGCTGAAGAAAACGTTCAAGGAGATTTTTTAACCAGGAGTATTATAATCAACGGGGAAGCTATCAATAACAATTATTTACAGTATCCATTTTTCGTATACAATGATGCTACTTACTTCCCATTGACACCTGAAATGGAGGAAGTACTTGGTGTCAAAGCAAAAATGGATTTTGAAAGCCGCACATTAAAATTATTGAAAACAGAACCAACACTGGTAAATATAACCGACCAGTGGAAGAAAAATGAAAGGAAGGATATTCAGACTAAGGTACTTGATGAAGCGCAGGTTCTGATCTATGAATTAGAGTCAACTAAATCCATAGAAGCAGAGTCGGCTGATTCAGCAAATACTGCCATAGACTTTAATCTGGCAGTACACTTAGGCAAAGAAATCAAAGCCCCACAGCTTTCTGTAAGGGAAATAGACTTAAATGATATGCCGATATTAGCTAAGGACAATGTTGTGTATCTGCCAATCAAGGTATTGACTGGCAAAGAAGGTATGAACTGGGATGTGTACTATGATTCTTATACAGGGGTCTATGTAAGCACAGTTGAAGGAATACCGGCTGAATCCTATTGGATGGAAGAGAAATCGAAATATCATGAAGGTTTGGTAAGCTATATTCAGAATTATAATCGAAGCTACACTGTCAACAAGGCGCAAGAACTTATATTCATGTTCAATAATGCAGCCGAAACGTATAAAATAGATGAAAAAATTCTCATAGCAGTAGCTCACAGGGAAAGCACATTTAACCCGCAGGCAAGAGGACCTAGTGGCTCCCTTGGATTAATGCAGGTAATGCCTTCTACCGGAGCGCGGTACGGGTTAAGCAAGCAACAGCTATTAGATGCAGAGACCAGTATCAATTTCGGAGCGATGTATCTCAGTGAAAAAATTGCAGCCTATGATGGAAATCTAACAAAAGGATTTTCTGCATACAACCAAGGCTCAGTCCCTGTAAATCGAGGTACGTACTCGACAAGGTATGCCAATAAAATTATTGGCGCAATGAATGGTATTAATACCCACCTTACCACAAATGGTTATGGGCTGGGGGAGAATAAACCGGGCAGCTAAGCCCTAAGTATAAAATCATGACACAATAAGCATATATAGAATAAAGACCGGTCATACAAGCCTTTGCGCTTGCCCATGACTGGTCTTCCTTTTTCTTGCTTTCATATGGTTTGTTCGGAATATGATAAAAACCTGTCGAAGCAAATTAAAATATTCGTATTATTTATTGATTATAGTAATAACAGATGGTAATATAGGTATGTCAATTGGCCCAAAAGGCCAAAAACACGAACGTTTAATAAATTTTGATGCGTTAAAGTTCGCATTTTATTCCATGAGGAGGGCTCAATGGTACGTAGAATTTATGTTGAAAAGAAAAAAGGGTATGATATCGAGGCACAGGAACTCTTATCAGATTTTAAAGAAAATCTGCATCTGCAGGGATTATCTGCTGTACGAGTTATTAATCGGTATGATATTGAAGGAATTGATAATAACACTTACAATGCTGCGAAATATTCAATTTTTGCTGAGCCTGCGATAGATATGGCCTACGATGAAGAGGTCCCAATCGATGCAGGCGCTTTATATTTTGCCGTTAAATATCTGCCCGGACAATTCGATCAAAGAGCAGATTCTGCGGAGCAATGTATAAAACTGATGGAAGCAAGCTCAGAGCCAACGGTTCGTTTTGCAAGGCTGATAATTCTAATGGGAAATATTTCACAGGAAGAATATGCAGAGGTGAAAAGATACTGTATAAATCCTGTTGATTCTCAGGAGGCGGATTTGCAGAAACCACAAGAGCTTGAAAGGCAAATTGCCGAACCGGAGAGCATAAGGACTGAGGATAATTTTATTGAAATGAATAATCAGCAACTGACAGCTTATAAAGCGGAACAGGGCTTCGCAATGAGCGAGGAAGATCTGCGATTTGTCAGAGAATACTTTTCAGATACAGAAAAACGAAATCCTACAGTCACTGAATTGAAGGTAATAGATACCTATTGGTCAGACCATTGCAGACATACGACATTTTTTACAAAGATTAATTCTGTTTCCTTTGAGAAAGGACCCTATTCTGAATTGGTTCATGCTGCCTTCCAGAGCTATCTAAAGGTGAGAGAAGCAGTTTATGAAAATTCAGAAAAAGATATGAGCCTGATGGATATGGCAGTTGTCGGAGCAAAGCACATCAGGAAAAAGGGACTATTGGACGATCTTGACGAGTCGGATGAAATCAATGCCTGCAGTATAAAGGTAAAAGCTGTAGTGGACGGCAAAGAAGAAGATTGGTTAGTCATGTTTAAAAATGAGACTCATAATCATCCCACTGAGATAGAGCCATTTGGCGGTGCTGCCACTTGTCTTGGCGGAGCGATCAGGGATCCTCTGTCCGGCCGTGTTTATGTCTATCAGGCAATGAGGGTAACGGGGAGCGGAGATCCTAGAAAGAGCATTGATGAAACACTTCCCGGCAAACTCCCCCAGAGGGTAATAACAAAAGATGCGGCAAAGGGATACAGCTCTTACGGAAATCAAATAGGAGTAGCCACAGGTCAGGTATCAGAGATTTACGATGAGGGGTATATTGCAAAGCGAATGGAATTAGGCGCGGTCATAGGAGCGGCGCCTGCCTCCCATGTACAGCGTAAAAAGCCTGAAAAAGGAGACATGATCCTGCTCATCGGAGGTAAAACCGGAAGAGACGGTTGCGGAGGCGCTACCGGCTCCTCCAAAGGTCATACTGAGGAGTCGATAGTAAAATCAGGCGCAGAGGTACAAAAAGGAAATCCACCTGTTGAACGCAATATTCTGAGGCTCTTCCGAAGGGAAGAAGCGGCAAGATTGATAAAAAAATGCAATGATTTCGGCGCAGGAGGGGTTTCGGTAGCAATAGGTGAGTTGGCCGATGGAATCGATGTAAATTTAGACCTTGTTCCAAAGAAATATGACGATCTGGATGGAACGGAGCTCGCTATTTCTGAATCCCAGGAAAGAATGGCTGCAGTCATATCGGAAAAGGATGTGGAAAAGTTTATCCGGTACGCAGAGGAAGAAAATTTAGAGGCGGTTGCGATTGCACGTGTAACAGATCTCAACAGATTCCGAATGTACTGGAGAGGAGACTGTATTCTGGATTTAAGCAGGGAATTTCTGGACTCAAACGGTGTAAAACAGGAAATCGATATTTACGTGCCGGAGAGAGAGCTTGATTTAGGACCGACAGAAGAATTAAGCGGAAATATTGGAAAAGCAGGCATAACGGAGCTTTTGAAGGATTTGAATTGCTGCAGTCAAAAAGGCTTGACTGATATGTTCGATAGTACCATAGGCGCTGCTACCATTTTGATGCCCTTAGGAGGGAAATATCAGCTTTCCCCGGCAGCAGGCATGGCATCCAAGCTCCCGGTCACAAATGGATTTACAGATACAGCAACAATGATGGCTTATGGATTCGACCCGAAGCTATCAGCAGCAAGCCCATTTCATGGCGCTTATTATGCAGTGATCGATTCGATAACAAAAATTGCAGCTATGGGAGGAGATTATTCCAAAGTCAGATTGACCTTTCAGGAATACTTTGAAAAATTGGGACAAGACCCGGTTCGCTGGAGCAAGCCTTTTACTGCATTGCTGGGAGCGCTCAAGGCTCAAATCGAACTGGACATTCCATCGATCGGCGGCAAAGACAGCATGTCCGGATCCTTCATGGACATCCATGTACCGCCGACCCTGGTTTCCTTTGCAATAAGTGTTGCGAACGCGAACGAGATCGTATCCACAGAACTGAAAAAGGAGAATAGCAAGCTTGTCTATATTACCGCTGACCGCAATGAACAGCAGATGCTGGACCTTGAGCAATACAAAGTTAATATGAAAAGAGTCCATGAATTGGCTTTAGAAGGTAAGATTTTATCCGCAAATACAGTAGGAACAGGCGGAATATTCGTTTCACTGGTTCAAATGGCTGTCGGCAACATGATCGGTGCCGATTTGAAAGGTGTGACTGATAAAGAACTTCGGAACCCTTACTATGGTGCACTACTGCTTGAAATACCGGAAAATGAAAATACCGATGAGTTAATGGCAGGTACCAGTTATAAAGTGATCGGGAATACTTCTAACAATAGCTCGATTACGATTGAGACCGAGGCTCATGAAACTAAGGCAGGAGAGACGATCACTATAAAGCTTGATGAAATCCGTAAGATCTGGACCGAGCCGCTGGAAGGGATATTCCCTACAAAAAGAAAGATCAAGTCAAATGAAATAATTCAAAACCCTGAGCCAATTTCCTATAATATAAGATCCAATTACAGATCTGCTGTAAAAATTGCCAAGCCGCAAATTTTCATGCCCGTATTTCCCGGCACTAACAGTGAAGCAGATTCAAAGCAAGCATTTGAAAAGGCAGGCGGGGTAGTTGATATTCAGATATTAAGGAATTTAAGCCAGGCGGATTGGAACAGGTCTATAATTGAAATGGAAAAGCGTATCCGAAACAGCCAGATTATCATGATCCCGGGAGGTCTTAGCGTAGGCAATGAACCTGATGGTTCTGCCAAATTCATTACCGCGGTTTTCCGCAATCCCGCAATCAGGGAAGCAGTAGAAGATCTGCTGAATCAAAGGGATGGTCTAATGCTGGGGATTTGCAACGGATTTCAGGCACTGATAAAGCTGGGTCTTGTACCATACGGGGTAATTACAGAACCTGATGAAGGAAATCCCACCTTGACCTACAACCGCATTGGAAGGTATACTTCCTCTATGATAAGGACAAGAGTAGCATCAGTAAAATCTCCGTGGCTTGTCAATGTGGAGATAGGAGATATTCATACTATACCGATTTCTAACGGAGAGGGTCGATTTATTGCAGAACAGGATGTGATTCAGCAGCTCCTGAAAAACGGTCAAATTGCGACCCAATATGTCGATCTAAACGGGATGCCTTCCATGAATGGAGGATATAATCCTAATGAATCGATGCTGGCAGTTGAAGGGATCACCTCTCCTGACGGAAGGGTCTTTGGTAAGATGGGTCATTCAGAAAGAATAGGCAAGAACCTTTATAAGAATGTTCCGGGAAATAATGATCAAAAGATCTTTGAAGCAGGAATCGCATATTTTAAATAGTCAATATTGTGTGCCTGCCGAGATGTATCCCCTTGGAAACCGTCATGCGTGTGCATTAAGCAAAAAAGACAATTCAGATTGCGCAGGATTTTTTGCTTAATGCAAGGCGCAGAGAACGAGCGAGATGCGCATGTATACAGACATACATAAGCGAACGCGAGAGACACTGCAACGCAGCAGTAAGAAAAAAAGACAAGCAAAGGAGGAAGTTATGAAAGTTGCTATAGTAATGGGAAGCAAATCAGATTACTCAGCTGTAGAAAGAACACAGTCAGTATTGGAAGAATTCGGCGTAGACTATGAAACGCGAATCATTTCGGCCCACAGGACACCGAGAATTGCCGAAGAGTTTGCTTCAAAGGCTGAAGAAAACGGGATTGAAGTGATAATTGCGGCAGCCGGAAAAGCGGCACATTTAGGCGGTGTCCTGTCCGCATATACTGCCATGCCGGTTATCGGACTGCCTATAAAATCTTCTACCCTTGACGGACTGGACGCTTTGCTCTCTATTGTTCAAATGCCCAAAGGTGTTCCGGTTGCCACAGTGGCCATTGACGGAGCAGAAAATGCAGGACTATTGGCGATACAAATCCTTTCTGTAAAATATCCGGAGCTGAGAGAGAAGATGAAGAAATATAAAAAGAAAATGGAAGACGATATTATGAAACAAGATAAGGAATTGAAAGGATAATGTAACGAAAATAGTATTCAATCAGGTTATTCGTTTGCTTGTTGATTTAATAAGTAAAAGATTAGGATGACAGAAAGGAATAGGTGTCGCAATGGGTGCAAAATTAACCTATAAGGATGCGGGGGTAGACACAAAGGAAGGCGAAAAAGCAGTTCGGCTTATGAAGGAACATGTAAAAAAGACCTTTAATGCCAATGTTCTTACAGGTTTGGGCAGCTTCGGAAGTCTTTTCAAACTGGACTTGACAGGAATCAAGGAACCCATACTCGTAGCAGGAACCGATGGAGTCGGAACAAAGCTTAAGATTGCATTTATGGTAGATAAACATGATACTGTTGGACAGGATTGTGTCGCGATGTGTGTAAATGACGTTCTTTGTCAGGGCGCAAAGCCGTTATTCTTTCTTGATTATATTGCTACCGGTAAGGTCAATGCGGAGAAGGTGGCTGATATCGTTAAAGGAGTTTCAGACGGCTGTATCATAGGAGAGTGTGCTCTCGTTGGTGGTGAAACAGCAGAAATGCCAGACTTTTATGCCGATGGAGAGTATGACATGGCTGGTTTTGCTGTTGGCGTTGTGGATCGTTCCAGGATAATTGACGGTTCTCAAATAAAAAAAGGGAATATTCTTGTAGGGCTCCCGTCCAGTGGATTACATAGCAACGGATATTCATTGGTAAGAAAGCTGTTTTTTGAAATAATGAAGCTGCAGGTAAATGATTATGTGGCAGAGATTGGCAAGACGGTAGGAAATTCATTGATCACGCCTACTAAGATCTATACAAAGGCATGCAATGCAGTTCTTGCAAAAGAAACTGTGAATGGTATCATACACATCACCGGAGGAGGATTTTTTGAAAATATTCCAAGAATCATTCCGGAAGGGTTGGGAGTCAGAATCGACATAGGGAGTTGGAATGTACTCCCGATTTTTGAGTATATACAAAGATGTGGGAATATAGCCCGAAATGAAATGTTTGCGACCTTCAACATGGGTGTTGGGATGATCATAGTGATTGATAGTGAGAGAGCAGAAACGATAATGGATTTATTGAAGGAAGTAGGAGAAGAGCCACGTATTATCGGAGAAGTCGTCAGCGGAGAAGGAGTCTGTTTATGTTAAGGATAACAGTATTGGTATCCGGCGGTGGAACGAATTTGCAGGCTGTCATTGACGGGATCGAAAGCGGATTCATTCAAGACGCGGAGATTGGTCTTGTGATTTCCAGCAATCCAAAGGCCTATTCTCTGGAAAGAGCAAAAAAACATAACATAAAGTACATGGTCATTGGCAAGACAAATTATCCGGATGCGGAAGCCAGAACAAATGCACTCATAAATGCACTGGATGAAGCAAAAACAGATTTGATTATTCTGGCCGGATACATGAGTATTTTAGATTCAAAAATGATTGAAGCTTATCGCGGAAGAATAATAAATATACATCCTTCCCTTATCCCTCAGTTCTGCGGACAGGGTTTTTATGGAAAGCATGTCCATGAGGCTGTGCTTGCATCAGGCGTTTCAGAAACAGGGGCCACTGTTCATTATGTTGACGAGGGAATAGATACAGGTCCGATCATTTTGCAGGAGAAAGTTCCTGTATTGGAAGGAGATACAGCAGACACTTTGGCGGCAAGAGTTTTAAAAACTGAACATAAAATATTGAGGGAAGCGCTCAAAATTGTAATTGCTTCAATTAATAAAAAGGGAGATAGATAATGGGCGGTTTATTTGGGGTAGTATCAAACAGTGATTGCGTTACAGACTTATTTTTCGGGACGGATTATCATTCACACCTTGGAACCAAGAGAGGGGGGATGTGTGTTTACGGAGATAATGGCTTTGATAGAGCTATCCATGACATTGAAAATTCCCCGTTTCGAACGAAGTTTGAAAAAGAAGTGGACGAGATGACCGGAATCATGGGAATCGGCTGCATCAGTGACGCTGAGCCTCAGCCGCTGACGGTTTTCAGCAGAATGGGCGATTATTCCATTGGTACGGTTGGCAGGATCAACAATAAGAAACAGCTGGTGAATGAGCTGTTGCAGAACGGATGCAGTCAATTCATGTCTATGAGCGGCGGGGAAATCAACAATACGGAGCTTGTTGCCGCGCTGATTTCAACAGAAGATGATTATATAAAAGGAATTCGGTATGCGCAGGAAAAAATAGAAGGCTCCATTACTATCTTGCTTATGACACAGGAGGGAATTTACGCTGCGAGAGATAAATACGGAAGAACTCCTCTGATTATCGGTAAAAAGAAAGGGAGCTACTGTGCCGCGTCAGAATCCTTTGCATTCATAAATCTAGGGTATCGTCCTGCGATGGAGCTCGGACCGGCAGAAATTGTTTTTCTCACTCCATCCGGCTTTGGAACCATAGCTGAACCGGGAGGAAAACTGAGAATATGTACCTTCCTGTGGACCTATTTTGGATATCCCACTTCCACCTATGAAGGAATCAATGTAGAGGAAATGAGATATAGAAACGGTTCAAAAATAGCCGAGAAAGACCCTGGTATCAAGGCTGACTATGTTGCCGGTGTGCCCGACAGCGGCACTGCTCATGCATTGGGATATGCCAATAAATCAGGGATACCGTTTGCCAGACCGTTAATAAAGTATACACCTACCTGGCCGAGGAGTTTTACTCCTCAGAGTCAGAAAACCAGGGAGCTTATCGCGCGCATGAAGCTCATACCGGTCCATAATCTTATCAAAGGAAAGAAATTAGTCATAATTGATGATTCCATTGTAAGAGGAACACAGCTGACCGGCACAGTAAAATATCTATACGAGCATGGGGCAAAGGAAATACATGTCAGATCGGCATGCCCTCCGACAATGTTCGGCTGCAAGTATCTGAACTTCACCAGAACTGTGAGCGATATGGATTTGATTACCAGAAGTACAATAGAAAAGCTGGAAGGCGGAAAAGTTAAGCGGGAAGTTTTAGAAGAATATGTTGATAGTAAAAGTAAACGGCATGCAAATATGGTGGAGGAAATCAGGAAACAATTGAACTTTACCAGCCTGAAATATCACACACTTGAGGATACGATAAAATCCGTGGGTATTGGCAAATGCAAGCTGTGTACTTATTGCTGGAGTGGAAAGGAATAGAATGATATGAGAGCGTTGATTAGTGTATCAGATAAAACAGGTGTATTGGGATTCGCCAAGGAATTAAAAAAGCTGGGGGTTAATATCATTTCTACAGGCGGAACAGCAGCTAAGCTAAAAGAAGCAGGGGTTGATGTCATAGGTATCTCCGAAGTAACAGACTTTCCGGAATGCCTGGACGGTAGGGTCAAGACACTGCATCCGGCTGTCCATGGAGGAATTCTCGCAATGCGTGATAACCCTGATCATATGAAACAGCTGGAGAATCTGAAAATAGAAACTATCGATATAGTTGCAATCAATTTATATCCGTTTAAAGAAACAATATTAAAACCGTCGGTAAAACTTGAGGATGCCATTGAGAACATCGATATCGGAGGACCGACTATGCTTCGCTCTGCAGCCAAAAACCACAGGGATGTCGTTGTGATTTGTGATCCGGGGGATTACAGTGTTGTAATCAGTGAAATAAAAGAAAAGGGAGAGGTATCCTACGAAACGAAGTATCGGCTTGCATTGAAGGTGTTCCGGCATACCGCAGCCTATGATGCTATGATTGCAGATTACCTGAGAAAGGAAATCGAGGGAGCGCTTCCGGACAATCTGACTTTAACATTTGAAAAGGTTCAGAATCTGAGATATGGAGAAAATCCGCATCAAAAGGCTTATTATTATAAAGAGGTCCGGCCATATCCGGGCGCTATGGTAAATGCAGTCCAATTGCATGGGAAAGAACTTTCCTTCAATAATATCAATGATACCAATGGCGCGCTGCAAGCACTTAAGGAATTTGAGGAACCAACGGTGGTAGCTGTAAAGCATGCCAATCCTTGCGGAGTAGGAAGTGGGAAAGATATTTATGAAGCCTACATTAAAGCATATGAGGCGGATCCCGTTTCAATTTTTGGCGGGATCGTGGCAGCTAACCGTACTGTTGATAAGGCAACTGCGGAAGAAATCAATAAAATATTTGTTGAAATAGTTATTGCACCGGATTTTACTGAAGATGCGATTGCAGTTTTAACACAAAAGAAAAATTTACGTTTGCTGAAGCTGAATGATATTCTTGCAAAGACACCGAAGGACGCTTTTGACCTGAAAAAGGTCAGCGGCGGCATTTTAGTTCAGGAAATAGATCATGAGCTTTACAGCGATGAGGATATAAATGTCGTTACTGACCGGATTCCAACGGAAAAGGAAATGGAAGACTTGAGGTTTGCCATGAAGGTGGTCAAGCATATTAAATCCAATGGAATCGTTATAGCAAAGGAAGGAAAAACGATCGGAATAGGGCCGGGGCAGGTCAATCGTATATGGGCTGTTGAGAATTCTATTAAACAGGCAACGGATAAAACAGAGGGAGCAGTATTGGCGTCAGATGCTTTCTTCCCCTTTGACGATTGCGTTACAGCTGCGGCGGAGGCAGGCATCACAGCCATTATTCAGCCAGGAGGTTCGATCCGTGATGAGGATTCTATCAATAAGGCTAATGAGCTGGGGATTGCGATGGTGTTTACAGGTGTTAGGCATTTTAAACATTAGGATTTGGTTTGCCTTTGGCTAACGAAAATATATATCCAAAGGCAAACCCACTCGGGTTAATAAACGAACAAACAGTTCATAATACGAGGGTCTTTACTGCCAGTAAAGGTCTAACAGGAGGATAAATGAAAATTTTGATTGTTGGCGGCGGCGGCCGGGAACATGCCATCGCATGGAAGCTGGCGCAAAGTTCAAAAATAAGTAAACTTTATTGTGCTCCCGGAAATGCAGGGATTGCTGAAATTGCACAGTGTATTGATATAAAAGCTGAAGACACGGATGGCATCTGCAGGTTTGCGAAGAACAATAAGATCGATCTTGCTGTGATTGGACCAGAAATCCCCCTTTCCATGGGAATCGTTGATACACTCACAAAAAACGGTATAAAAGCATTTGGACCGAATTGGAAATGTGCCCAGTTGGAAAGCAGTAAATCCTTTACAAAGGCATTTCTGGCAAGACATAGCATTCCCACAGCAGGCTATAAGGAGTTTACTGATATTGAACAGCTGAAATCATCAACAGGAATCTTCGGTTATCCAATGGTGATCAAAGCCGATGGTTTGGCAGCCGGAAAGGGCGTAGTAATAGCAGAAGACGAAGCTTCAGCTATTTCAGCCATAGACCAGATCATGGGAGACAGAATATTTGGCGAAGCCGGTGATAAAATCGTCGTGGAAGAATATTTGACAGGAATTGAAGCTTCAGTCCTTTGCTTCGTGGACGGAAAAACCATAGTGCCAATGGAATCCGCCCAAGACTATAAAAGGATATTTGATAAAGATAAAGGACCTAATACAGGCGGTATGGGGACATATTCTCCAAGCTTGATTTTCAATGAAACCTTGGAAACCCAAATCCGGGAAAAAATACTTGAACCTACAATCAAAGGATTCCAAAAGGACGAGCTTGATTTCAAAGGAATCCTCTTTATCGGTCTTATGATCACTGATGAAGGTCCGAAGGTAATTGAATTCAACAACCGATTCGGTGATCCTGAAACCCAATCGTTGCTTCCGCGGATGAAAACCGACCTGATTGATATTATAAACGCAGTTTTGGAAGAAAAGCTGGAGGATCAGATTATAGAATGGAGTGATCAAAAAGCAGTATGTGTTATCATGGCTTCCGGCGGCTATCCCGGTGACTATAACAAGGGAAAGATAATTTCAGGGCTTGACAATTTGGATGAGGACGTTATTGTTTTTCACAGCGGTACAAAATATGTTAGTGAAGATGGGGCAGATTTGCCGGAAAAACAAGCAAACTCTTTAATTGCAACGAACGGAGGACGCGTTTTAGGCATTACAGCCCTCGGAAAAACGCATGAAGAGGCAAGGGATAGAGCATACAAAAATATCACACGAATATCATTTGAAGGATCTCAATACAGGAAGGATATAGGTCTGCTGCCTGACAGATCAGAGGAGTAAAGCCTATGGGCGTTTTAGATATAAAACCTGTAAAATATGAAGAAGATCGAATGCTGATATTGGATCAGACACAGCTTCCCGGCGAAATGGTTTATCTGGAAATGAAGACGAAGGAAGATGTCTGGGATGCTGTATATAAGCTTAAGGTAAGAGGGGCGCCTGCAATCGGAGTAGCTGCAGGATATGGATTGTATATTTGTACCAGGGATATCTGCGCTAAGGATTATAATGATTTTTACCGGCAGTTTACCGAGATAAAGGACTATCTGGCCTCTTCAAGACCGACGGCAGTCAATTTGTTTTGGGCTCTTGATCGTATAGAAGGACGCGTAAGGGAATTTGAATATGCGGCAAGGGATCATTCAGCGCGAGATCTAAATAAAAGTGAAGGTTTTAAGGAAAATACCGAAAGAATAGATACATGGGAGAATACCCAAAGCATGATAAAAAAAGCCATCCTTGAAGAGGCGGAAAAAATACGTACAGAGGATGAAAGCGCCTGTCGTGCCATGGGAGAACACGGCTTAACTTTACTGAAGCCGGGGATGGGCGTTTTGACTCACTGCAACGCGGGAACTATTGCCACTGCGAAATATGGGACCTGCCTGGCGCCGCTTTATATCGGTCACGAGAAGGGGTACGGTTTCAAGGTTTTTGCGAATGAGACCAGACCGTTGCTGCAAGGTGCACGGCTGACCGCATGGGAATTGAACATGGCAGGAATCGATACTACTCTGATTTGTGACAATATGGCTTCTATCGTTATGAAAAACGGCTGGATAGATGCAGTTGTAGTGGGATGTGACAGAATGGCTGCAAATGGGGACGGAGCCAACAAAATCGGAACGTCCGGGCTTGCAATTCTGGCCCATGAGTATGGGATCCCATTTTATATGTTTGTTCCTACTTCCACAATAGATATGAATACCGGGACAGGGGATGACATCCAAATAGAATTAAGAGAGGGTGCGGAAATTTATCGGCTTTGGTATGAAAAACCAATGGCTCCGGAAGGCATTAAAACATACAATCCGGCATTTGACGTAACAGCAGCAAAGTATATCACTGCAGTTGTAACAGAAAAGGGTCTTTTGTACCCACCTTATGAGGAAAGCCTCGGGAAATTATTTAAGCAAAATAAAAGCTTAAAGTAACAAGCCGATTTGAACGACGGCATCATTCAAATCGAACCGTCGATTTGAAAGCCTGAACAGGATATTTTGACAAGGAGAGGGATATGTCTTATAAAGTTAAACTGGACATTTTTGAAGGACCGTTTGATCTGCTCGTCTACCTCATTGAAAATGCGCGGATGAGTATTTACGACATTCAGATTTCAGAAATTACAGACCAATATTTGAGATATCTTCAACAAATGCAGTCACTTAATATCAATGTTGCAACAGAGTTCATGGTTTTAGCGGCAGCACTTATAGAAATCAAATCAAAGATGCTGCTTCCAAGAATGAAAAAAGATGGTGAGGAGATAATTGAAGAAGACCCTCGAACCGAGCTGGTACAAAGGATTTTAGAGTATAAACGCTTTAAGACGGCAGCAGAGCTTTTGGAGCAACAGGAAGAATATAATCAGAAAGTATTTGAGAAGCCAAAAGAAGATCTGATACAATTTACAAAAGGGACGGAGGAATATTTAAACCTGGACTTGAAACAATTTGTAAAGACATTTAATTTATTCCTCAGAAAAAAGAAAAATCTGGAGGATATGCAAAAGAGCTATAGTAGGGTGGAAAGACAGAAAGTTACTGTTGAATCAAAGATGGATCATATTAAGGGCATATTTCGGATAAAAGCAAAAAGAAGGTTAGATTTCAAGGAGTTACTGGCACCGCAAAGCAGCAAAAGCGATGTGGTTATAACCTTCATTTCCGTGCTGGAAATGATGAGACAGAAAAGCATGACGGCAAAACAAAATACCAATTTTGGTGAAATAACATTAAGTCTTAAGGATAAAGACGGAGCGGAAGATACCGACATCAGAAAAGCAGTCGAAGAAACGAGCGTGATTGGCAGAAAGAAAAATACGGCGGAAGGAGAAATTGTTTCGTGAGTAGCAAAAAGAAAATAAAATCTGCTTATGAATCTATGCTTTTTGTTTGGGGTGAACCTCTGGACGTAAAGGTCGCCGCAGAAATATTCAATATTAATTGGAAAGATGCCTACGATTATTTCAAGGAGCTTCAAATGGAGTATGAACAGGAAGGAAGAGGCATTCAAATCAGGGAGATCGACAAAACCTTCCAATTCTGTACCAACCATGAAAACAGTGAATATATAGAGCGGCTTTGCACTCCGGTCAAAGTGAAAAAGCTATCTCAATCTGCACTGGAGGTTCTTGCTATAATAGCATATAAACAACCTGTGACCAGGGGTGAAATTGATTCCATACGGGGAATCAAGAGTGAAAGAGTGATAGAAGGGCTTGTCAAGAAAGAGCTTGTTGCAGAGGTCGGAAGATCCACGGGAATCGGAAGGCCTGTCCTTTACGGGACAACTCCTGTATTTTTAAAGAATTTTGGATTTAAAGACCTTAAGGATCTGCCGGAAATTGATGATATAGAGGGCATTATACATGATGATTCGGAATCTGTTGCTCCCGACCCTCAACAAATTTCTATTGATTTTATTAAATCATAAATTCCGCTACAAATTTCTGCTGCAAAATCAAGTATAAAATTACCAAGAATATCTCCTTAGCAAGTACAAAAGATAACTGCGAAGGAGATTTTTGATATGAGAAGAATAAGCATTATTATTTTAATTGTTTTATTGGTAGGTTTGGCATTCCCTTCCTATAGTATAGAAGATGTTCAGCAAGCCCCGCCTTGTGTTTCTGCACTAACGGCAATTTTAATTGAGGCAAATTCCGGAGAAGCGCTTTACGAAAAAAAAGCAGAGGAAAAAGCCTATCCTGCCAGCGTAACTAAAATTATGACTGCGCTCCTTGCCATTGAAAACGGAGACCTGGATAAAATGGTTAAAGTATCCCAAAATGCGGTTGGAGTAGAAGGTTCTTCCATATACCTGGAGAAAGGAGAGAGGATTACTCTGCGAGATCTGGTCTACGGTTTGATGCTGCGTTCCGGCAACGATGCTGCAATTGCAATTTCTGAGGAAATAGGCGGAAGTACTGAAAATTTTGTGATTATGATGAACAAAAGGGCTAGAGAACTGGGTGCATTGAATACGAATTTTATGAATCCGAACGGTCTTCATAATCCAGAACACTATACCACGGCAAAAGACATGGCCATCATATCTAAAGCAGCCATGGAAAACAGCGAATTCAAGCAAGTGGCTGAAACTAAATCCTGGGTTACCGACAGAGGAGAGGGTAAGTACAACTACTTTTATAACAAGAACAAAGTTGTCTATCAATATGATGGCGGAACAGGGATTAAAATAGGTTATACGAAGGCAGCAGGCAGAACACTTGTAGCCTCCTCTGAACGAAACGGCATGGAATTGATCTGTGTAGTTATGAATGCACCGGATTGGTTTCAGGACACGTATAAGCTAATGGATTATGCATATAATCAATATGAGAATATGACTATCACAGATGGACAGCGTCCAATCAAAGCAGTCAAAATATTGGATGGAAATAAGGATTTTGCACTAATAGGGACAAAGGATGATGTTATCTGTCCTGTAAGAAAAGAATACGAGAGTAAGATTTCTGTCGAATATGTTTTGCAAGGTGATAAGAAGGCGCCTATTAATAGATGGCAGAAGGCAGGTCAGCTAAAAATATATGTAAATGATAATTATCTTTTTTCTGAACCCCTCTATTATATGGAAGACATAGATTAAATCCAATGAGAATCCAGAGTAACAAATCAGCAGAATAATAATATCATAATATAGTAGTCAAATAAGGGGGTTAATAAAATGAACTGCGATATTATGAAAGAAGCTGACAACACAACAAATCAAAGGTCAATGGACTGTATAGATGTAGGGTCGGAAAATTGTCCATGCTATCTGGCATTGACTGGAGATTGTTTGATCTGCAGCCGCCTTCAAGGCAAAGACTATTGCGGATGTAATTGGGCGGGTGTTTGTGTATATAATGAATTTATTCAAGGAAATAAAAAAGTAAATAATCCGAGAAAAGATTTTGAGGCGAAAATCGTTCGGAGAAAAATATATAATGAGAACCTAATCGTTTATGTACTTGATGTTGGGAAAGGATTTGCAATGAAAGTCGAACGACCGGGTTCTTATTTACTTGCACGGGCAAAAGGAGCTGAAAGCTTTTATGATATACCCTTATCCATAATGAAAACCGATGTGGAACAGGGTCATATTTATTTGGCAATCAAGGTCATATCAAGTAAAACAAAAACTTTGATTGGAGAAAATGATACTTTGCTCATCAGAGGACCATATAGGAGCGGGATTCATGGAATTTCAGCAATAGTCGGCAATAAAGCAAAAGATCAGAAGGTGTTGATCATTGGCAAAGGAATTGGAATTGCTCCCGGAGCTCTGATATCTCAATCTATAGGTACTCGTGCAAGCATAGATATGGTAATCGACACGGAGAAAATCTGCAAAGAATTTATCAAGGATTTTATTTATCCGGCACAAGGTACAGAAAGGGTACATAATGAGGATACAGAGATCCAATATATGTCCCTGAACAATAAAGAAACGAATAATAAGCTGGAAACCTTGATGCAAAACAAGAATTATGACAGCGTAATACTTTTGGTTTCCGATTATTATATCGGGAATCTTGGCAGTTTGGTAAAAATGGTCCTGCCGAAAGCGAATCTTGCGGTGAGCAATAATTTTCGGATCTGCTGCGGAGAAGGGCTGTGCGGCTCCTGCTCCGTTGATACCGGCAGCGGTTCAATAAAGATGTGCAAATGCCGGTTAAAAGGAGAAGAGCTTTTGAATAGCCAATAAAGACGTTTCTTCTGTGTCATTTCCCTATCTCATAGAATATGCTAAAGAATAGGTGCTGCTGAACAAAACGGCAATAATGATAGTGTTTTGCTCAGACTGGATAGATACGGCATAAGCAGAGTAGAGCAGAATCACGCTGCTTTTTCAGCACCCTTCTACCTATATTGGCTCACCCAATTTGTGAAACAAATTGATGGCGAACTGAAAAATTCTGCTATATTCATAACATATGGAGGCAACTAAATGGAGAGAGTTGTAATAATTGGAGGCGGCTGGTCTGGTTGTGCTGCTGCTTTGGCTGCGCGTAAGGCGGGAGCAGAAGTAACTTTGGTCGAAAAGACAGATATGCTTCTTGGACTAGGCAATGTAGGGGGTATCATGCGAAATAACGGCAGATTTACTGCCGCTGAAGAAAATATAGCACTTGGTGCCGATGAACTGTTTGGGATCACCGATAAGCTTTCACGGCATGTTAATATCGATTTTCCGGGTCATAAGCATGCAAGCTTATATGATGTTATCAAGGTAGAGCCACACGTCAAACGTCTGCTTGAGGAAAAAGGCATTAACATAAAGACGATAGCAAGGGCTGTTGATGTGGTGATGGATAACCAAAAAACATCAAACGGGGATAAATTGATGAAAGCCATTATATTGTCGGATGATACGGAAATTGCGGGGGATGTATTTGTCGAATGTACCGGATCGACTGGTCCAATGGGAAATTGTCTTACTTACGGTAATGGATGCTGCATGTGTATTTTAAGATGCCCAGCCTTTGGACCCAGGGTAAGTATAACGCAGAAAGCTGGAATGAATGATATCATGGGGCACCGCAAGGATGGAGCCTTTGGAGCATTCAGCGGTTCCGGAAAGTTGGAAAAGTCTTCACTTTCTGATGAGATTCAACGAGAATTAAATGAAAAGGGCGTTGTAGTGATTCCCCTTAAACCTGAAGAGGTTTCCAAAGATAAGCTGGATTTAAAGGTTTGTCAGCAATATGCTTTGAATGAATATGCACAAAATATCGTACTGTTAGATACCGGATATGCAAAAATTATGACGCCATTTTTCCCGCTTGAAAAGCTTAGACGGGTTCCGGGTCTGGAAAATGCAAGATACGCAGATCCCTATGCGGGCGGAAAAGGTAATTCAATCCGCTACCTCTCAGTTGCGGAACGTGACGATAAGATGAGAGTGACGGGGATAGAAAATTTGCTGTGCGGAGGTGAAAAATCCGGGTTGTTTGTAGGCCACACGGAGGCGATTTCTACGGGAACTCTCGCAGGTTACAATAGTGTAAGATATCTTAAAGGTATGAGACCGCTTGAGCTTCCCAAACAAATTGCCATAGGGGATCTGATTTCATATGCCAATGATAAAATCAAGACTAAGGATGGACTTATGATGAGATATACCTTTGCCGGCTCAGAATACTTTCAAAGGATGCAGGAAAAAGGGCTTTACACCATTAATCCAGAAGTCGTGAAAAAAAGAATTAAGAAATATGATTTGTATAATGTATATAAAGAGCCGATAATATAATTTTTTGCTAAATCACCTGCCGATTGTATGGTGTATATAATTATATTTAATAATAAAGAGGCACCTGTCATATGTGTTTCCTATGGAATACGGCCGCTTACAGATAACCGGAAGCTCCAACAGTTCTACGGAAACACATATTAGCGGCGCCTTTAAGCCTGGCATTCCAAAAAGTAAAAGAGCCGTGCAGGCACGGCGATTGCATGACACAAAGACCTTTAACTTTTTATCGCTGTATGCTAGAATTACTATCATATCAAGGGGTAAAGGAGAACTGAAATGCGTTTAAATAAATATATCGCTCAATCGGGGATTGCCAGCAGGCGAAAAGCGGACGAGCTTACTCTGCAAGGTAAGGTGAGTGTAAATGGAACCGTTATGAAGGAACCTGGGTATGACATCGTAAAAGGTGATGTGGTAGAGGTCAATGGTCAGATTGTTAAGCCTGATTCAAGGAAAGCATATATCATGCTGAACAAACCGAAAGGCTTCATTACTTCTGTAAATGATGAAAGAAACAGACCGACTGTTATGGAGCTTGTTTCCGATGTCGATGAAAGGCTGTACCCAATTGGAAGGCTGGATTTCAACACTTCTGGCATGCTGCTGATGACCAATGACGGTGACCTCGCATATAAGCTTGCACACCCCAGAAACCAAATATATAAAACTTATCGTGCAAGAGTTTCAGGACAGATTTCTGCGGAAAAACAATCCAAGCTTCGGAACGGAGTGGATATAGGCGGCTTTGTTACATCAAAAGCGATCGTTGATGTAATTAAACAGACAGAGCGGTCTGCTATTGTCGAAATTAAAATTTTCGAGGGCAAAAATCGTCAGGTGCGAAAAATGTTTGCAGTCGTAGGCAATAAGGTTTTGGATCTGGAGCGAATAGCCATCGGAGAACTTTATCTGGGACACCTGAAGCAGGGTCATTATCGAAAACTCACACAAAAGGAAATCCAGTATCTGAAGGAATGTTGAGAAGCTTACCTCTGAATTATGTTGGAAGAGCTGACAAATCTGAATACATGTGAATGGAAAAAAATGGATAATTTGATTACAAAACCCACCAAGCTAAGCCTTAATATTTTAAGCGAGTATATTTCAAAAGGAGATATTGCCATTGACGCCACTGCAGGGAACGGGCATGATACCTTGGCGCTGGCAAAGCTCGCAGGCAGTACGGGGAAGGTATACGCCTTTGATATTCAGAAAGCCGCAATAGACAATACGAAGGTGCTCCTTGAAAAAGAGGGCTTTCTTGACCGGTGCGAATTGATCCTTGACTCCCACCAAAGGATGGATCAACTTTTGCCCGAAAGGCTCAGGGGAAGCGTTTCGGCGGTTGTATTCAACCTCGGCTATCTTCCCGGCGGAGAAAAAGATAAAACGACACAACGTGCGGCGACTCTGCCGGCGGTGGAACAGGCGCTGTCCCTAATCAGACCCGGGGGCATCGTTGCGGCCACCATGTACGGAGGCCACCCTGCAGGAGCGGAAGAGAAAACAGCCCTGCTCCGCTTTGCAAAAGAGCTTCCCCAAACAGAATACCATGCGGCTTATCTCTCTTTCATAAACCAGAAAAACCGACCGCCGGAACTGTTGCTGATTACAAGGAAATAGAATATAATGAATATAAGAAACGGGGTGGGTTTATGAGAAAACAGGTTATTTTTTACATTGTATGGGATGTACTCCTTTACTTGATGCTGTTTGCGATCTGCAATATTGGAAATTGGATGCAGAAAGCCTATTTCAGAATGGAGTATTCCTTTGCGGCGGGTCCTCTTTTTTTGATCGTCTCCTGGATGACGGTCGGAGCCCTGATCGGCTGGCTGGTCTTCGTCACGTCAAAATACGAACATACCAGAAAATCAGCGGTCTTGGAGTTTGTTGTGGTCGGCGGGTTCTCCCTCTATCTGGCGTCAATATTTTTTCTCTATTTTTCACCGGTTTTCGTAAATATGGGTCTGCTTAACCTCGTCCCGCGGTGGATGCTTCTTGACAAAACCACGATCATATTGGGAAGCATTCTCTTTGGTTATGAATTGTGCATATTTATCATCCGAATGGTCAAATGCAGAAAGAACGCGGAACCAACCGACGATTAATGAGACCCGGACCCTTCACCGATGGGAAAACGATGTCAAAACATATGTCTATTTTCTTTTGCTGCTCTTTGAAGTCACGCAGATGCCTTCCGCCTTGCATATTACGATAGGTTCAGATTATCTGCTGTTGAAGGACTTATATCCGTAATTGAGGAAATGACGTTTTTGTTTCTTTGGAGCTCCTTTGGTATTACACAGATACCCTTTGCCTTGCATATTACGATAGGTTCGTCAAGAAAATCTGCTGCGGAAGGATTTATATCAGGTCTTGCAGCAATGACCTTCCTGGCTTCAAACCGCATTTTTCTTGAAGTATTTCCCACCTCATAAATTTCGCCGAATGCTTCAACAAAATCACCTGCGTAAACAGGGGCAAGGAATTGAATTTCCGTATACTTCAACAATAAGCCCTCATCTCCATCCGATTTGATTAGTAACTCTGTTGCAACATCTCCGAACAAATGGACCACATGTGCTCCATCCACAAGACCTCCGCCATAATGTGTGTCTTTGTGTGATATTCTTAACCGGATCATAGAAGTAATTTTTTCCATAAAACTCTCCCCTAAAACCCGCCGCCTAAAGAGGTGCGGGATATCTTTGTTTCGTTATATTTTGGATGATTTCGCAGAATTACATACGGTTAAATCACATATTTTTTTATTATGTAGGAAGAATACTAATATTCACTTGGAGGATAATGAATATGAAAGAAGGATGCCCATATGGTACTCATAGAGTAATCTCACCAAAAGGAGTATTGCCGCAGCCTGCTGATATTATTGATAATACAATAGAGATTTATGATAATGAAATCCTGATCGACGTTCGAACATTGAATCTTGATTCTGCCAGTTTTACGCAAATAAAAAAGCAGGCAAAAGGTGACATAGAAGAAATGAAAAAAATTATGATGGGAATCGCCGCAATCGCGGGAAAGCTTAAGAACCCTGTTACGGGCTCGGGAGGGATGCTCATCGGTACTGTTGAAAAAATCGGGTCTGCATATAAGGGCAGCCTTAGGGTTGGCGACAAAATAGCTACGCTCGTTTCCCTTTCTCTGACACCTTTGGTAATCGATGAAATATTGGCAATAAGACCTGAGATCGATCATGTTGACATCAAAGGGAAGGCTATCCTGTTTCAGAGTGGTATTTATGCCGTTCTGCCCGATGATCTTCCGGAAAACCTAGCACTGTCTATACTTGACGTTGCCGGAGCTCCTGCCCAGACCGCAAGACTTGTTCAATCCGGCGATACCGTAGTAGTAATAGGCGGCGGAGGAAAGTCGGGACTGTTTTGTTTGTATGAAGCCAAAAAAAGAGCCGGCATAACCGGAAAGGTCATTTGTATCGACAGAAGCGAAAAAAGTGTGAACAGAGCCAGTATGCTTGGACTTGCCGATGAATATATAGCAGCAGATGCTACCGATGCTCTTGATATTTATAATGAGGTTATGGAATTGACAGGAGGAAGGCTTGCAGATATTGTAATCAACTGTGTAAATATGGAAAATACAGAAATGGCAAGTATTTTAGCGGCTAAGGATAAAGGCACCATATATTTCTTCAGCATGGCAACCAGTTTTACAAAGGCCGCCCTTGGTGCTGAAGGCGTGGGCAAAGATGTGAATATGATCGTAGGCAATGGATACTGTAAAGGGCATGTCGAAATAGCGCTTCAGATATTGAGGGAATGTGAGGGGTTAAAACAGGTATTAAATTCAAAATGAAAGGAAGACATTATGTCAGAAAGCAGAAAATGGAAAGATATAGATGCATGGAAAGACATTTCGGACGCACAATGGGATGATTGGAAATGGCAGGTGAGCCATAGAATTACAACTGTTGAAGAGCTGAAAAAAATCATCAATCTTACACCGCAGGAAGAAAAGGACATCAATGATACGTTAGAAAGCTTTCGACTTGGAATTACTCCCTATTATGCGTCTTTGATGGATGCAGATAATCCCAGATGTCCCATAAGGATGCAGGCTGTCCCGGTTATTGCAGAAACTCAACGGAGTAAAGCTGACATGATTGATCCGCTTCATGAGGACAAGGACTCTCCGGCGCCCGGACTGACACACCGATATCCGGACAGAGTTTTACTGCTGATTACTGATCAGTGCTCTATGTATTGCAGACATTGCACCAGGAGAAGATTAGCCGGTGAAAAAGACGGCGCCAGAAGCAAGGACGACATTAACCAGTGTATTGCGTATATTAAGAAAACCCCTCAGGTGAGGGATGTACTCCTTTCCGGCGGTGATTGTCTTCTTGTTAATGACAGAGTATTGGAATACATCATCAGCGAATTGCGAAAGATACCACATGTGGAGATTATAAGGCTGGGCTCCAGGACCCCGGTAGTTATGCCGCAGAGAATTACTGACGATTTGGTGAATATGCTGAAGAAGTATCATCCGGTATGGCTGAATACACATTTCAATAATCCGAAAGAAATAACACCGGAGGCTATGGAAGCGTTAAGAAAACTTGCCGATGCAGGGATACCTCTCGGGAATCAAACAGTACTTTTGCGTGGTGTCAATGACTGTCCGCATATCATGCGGGAGCTGGTTCACTGTTTAACTAAAAACAGAGTACGGCCGTATTACATCTATCAATGCGACCTTTCGCTGGGCATAGAGCACTTCAGAACTCCCGTTTCAAAAGGAATTGAGATAATTGAAAGCTTGAGAGGCCATACCTCAGGTTATGCCATACCGACATTTGTAGTGGATGCACCCGGAGGCGGCGGAAAAATCCCGGTTATGCCGCAGTACGTTATTTCTCAGTCTCCGGATAAGGTTATCCTGCGAAATTATGAAGGTGTCATTGCAACTTATACCGAACCGACAAACATTCCGAAGCAGGAATGCATTTGTGATTATTGCACCGGCAAAAAGAAATACCAATATGAGGGTGTCGCGGGCTTGCTTCAGGGAGAAAGAATGTCCATGGAGCCCCAAGGTCTGCTTAGACACGAAAGGAACAAATAACGGGTACACCTCCTGACGCGGCTCAACAGTTTTTGTAAAAGCCAGGCGTGTGCTCAAGTAGGAGAAAAAGATGAGTCTATTAAGCCAATTGATGCAAACATATAAAACTTTATCGATTGTTGGAATGGCTAAAAATTCAGGAAAAACAACAACACTTAATTATTTGATCAGAGAATCAATGGATGACGGTATTATTTTGGGTGTTACTTCAACGGGCAGAGATGGTGAAAGTACCGACATGGTTACCGGGACAGAAAAGCCTCGGATTTACCTTGCGGCAGGGACGATAGTGTCCGTTCCGCGGAAGCTTTATGAACTTGCGGACGCAGGCCTGGAAATCATCAGCTTGACCAATTATTCTACAGCTTTGGGACAGATCATGCTGTGCAGGGTTGAGGATAGCGGATATGTGCAGATAGCGGGACCTGTAAACACTAAGGATCAAAAAGAAATATGCGGTGAAATGTTCGCCAGAGGAGCGGATCTTATTTTGATAGATGGAGCTGCCGGCAGAAGGTCTATCGCGGCACCGGACGCTTCAGACGCGATAATTCTGACTACAGGCGCGGTACTTTTTCGAAGCATGAAAAGGGTTGTTGAGGAGACGGCGCATATAGTGCGGCTATACCAGCTTCCCGTATTGGAGAACGGTAATACTAGAGATATCATTTTCCAAAATTTAAAATCAGAAAAAATTATGCTGGTCAAGGGAAATAATATTAATATCCTGGACTTGCGGACAGGACTCTTAGCAGGTAATTTTCTGGATGAAGCCATTGATGAGGAGACGGATTACATATATATACCGGGAGCCTTGACCAATAGTGTGATTTCTGACATCCATCCATCAAAGATACGCAGGGTAGAGTTTATACTCAAGGATCCAACTAAAATTTTCACCGATGTTACATCATGGCAGCAGTTCGAGAAAAAGGGGGGCAAGGTAAAGGTTCTTAGAAATATTAAAGTTGCTGCATTGACGGTCAATCCATATTCTCCTGAAGGATATTACTTAGAGCGCGAAGCATTATTAACTGCAATGCGGAATGTTGTGGAAGGAATTCCGGTAATCGATGTAAAAATGGGAGGAAAAATTCATTGAGATTGTCTGATTCTAAAACGCGAAGCGAAACAGGGTTTGATCATGTGATGCAGAGCATCAATGTGTTGACTCCTTTTGGAAAAAGACGGTTGAAAGAACTCACACCGTTCGCGCCGGGTCAGGAGGATCAACTGGATCATGAATTTCACGAACTGGAAGGAATTATTAGACTTGTTAAGGAGAAACCTCAGCTTTCTGAATCACTTATCGAAACCCTTATGGATATAAAGGATATCATCTTTACGATCGAAAGAAGCAAAAGCAACATTCTTTCCATAGTCGAGCTTTTCGAGGTAAAAAGCCTTCTCCTAAAGATGAATAAAATCATTGAATTGCTGGGAACGGCAAGCCTTCCATTATCAAAGAAATTTATACTCGAGGACATCACCTGCCTTTTGAATATTTTGGATCCCCGAAAGGATAGAATGTCTGCATTTTATATTTATGATGATTTCTCAGAAAATCTGAAAGAGATCAGGGAGGAGAAACGCGAACAGGAACGTATCATCAGAAAGGTAAAGAAGACGATTAAAAGCCAAGTGGAAAATCGTTACGGAATCACACTTACGCCAAAATTTGAATATGCAGTTTCTAAGTCTAATAAAGAGTTGATCAGAATAATAAAGGAAATCCCCGAGTTGACGCAATGGGATGAAGATCATTTATCTATGATTTTTACTGTCAAAGAAACAGAGGAAATTGATTCCGCCAATCGAGAAATGGATCGTATTAATGAAAGCATTGAGAAACAGGAGCTGCTGATTCGTGAGAAATTATCAAAATCAGTCGGCAATTTCAGCCATACCTTAAAAAATAATTGTGACAAAATCGGAGAGCTTGATTTTACACTATCAAAGGCAATCTATGCTATACAGCATAACTGTGTAAGGCCACATCTGGTAAAAGAGCACAGGATCGAAATTGATGATGGAAGATATCTTGCTTTGGAGGAAATTCTGAATCAGCAAAGCAAACCCTATTGCCCCGTGAGTATACATCTTGAGGCTGGAGTAACCTGCATCACAGGTGCAAATATGGGAGGAAAGACCATATCTCTCAAGCTTGCCGGTCTAGTGGCCATGTTGACTCAGTATGGATTTTATATACCCTGCAGGGACGCCAAAATAGGGCTTTCTAATGATATCCATATTCTTATAGGGGATAGCCAATCTATACAGCGCGGACTTTCAAGTTTCGGAAGCGAAATGGATGAGTTAAAGGAGATACTCGATAACAGTAAGGAGCGATCATTGATTTTGATCGATGAAATAGCAAGCGGCACCAATCCTGCTGAAGGTCTTGCGCTTACGAAAAGCATCGTTCAATATTTAAAAGCAATGCCTTACATCTCCCTGATAACTACTCACTATGATAGCGTTGCAGAAAGTGAAGGAATAAAAAACATGCAGGTCATAGGGCTTGCAAATGCAGATTTAAGAAAGCTGGAAAAAGAAATACAATATGCAAATAGCAGAGAAAGAATAGAGATCATATCTAAATATATGGATTACCGTCTTTATCACGCAAAAAATAATGAGGAAATACCAAAGGATGCTTTAAATATAGCAAAAATGCTGGGAATATATGATGAAATCATCGAGAATGCAAAAAAATACATGGTTGGAAAGAAGGGGAATGCATGAAAAATATTCTGAATCTCGATCCCAAGGTAATAGAAAATGCCAGATCATGTGCGGCCAGGATTGCCGAAAGCATCCAGACCTTCATTGACATGCACACCACTGTAAGTATTGAAAGAACGGTCCTTAGGTTATTGGGAGCTGACGGGGTCAACGATGTTGATATCCCCATTCCTAATATTGTGGTGGATATTATCAAGGATGGAGGAGGGTTGACTCGCGGTGCGGCATACTGGATCGGAAATGCAATGATACAGACGGGACTTTCCTGTCAGGAAATTTTGGAAAAAATAGCGGCAGATGAGCTGGACATCACTAAGCTGTCTATGGCATCAACGGAGAAAGTGCAGGAAAAAATACTCCCTCTTGCGGTGGAAGCTCTTGAAAAAATAAGGAATGAAACATCAAAGAGAGAACAGTATCTGGCAACCATCGGTGAAGGAAGACAGCCCTACCTTTATGTGATCATAGCAACCGGAAACATCTATGAGGATGTGATTCAGGCGCAAGCTGCCGCAAGACAGGGAGCGGACATCATCGCTGTAATCAGAACAACTGCCCAAAGCCTGTTGGATTATGTTCCTTATGGTCCTACAACAGAAGGCTTCGGCGGAACCTATGCAACACAGGAAAATTTCAGAATCATGAGAAAGGCCCTGGACGAAGCGGGAGAGGAAGTCAGAAGATATATCAGACTATGTAACTATAGCTCCGGTTTATGCATGCCTGAGATTGCAGCCATGGGTGCGCAGGAAAGGCTTGATGTCATGCTAAATGATGCTCTATATGGAATCTTGTTCCGCGACATCAATATGAAGCGTACTTTGGTTGATCAGTTTTTCTCAAGATTGATCATAGGATACAGTGGAATTATCTTTAATTCCGGAGAGGACAACTATCTGACAACCGCGGATGCCTACGAGGAAGCACATACAGTCCTTGCCTCCCAGTTTATCAATGAACAGTTTGCTGTGCGTGCAAATATCAAAGAAGAACAGATGGGTCTTGGACATGCTTTTGAAATGGATCCGGATATAGAAAACGGCTTTCTTTATGAACTGGCACAGGCTCTCATGACAAGAGAAATTTTCCCGAAAGCTCCATTGAAATACATGCCTCCCACCAAATTCATGACAGGGAACATATTTAAGGGGCATATTCAGGACGCTTTGTTTAATCTGATCTCAGTCTGGTCAGGACAATCTCTGCAGCTTCTTGGAATGCTGACGGAAGCAATCCATACACCTCACCTGCAGGACAGAATGCTTTCTATTGAAAATGCAAAGTACATCTTCAATAATGCCAGAGATATCGGTGAGGAAATAGAATACAAAAGGGGCGGAATCATTCAGACCAGAGCACAGTTTGTACTTGAGAAGGCAAACAATCTGCTGCATGAGATCGAAAGGGAGGGATTATTCTCTACGATCGAAAAAGGTAAGTTTGGCGGAGTAAAGCGTCTGAGGGACGGAGGAAAAGGTCTTGACGGCGTTTTTATAAAAGATGAGAATTATTTTAATCCATTTATTGATTTAATGCTGGGAGGTGTAAAATAAATGTTACATGCTGATACATCTAAAGCAGATGCTGTTGCAGCTTCAACAGTTGATTTAACAAAAATAAAACCATACGGAGACACCTTAAATGACGGTATGATGCAGCTCAGCTTTACACTTCCTATCCCAGAAGGAGAAGAAGCCAATGAAGCAGCAAAGCTGATAGCCAAAAAAATGGGGCTGGAGGAACCTGCGGTGGTTTATTCAAATGATCTTGGGATCGGTTACACTTTCTTTATTCTTTATGGAAAATGCAGGCATACGGTTGACTATACAGCGATAAAAGTACCAAAGGTTGATGTAGATGTTATGAATCGTCAGCAATGTGAAAAATATATTTCTGACAATATAAAAAGAGATGTGGTTATCGTAGGCGCCTGTACCGGCACGGACGCCCATACAGTCGGTATCGATGCTATTATGAATATGAAGGGTTTTCATGGACATTTCGGGCTTGAGCGATATCAAGGAATCGAAGCAATCAATATGGGCAGTCAGGTTTCAAACGAATTACTGGTTGCAAAGGCAATCGAAACAAATGCGGATGCGATACTGGTCTCACAGATAGTTACCCAAAAAGATGTGCATATTACAAATATGACGAATCTTGTGGAGCTGCTGGAAGCGGAAGGAATCAGGGACAGGGTGATACTGGTATGCGGAGGACCGAGGATTTCCCACGAAATTGCCCAGGAGCTCGGCTATGATGCGGGATTTGGCCCCAATTCCTACGCAGAAGATGTAGCGTCTTTTGTACTTACTGAGATGGCGGGGAAGAAGCGTAAACCCTTGTTACATTAATAACTTTCTGTTATTATCTAAGTAATATAATATTGCTGGAAAATACAAAACAGGAGGCTTATACCATGGCGGAAAGTGTGCGTGAAAAATTAGTTGGAGCGTGGAGACTGACAGAGTATAGTATAGAAGATAAAAAAAATGCAGGAGAAAGATATTATCCGTTAGGGAAAGATGCTGCCGGGGTGATCATGTATACTCCGGATGGTTATATGTCAGCTCAATTAATGGCATCCGGCCGGCCTGTTTATGCGAATGGGCATATACATTCCGGTACTATAGATGAAATGGCAAAAGCAGCCAAAGGGTATATGGCTTATTCAGGAAGATTCGATCTAAATGAAGAAACCAATACTTTGACCCACCATATGGAGGTCAGCATGAATCCCACATGGTTAGGACAGGCGCAAGAACGTTATTACAAGCTGGAAGATGATACACTTACGATTTCAACGCCAGGCAACTTTGCTGTATTAGTATGGAAACGCGCTGAAAATAATGCTGAATGACGAATCCCCTACTTGTTTTTATGTCACAGCCAATCATCTTTCGGCTTCCGGCAGTCTGTATGCTTGTTTAATAAAGGTGACATAGCACTCTAAATCTTCTCTTGTTGGGAATAAAGCTCGTGCGCTGTTGGCATTTCCGCCGCCCTTTCCTCTCCAGATATGGGCATTGTCCTTGACGATTTTACCGCAGTCATGAGCGCCGTTTGAAGCCAGAATAATCGTGTTTTCCCGTGTTGAAACTAAAACAAAGAGAGGATAATTCTTTCCCCCTATATCGGATGTCTTTGCCGTGTTTCGTTTTGAAGAAGACGTGGAGCTGCCGTAGATTTCTGTTAAGGCTTTTGTGATAGTAATGAGATCGTTGGCATGGAAATAAGGGTATTCTCTTATCAGCAACCCTGTTTCGGTGACAGAGAAGACTTTTGTTGTAGGTTCAGCAGCTGCGATTCCGTATTCATTGAATATTTCGCTGACTGCCTTGTCTTTGAGGGTATTCTTCATCAGATAAAGCTCTTGGCGTATTTCTTTGTTTTTTTCATCCTGTGCTCTGATTTTATCCAGGAGGTTATTATCATCTGATGAATATTTCAGATTCAGATCTGTAAGAATACGGTGCTTATTCCTGTAATCCTCCAGAGCCTCTTCCCCTGCCTTGAAGTATACTCTTGTCATCCCTTTATAGTTTTCAAGCTTTAGGATCTTTAACAAGCCAACCTGACCCGAGGTATTGGGATGTGTTCCGCAGCAGGCTACACAATCGGCAGGATTGCTTTCATCTCCGACGCATACGATAGAGATATCCTCATCAATCGCGAGTGCTTTTCGCAGCGGCAGGTGTTCAGCTTCGGAAGGATTGTCGAAATACCGGACGGAGACCGGCAGATTAGCCCAAATTGCTTCATTCGTCAGCATTTCGATTCGTTCTGCTGCTTCCCAGGTGATTTCTTGCACATCGATATCTATAGTCATATAATCGCTGCCCATGTGAAAACCACGGTTCACTCCGCCGCATTCACTAAAAAAGATGCCGGACAGTATATGTTCACCGCAATGACGCTGCATATGCGAAAATCTTCGTTTCCAATCCAAATTGCAGCTTACCTTATCCCCTGGTTTCCAATCATTCTTTTGTGAATTTGAATCTGTCTTTTCCAGAATATGCAGAGGTTGCAGACCATGAAAAATAACTCCATCCTTTTCAAACACATTTACGACAGGCACGTTTTCAATCGTCCCTAAATCGCAGGGCTGACCTCCTCCCTCAGGGAAAAAAACAGTCTCGTCCAACACGAGCAAAAAGGGATCTTCCCTGGTTCCTGTTCCATGAACTTCTGCGATCGTACTTATACAATCTTTTTTATATACATCCTCTTGAAAAAGCTTCCTCGTTATCATTATCATCCGAATCCTTTCCTTATAATCTCTGAAGAACATATTAATTATATATCAGGCGAACGAATAATTGTATAAATCAAGATAAAAACAATAATAAATTAATCCCGCCCCCTCATATACATTAACAGGGAGGGGAAGGCTATGAAGCGTAGAAAAATGAATGGAAAATTAAAGTGGAAACTTGCTTTAGCGATTCTTGCTGTTGTAATGTTCTTCAGCATTGGCTTTAAATATGATGATATCGTTGCCAAAGTACAGCAAATTACAAGCTCTGATATACTTTTGATCGATCCCGGGCATGGAGGCATGGATGGAGGGGCATCAAGCGCTGCAGGCGTAACTGAGAAAGAAATCAATTTGGCTATAGCAAAATATATCCGGGAGTTGGCAGAAGAAGACGGATGGAAGGTCATGATGACCAGAGAAGAAGATATTAGCCTTGGAGAAACAAATAGCAAAACTATTCGCAGTAAAAAAACCGCAGATTTGGTTGCAAGAAGAGAAATAATTCGCGATGTAAATCCATTAGCTGCTGTCAGCATCCATCTTAATAGTTTTAAACAAGACAGATCTGTGCGGGGAGCCCAGACGTTTTATCCGTCAGGACCGGAGGATCAACTCGTTTTTATGGAAAGTAAGAAGCTTGCAGAGGCAATCCAGGAACAGCTTATTACGGGAATTGCAGATGGAACTGAAAGAGTGGCATTGGAAAAAAGAGATTTACTGATGTTTAAAAATCCTACTGTGCCAATTGTCATAGTAGAATGTGGTTTTCTTTCAAACCAGCAAGAAGCTGAATTGCTGACAACTGAAGATTACCAAAGAAAACTCGCGAGGTGTATTTATGAAGGCATTCTGAAATTTACTGGAAAAGAGCGGGGCGAGCCGCTTAAATCAATCGATAGCAGAGGATAGGCTAAAATTGTTCTTGAGCTTCAAAAACCTGTGCATAACTTTATGATTAATTTTTTAAAAACATCGTGTAAATGTTGAAATTAAAGCGATTGGGCGGTGTCAAATTATCCACAAAGGGTCGTGGATAAAAGTATAACAAAAACTCCCAATCGCTGTGGATAAGTATCAGAATGTTTCATTTTTACCATTTAGGTCTGTTGAAAAAAGTTCTTTTGAGGACAAACATTAGTTTTTCTATTTAGGCTCGAAAATTTCCGCTGCAAGCTTCATAATATCAGAAACAGGAAGGTGCTGGGGACATTTTTCCTCGCAGGTCTTACATGTTATGCATGCAGAAGGTCCAAATTTAGGGGGGATCCACATCTCATAATCATCCTTCACTTTCGGGCTTTGTTGATATAGATACCAGTTGTTATAAAGTCCGATTACAGTCGGAATATCTATTTTTGACGGACAAGGGCTACAGTATTTACAAGCTGTGCAGGAAAATTTGATAAGCTTGTTGTACTCATCAGCTACATTTTTGATAATTTCATGTTCTGCTTTGGTAAGGCTGTTAGGTTCTGCGTCGCTTAATATACGAATATTTCCATCGACATGCTCCATGGCCGTCATACCACTTAAAATAGTAAGTACCTCGGGGAAGTCCGCCACCCATCTCATTGCCCATTCTGCGGGAGTCCTTTTAATAGGCGCCTTCGCCCAGAATTCTTCGATGCTAGGCGGTAAAACATCGGTCAGTTTCCCACCTTTCAAAGGTTCCATGATGACAACGGGTATATTCTTAGAACCGGCATACTTCAGACCTTTTACGCCCGCTTGGAAATCCGCATCCATATAATTCAGCTGGATCTGGCAAAAATCCCAGGGAAATGCTTCGATTACCGTTTTAAACATTTCAAATTCATCGTGAAAAGAAAAGCCGATATGCTTGATTTTGCCTTCATCCTTCTTCTTTTTCATAAAATCAAGAACATTGTATCTTAAGACCTTTTTTTCCCAGCCGAGAGCGGTGATGCTATGCACCAGATACATGTCTATGTAGTCCACGTCCAGCCGCTTCAACTGCTCATTGAAAAACTTTTCACGATCATCGTCTTCCTTTAGCAGAAATGCCGGCATTTTATCAGCTAAAAAGACTTTTTCTCTATATCCGTCCTTCAGTGCTTTCCCGAGGACAACTTCGCTGGTTCCTCCATGGTAGTTATATGCAGTATCGACATAATTTACACCTCTATCGATAGCGGATCGGATCATTTTAATGGCTTCAGTCTCATTGATTTTAACAGCTTCGGTGGTCTTTTCTACCGGAAGCCGCAGGGTTCCAAATCCCAGTAAGGAAATTTGTTCTCCTGTTTTAGGAAAAGTTCTGTATTTCATATGTTATATCTAGCCCCTTTCTTTTTGTATAAAGTTACATAATGGTTTCTGAAACTATTATGTAGAATAACAATAATATAACATTATACCATATTTATCAAGATATACTGTATAATTAAGTTGATTTTATACTACACATTACAGAATAATAGGTTATTGTTCAAAGCCTTTTATGCAGGGTGTGGCTGAAATCAGGCGTTGGAAGGTTTTTGTGCCACAAAAGACCTTGAAGAGCAACAATAATAGAAAGGGAAGGGTATAAATGATAAATAAGAAAATAGATGAATTTCTGCAACGAGCTTTGGTGAATTATGATTTACCGGGACTTGCAATTGGAATCCGGGAAAAAGGATTTGTTTACCGTAATGCGGCAGGATATAAAGATATCGTAAACAGAGAGCCTCTGCTGCCGGAGCACATATTTCACATGGCCTCTGTCACGAAGCTCTTCGTCGGCACCGCTGTACTGCAGCTGTGGGAGAGGAGATTACTACAGCTGGATGGGTTTTTAACGGATTATCTTCCTTGGTTTCAAATGAAGGATGAACGGTATCGGGAAATAACCATACGTATGCTTCTCAATCATACGTCCGGAATGCCGGATGTAAAGGATTATAAATGGGATAATCCCGAGACGGATGAAGGGGCATTGGAACGGTATGTAAGATCTTCCGAGGTAAAGGATGCCTGGTTACTTTGGCCGCCTTCGGAAGGACGGTTTGCTTACAGCAATATTGGCTATGAAATATTAGGAGTGGTCATTGCAGCAATATCAGAGATGACTTTTGAGGATTATGTACGAAAAAATATTCTTGAGCCATGTGAAATGAACAATTCCACCCTTTTGACATTTAAACGCGGAATATATGACGAAAGCAGAAGGGATAAGTCTTTATGTATTCCTCATGAAAAAGATAATGAAAATAAATTTGTAAGAGTGGCTCATTTCCCTTATAATCGCGCTCACAGTCCAAGCTCCTCTCTTACATCAAATTTGCTTGATATTGAGAAATGGGCACGTGCATGTTTCGATCACCGGCTGTTGAAAAAGGAGACGCAGGAAATGACCTGGGAGAAGCAGGCGTTTATTCCAAACAACGGTGAATATATTTGCTTAAGCTGGTTCCGAAGGGAACAGAACGGTTTTGTACTTTACGGTCATGAGGGAACGGACGACGGCTTCCGTGCCAGCTTTTGGATATGTCCTGAGCGTGAGCTTTCCATCACAGTTTGCTCCAATATATCAGGTGCGCCTGTAAAAAAGATAAGTAAGCAGGTTTTTGATCTTCTAACCTGAAAAAAAGTATGAAACAGAGCTTAATAAAATAAGACGAAAAACTGCCGGTTGGTTAACCGGCAGCGGCATCATACAATACTAATATTTTATAAACTTTGAGCCTGGTACGCCGCAAATAGAACATTTATCCGGTACGGATTTTTCGATATTACCGCATACAGGGCAAAGATAATAAAATACCTCTTCGGTTTGATCTAAATTTTCCAGTGCGTCTTTGTAGAGACCGGCATGTACCTCTTCGGCTTTCATGGCAAATGTAAAAGCAATGGCAGCCATTTTATTGCCTTCTTCCTCGGCTTCTTTAATAAAGCCCGGATACATACTTTTATATTCGTAAGTTTCGCCCGCTATGCCATCCTTTAAATTTTCGGCAGTTCCGTTGATCTTACCCGCAATTTCAAATTCTTTAAGTGCATGCAGAGTCTCAGCGTCAGAAGCCGCTCTGAATAATTTTGCAGCATTGAGTTTTCCTTCGGCCTCGGCTTTTCTTGCATAGGCAGTATACTTTCTGTTAGCTTGTGATTCTCCGGCAAATGCCTCCATTAAATTCTTCATTGTTTTCTCGTTATCCATTTTAATACCTCCATAATTTATGATTTTATTGATTTTTCTTATTCATGCAATCAGGGCAAACTCCTTTAAAATAAACATTCTTGTCCAATATTTTAAAATTTTTCAAATCCTTTGTGACCAACAGGTCCATGTCAATATTGAAATCATAGATTTCCCCGCAGGACTCGCATTTAAAATGACCATGGTTTTCAATCGTTGCATCATATCTTGTTTCATGATCCTCAATGTTGATAACCCTTATCATTCCCGCGTCGGCTAATGTATTTAGGGTGCTATAGATTGTCGTTTTAGATAAGGTTGGGATATCCTTATTAAGACTCGAATATATTTGCTCAACAGTTGGGTGACATTTATGATTCACAAGATATTCCAACACCTTCAGCCTTTGATAAGAAATGCGTATATTATTCCTTTTTAATTCTTTTGTTAATTTGTCATACAATGGTTTCATTCCCTTCAGATAAAACACGATTCCTTTATGTCAAATTGTTATTAAACCAATATTGTAATAATTACAACTTAATTATATGTTAAACATAACGGTTTGTCAACATAAATTTCATAATTCTATAGAAGCTGTATTCACAAGCAAAGATATGGTTGTTTTTATCAAGAGTTTATCATTTCTTTAATCTGCTCGTCATTGTAGCCAAGAGAAGGAAGAATTTGTTCTGTGTGATAACCTTCTGGATAACCTGCGTGCCGATACTCCGGCTGACATTCTGAAAGGTTTAAAGGGCATCCCATCTGAGTTATTTTCACTCCGTTCGTACATGGGACTTCAACTGACGGCCACATGTCACGGGAGCGAAGGTGCTCGTCTTTGGAAACTTCCAATAGATTCATAACCGGCTCAACGCAGGCATCCAGATTGCTGAAAATCTCAGTCCACTGAGCTCTTGTTTTCGACTTAAACTTTTCGCGGAAAGCCGTTTTCACCGTAGCAAGATCTGTTTCTAAAATTTTTCCGTCGCTCCACTCAGGATGTTCCAGTCCTTTACATAAAGCTGCAAAGAATTTGGGCTCAAGAGAACCAACGCTCATGTATTCGCCATCTGACGTTTCGTAAAAATCATAAATCTGACCGCCATTGAGCATCCCGCTCTCGCGGCTGGGAAGCGGCCCGCCCGCAAAATAACTTGCACCATCCATGGAGTTGAACGGAATCACGCTATCCTGCATAGAAACATCTATGAACTGGCCTTTGCCTGTTTTTTCTCTATAAATAATTGCCGCAAGTATACTTGCAACAGCGTTCATTGAACCGCCTGCAACATCAGCGATCTGAAAGTTGTATAGGCTTGGCCCTCCGTCCTTTCTTCCGGCAGCACATGAAATACCCGCCCTTGAAAGATAGTTAATGTCGTGTCCTGCCTTGAAAGCAAAAGGCCCTGTCTGACCATAACCCGTAATTGCACAGTAAATGATTTTAGTGTTTATCTCTTTAAGCTGTTCGTAGCCTATTCCGAGCTTTGACATAACGCCGGGCCTAAACTGCTCAACAACAATGTCGTACTCCATGATAAGCCTTTTGACCGCCTCTGCCGCAGAGGGCTTTTTTATGTTAAGATAAATGGTTTTTTTGTTGCGGCCCAACCAGGCTTGAGCGCTTGTAACTTCTGCGTCTTTTATAATAGGAGGCCAATGAACCACTAAATCATATTTGTCTTTTCCGCTGACTTTCAGAACTTCGGCGCCCATGTCCGCGAGAGTCATTGTTGCATACGGTCCGGGGAGCAAAGTACTAAAATCAAGAATCTTATAACCATTTAATGCACCCATAATCATTTTCCTTTCAATCGACTACAATCCATACAATTATAACGGGCTTATGACCCAATTAAAACAGGCTAACAAGGCAGGAGGATATCTTTACCTCGTTATAAATTGAGCCTGTCGAAATATCAACAGACCCTGAAAATGCTGGTATTAAATCAAAAATGCTATTCACGAATCATGTGTTCAAAAAATCCAGAAAGTCAGTAAAGTCATCAAAATCACTTTGAATAAATTCATAAAGAATAGGTTCCTTAAATTCATATTTTGCTGTTGCGATGATGCAGGTGCCTACGTCATTCTTGGCTAGAGTTTTTTCAATATCATGGATATCTTTCAGGCTATATGCAGCAATGATCAGTTGACCGTAGTCTGTAGCATAATAAAGTCCGTGAATATCTTCATTCAGCCTGAAAACCTTTCGATTGACATGATTATTACTTTTATTGAATTCCATATAAAGCCTGCCGTTGTCATGCAGCATCTGCATACTGCTGCCGCAAATATCAGCAAATTGCCTGTAGAAATCTTCAGGCTCAGTAAGAATTTCATATACGGTAATAAATTCAGGATGATTAAGCATCATTGCAGCTTCTGCCGCAGTAACAAAAAATGATGAACGCTTCCTTATATTAGTAACTTTTCCTTCAGCTAAATAGATTTCAGTAAGCACCAGCTTGTATTTTCCGTCGAATTCAATCAGAGACTCGCAGAGATATGAGAATTCACCCTTATCATAATAGTCTTCAATGGTGTTTTTGCATAATGTTGCCTCACTTTTCTCGTAGATATCATCCAAGGGTATATTTTCGGCAGATAAATATGCGGAAGCCTCCAGATCTCTCCCGAAAACGCGCATGAGATAATAGTTGATAAGCTGATACTCTGACTGAATAGGAGTACATAATTTTTCGACCAATGCATCAGATTCTTCGTCAGATAACGTAATGGGATTCTCAAGCAAAAATTTGTATTCATTATGAGCCTCCGGAAGCGGGATGGACAGTCTGTCATTCATATCGACATATTTCTGGATCAGAAATATAGCTTCCCTCTCGCTGATATTAACCTTGTTGCCGCCCAATCCTCCGATTAGATTCTGTTCCATAATGATGAGCGCTTCAGAATCATCACCAAAAAGGCTTTTATAGGTTTCAAACCCGTATTCCTCTGCATCAAAATAAAAAAATTGATGAAAGTCCGTAAAAAATTCGTTATTATATAGCTCCCAGTGAATATACATGCCGACAACGCCCATAAGCCTGGTATCCGTTACGAACGCAGATATGAACTTTCTACGGTTGTTGCTGACCGCGGCAGCCGCGCCTCCCTTGATGACTTTAAAATTTCGTTCTGCCAATTAAACTATCCTCCCAAAAAAACCCTGATAGAGTAAGTATACCCATTGACATTTAAAAAATCAAGATATATAATAATTCCATTGCGAAACTGAATATTACCTTATCAAGAGTGGCTGAGGGAATAGGCCCGGTGAAGCCCAGCAACCTGCGTATCTGGTGATAATTAGATAAAAAGGTGCTAAATCCTACGGAATGGAACAATATTCTGAAAGATGAGGATAGGATGTATTAAGACAAGACCCTCTTCATTTGGCAGTGAAATCTACAAATCAGAGATTTGTGATTTTTGTGCATAAATTCGACTACAATTTGTATTGCAAATTGGGCGAGTTAATAGGAGAGGTATTTTTTGTATCATAGATGAGGAGGGAATTTAAATGAAAAGATTGTTTACATCAGAGTCAGTAACAGAGGGACATCCGGACAAGGTCTGCGACCAGATATCAGATGCAATTTTGGATGCGATCATTGAACAAGATCCTATGGGAAGAGTCGCTGCTGAAACAATGGTTACGACTGGTCTTGCAATGGTTGTAGGCGAAATCACAACGAATTGCTACGTTGACATACCGCACCTGATCAGAAAGGTTATTTGTGATATAGGCTATACAAAGAGTGAATATGGCTATGATGGGAATACCTGTGCGGTTATGACAGCCATCGATGAACAATCCAGTGATATTGCTATGGGCGTCGATGAGGCTCTGGAGCATAAGGAAGGATCCGTAAAAGACCAGTATGATACCATAGGAGCAGGGGATCAGGGTATGATGTTTGGCTTTGCATGTGATGAAACGCCTGAGCTGATGCCAATGCCTGTTTCTTTGGCGCATAAGCTTGCAAAGCAGCTCAGCGATGTGAGAAAATCAGGTAAATTAACATATCTCAGACCGGACGGAAAAACACAGGTAACGGTTGAATATGACGATAATAAGGTGGTCAGAATCGATACTGTGGTGGTTTCCGCCCAGCATGACGATAACGTTACCCAGGAACAGATAAAAAAGGATATCATAAAATATGTAATAAACCCGATTATCCCGGATCAGCTTTTAGATGCCAATACAAAGTATTATGTGAATCCAACGGGACGATTCGTAACAGGAGGACCGCATGGCGATTCGGGCTTGACCGGAAGAAAAATAATTGTGGATACCTACGGCGGATATTCAAAGCATGGCGGAGGCGCCTTCTCGGGGAAAGATCCTACAAAGGTAGACCGTTCCGCGTCATATGCAGCCAGATATGCCGCGAAAAATATCGTTGCTGCAGGGCTGGCCGAGAGGTGTGAGATAGGGATTGCTTACGCGATTGGCATTGCGAAACCTGTATCCATTCTGGTTGATACCTTCGGCACAGGTAAAGTTCCTGATGAAAGGATCATCGAATTAGTAAATAAACATTTTGACCTGCGGCCTGCAGCGATTATCAACAATCTTGATTTAAGAAAGCCGATTTATCGAAAGCTTGCGGCTTATGGCCATTTTGGAAGAACTGATGTTGATGTTCCATGGGAAAAAACAGACAAGGCGGAACTGTTGAGAAAAGACGTTTAATTTAAATCATACAGTCTTTAGGGAGGGACTATAAATATGACCCTAATCTATAATACAAGGAATTAAGAAAAATGGGAATTAAGGTAGCAAAATTTGGCGGGTCATCGGTTTCTGATGCGATTCAATTGGCAAAGGTAAAGGAAATCGTGGAATATGACCCCGACAGAAGATATATTGTCGTATCCGCACCGGGAAAACGATTTAGCGAAGATAATAAAGTAACAGATCTTCTATATTTATGCAAAGCACATATTGATCATAATGTACCCTATGATCAGATTTTTCAGGTGATATATGACCGATTTGTAGCAATTGAGTACAATCTGCACATTGATGTAAATCTGCAGCAAGAATTTGAAGTAATCAATCAAAATTTAAAAGCCGGAGCTTCGGAGGACTACATTGCCAGCAGGGGAGAATATTTAAGCGCCATGATCACGGCGGCATATCTTGGGTATGATTTTGTCGATGCCGCAGGTCTTATTCAGTTTGATGAAAGGGGAAAATTCCTGAACGAAGAAACGGATAAAGCGTTGGGTCAGGAGCTTTTAAAGCATGAAAAAGCAGTTATTCCCGGATTCTATGGTACTTATCCCGATGGGAGAACGAAAACCTTTTCCAGAGGCGGCTCGGATATAACAGGTTCCTTAGTGGCAAGTGCGGTGAAGGCGGATGTTTATGAAAATTGGACGGATGTATCCGGATTCCTTATGGCCGATCCAAGGATCGTTAAGGATGCAAAGCCAATAAGCTCAATATCATATAAAGAGCTTCGAGAGTTGTCATATATGGGGGCTTCAGTGCTTCATGAGGATGCAGTTTACCCGGTGAGGGCAGTTGGCATTCCAATAAACATCAGGAATACTAACGAACCAAAGGATCCGGGAACAACGATTACCGCTGAAGCGACTCCGAAGGAAGATACCATCATAGCCGGAATAGCCGGCCATAAAGATTTTACCGTTATCGGTATTTATAAGAGCATGATGAACGACGACAGTGGATTTGTCAGACGTCTTTTGGGGATCCTGGACAGTTATGATGTACCGCTTGAGCATATGCCAAGTGGGATTGACACCATATCCATCGTCGTATCCGATAAATATTTAAATGGCAAGCTGGACGACATAGTGGAAGAAATTCAAAGAACGCTTCAGCCTGAAACTATCGATATATTTAAGAAAATGGCCTTGATTGCAACTGTCGGAAAGGGTATGGCGAAACGCCTCGGTGTATCAGCTAAGCTTTTTACTGCATTATTTGAGGCGGGAGTAAATATTCGAATGATCGATCAGGGATCAAGTGAGATGAATATTATTATTGGCGTTGAAAATAAGGATTTTGAGACTGCAATAGAAGCAATCTATAGAGTTTTTGTCGAAAATTAAAGAAGAACAGGAATTAAAGACCTGCTGTGACGCCTTCTTGAAGGGTTTGACCAGCAGGTTTTTTTATTATGCAGGAAAATATCGCCTGAAAGACAAAAAATCGATATGAAGGAATAAGAAAGAACGTACCTTGATTTACTGGCTGTGAAATTACAGATTTTTGATTTTTTATATCATGTATGCTATAATATATTTCTGAAATTATGCGGCAGCAATGCTGTCAACGTAACTGAAGCGAGGACAGAATTTTAAAAAGAAGGGACCATATAAAATGGGATTAATGGAAAGAATTTTCGGGGATTTAAATGTAAAAGAGGTAAAAAAGGTTGAAAAGATTGTAGATAAAGTAGAAGCCTTTGACAATAAGATGCAGGGACTGAGCGATGATAAGCTTAAGGCTAAAACTGCGGAATTCAAAGAAAGGCTTGCAGCCGGAGAAACACTTGATGACATTCTGCCGGAAGCATTTGCTGTATGCCGCGAAGCGTCCTGGAGGAGCCTGCAAATGAAACATTTCAGGGTTCAACTCATAGGCGGAGTCGTCTTACATCAAGGCCGTATTGCGGAAATGAAAACAGGAGAAGGAAAAACGCTTGTTGCAACCTTGCCGGTGTATTTAAATGCGCTTGAGGGGAAGGGCGTTCATGTAGTTACCGTTAATGATTATCTGGCCAGGCGTGATATGGAATGGATGGGAAAGTTATATACTTTCCTGGGTCTTACGATAGGCTGTGTTGTTCACGGTATTACTAACGAAGAGAGAAAAGCAGCCTATCAGGCAGATATTACTTATGGAACAAATAACGAATTCGGATTTGACTATCTTCGTGATAATATGGTGATCTACAAAGAGGAAATGACTCAGAGGGAATTAAATTTTGCAATTGTGGACGAAGTAGACAGCATTCTGATAGATGAAGCGAGAACACCTTTGATCATTTCCGGACAAGGGGAAAAATCAACAAATTTATATAATATTGCCGACAAGTTTGTCAGTAAATTCAAAATAGAAGAAGATTTCACAATGGATGAAAAGGACAAAACGGTATCCCTTACAGAAGATGGTGTTACAAAGTGTGAAGAATTCTTTAAAATCGAGAACTTTTCGGACCCCGAAAACATGGAAATAAATCATCACGTGCAGCAAGCGCTGAAAGCCAGAAATCTGATGAAAAGTGATGTGGATTATATCGTTAAAGACAATGAAGTCGTTATTGTTGATGAGTTTACCGGGCGCCTGATGTTTGGCCGAAGATACAGTGACGGGCTTCATCAGGCTATTGAAGCAAAAGAAAACATACAGATAAGACAGGAATCTAAAACTCTTGCGACCATTACATTGCAGAATTATTTTAGAATGTATCAAAAGCTGGCTGGTATGACCGGAACGGCTCGAACTGAGGAACAGGAATTCAGAGATATTTATAACATGGATGTTGTTGAAATTCCTACCAACCGACCGATTATAAGAAGTGACATGCAAGATTGTATCTATGGAACAGAGGCAGCGAAGTTCAATGCTATTGCGAACCAGATTGAAGAATTGCATAAGACAGGCCAGCCGATCCTGGTGGGAACCATATCAATAGAACGTTCCGAGCGAATCAGCAACAATTTAAACCGACGAGGAATAAAACATAATGTACTTAATGCAAAACAGCATGAAAAGGAAGCAGAAATAGTCGCTGAGGCAGGAAGGCTCGGCGCTGTTACGATTGCCACTAATATGGCAGGCCGCGGTACGGATATTATTTTGGGAGGCAACCCTGATTTCGAAGCCAAACGGGAAATGAGAAGAAGAGGCTATGAAGAGGATGCCATTTCTTATGCATCCAGCTTTGTACCCGTAGAAGATCCAGAATTGATTGAAGCAAGAAAAATTTATAATGAGCTTCACAGTCAGTTTAAAAAGGAAAGAGCCGATGAGCAGAAGAAGGTCAAAGAAATTGGCGGGTTATGTATAATAGGTACTGAGAGGCATGAGTCGCGAAGAATAGACAATCAGCTGCGCGGACGATCCGGACGTCAGGGAGACCCGGGCCGCACCCAATTTTTTATATCCCTTGAGGATGAATTGATGCGCCTCTTTGGAGGTGAAAAAATCCAGGGGATTGTCGGCAAGCTTGGAATGAACGATGACGAGCCTATTGAAGCGGGAATGCTGACCAAATCTATTGAAAATGCTCAAAAACGAGTAGAAGGAAGAAATTTTTCAGTCAGAAAATATGTACTCCAATATGACGATGTCATGAATAAACAAAGGCAGATTATCTATGGTGAACGGAGAAGAGTTCTTTTTGGAGAGGACTTAAAGGGACACATCATGTCCATGGTAGAGGAGCTGGTAGATGAAAACCTGGATTTTACTACAGCTGCCTCGAAGTATGCTGAGGAATGGGATCTGGAGAGTCTTGAGAATTCACTTTTAAAGATATGCAGCACATTCAAGGGTTTCAGCTATACGGAAGAGGATATTAAGCGTTTGAACAAAAATGCTCTGAAAGAAGATGTCATGGAAATTTTTGAAGAAGCTTATCGCGCGAAGGAAGAAGAGATAGGCTTAGATAGAATGCGTGAGCTGGAAAGAATGATACTGATCCGTGTTGTTGATAACAAATGGATGGATCATATAGACGCAATGGACCAATTGAGGCATGGTATAGGTCTCCGCGCTCTGGGTCAGCAGGACCCTGCCCGGGCATATGCCAATGAAGGCTTTGAAATGTTTGATCTGATGATAAAAAATATCAAGGAGGATACTGTAAAATTCAGCTTCAATGTAACCATTCAAACGGATACCAAGAGAAAGCAGATATTGGGAACCGGTGAAGGAAGGAAGGATGAATTTGGAGGCGCCGCAAGCCCAAGAGAAAATGTGCATTCTGAAGGAGCGCCAAGTGCCGTCAAGGTACCTGAAAGGGAAAGAAAGCAAGAGACAGTAAGGAAAGGTGTTACTGTGGGGAGAAATGAGCCGTGTCCGTGCGGGAGCGGTAAGAAGTATAAAAAATGCTGCGGGGCAAATGCTGCCGAATAGAGGCTGACGGGAGCGGTATGATGTAAAAAAAATTCCGTTCACGCTTTTGCATCATGCCGCTCCCCTTAAAAGTACATCGGGACCGCAAATGGTAAATTTTTAGGTTCGGACGCTTTCCGGTGAGAAATACCCCGGCTTGCCGTTATCGATGGACAGATTCTGTTGCGGCGCCATTTGGGTGATTTTTTATACTTGGAAGAGTAGGAATAGATAAAAAAAATAAGGAGTTGATAAAATGGTTGAACTTGACCAGATCAAGTATGAGCTGACCGACAGGGCGGCAAATCTAAAAGAATTGGGTGACTCTCTTTGACGTCTCAGGATTGACGGAAAGACTGAATGTAATAAATGCGACAGCGGAAGAAGCTGACTTTTGGGATGACCATGTAAAAGCACAGAAGCTGTTGAAAGAGAAAAAAAGCATCGAGATAAAGATCAATGAATATAAAGAGCTGGAAAAGGATTTTGAAGATATCAGTGTACTGATCGATCTTGCGCAGGAAGAGGAAGCGCTTTCTATGGTGCCTGAAATACAGAATGCCTATGATGACTATATTAACAAGTTCGATGAGCTTCGGATAAAAACCCTTCTCAACGAGGAGTACGACGGCAATAATGCGATCATTTCCATTCATGCGGGCTCCGGCGGAACGGATGCGCAGGATTGGGCCGAGATGTTGCTTCGGATGTACACCAGATGGGCAGAGTCAAAAAAATACAAGGCAAAAATACTTGACTATCAGGATTCTGATGAGGGCGGTATTAAAAGCGCTACCCTGCTGATTGAAGGGGAAAATGCCTACGGATATCTCAAAAATGAAAAGGGAGTGCATCGCATAGTGAGGATATCACCATATGACTCCTCGGGCAGAAGACACACCTCCTTTGCGTCACTGGATGTTATTCCGGAGATGGATGAAAACATCAACATTGACATCTCACCGGATGATTTGAGGATCGACACCTTCCGCTCCAGCGGAGCAGGAGGGCAGCATGTAAATAAGACAGATTCAGCAATCAGGATCACACATATTCCGACCAACATCGTAGTATCCTGCCAAAACGAGAGATCGCAGCATCAAAATAAGGAAACTGCCATGAAGGTGCTTGCGGCAAAGCTGATGGAACTGGCTAAAGAGGAGCAAAAGGCAAATTTAGATGAATTAAAGGGAGATTACAGCCAGATCACATGGGGCAGTCAAATACGATCTTATGTATTCCACCCCTATACGCTGGTGAAAGATCACCGGACCAATGCAGAGAACGGTAATGTCTATGCAGTAATGGATGGGGATATTGACTACTTTATTAACGAAAAGCTTAAGATGAAAGAAGCGTAATCAAATAAAAAACAGAAGTATAATAAAGATATTAGTAAGGAGCCACTTTTCCATGAACATTATTGAAAAATTAACACAGGAATTAAAATTAAAACCTTCTCAAGTCGAAAATACGGTGCAGCTGATTGATGACGGCAACACGATCCCTTTCATAGCACGATACAGGAAAGAGGTAACGGGAGCACTGGACGATGTGACGCTCAGAGAACTGGAAGAACGGTTGGCTTATCTTCGCAATCTGGAACAGCGAAAAGAAGAAATCATTCGCTTGATTGAGGAACAGGGCAAGCTAACTGCGGAACTGAAGGAAGAGATACTGAAAGCGGAAGTGCTTCAGCGAGTTGAAGACCTTTACAAGCCATATAAACAAAAAAAATCCACGCGTGCATCAAAAGCAAAGGAAAAAGGACTGGAACCTTTGGCTTTGCTTTTTCACGCTCAGGAATTGGAAACCGGCACAATTCAAGAATTAGCCGAGCCATTTATTTCGCCGGAACATGGAGTTGAGGATATAGATCAGGCAATCAAGGGAGCTATGGATATAATAGCAGAAATGATTTCCGATGATCCTGAACTGACTGCAATCGTTAGAGAAAGAACACAAAGAGCCGGTCAAATCTCATCGGAAGCAGCAGAACCATCTGAAAGCACCATATATGACATGTATTACGAATTTTCGGAGGGAATCAGCAAAATTCCGGACCATAGAGTTCTTGCAATTAATAGAGGAGAAAAAGAAAAGAAGCTTAAGGTTAAAGTCATAGCGCCTGTGGAAGAAATCCTCAAGGATATGCACGATTTCGTCATAACGAATGAAAAGTCAATTTTTAAAGACCTTCTGATTGATGTAATGGAAGATTCATATAAGCGTCTGATGGCACCTTCCATTGAAAGGGACATGAGGAAGATGCTGACTGAACGTGCAGAAAAGGAAGCTGTCAAGGTATTTGCAAAGAATACGGAAAAGCTGCTGATGGCTTCGCCTGTTAAAAATGCAAGGGTAATAAGTATTGATCCGGGTTATCGAACCGGCTGCAAGGTTGCGGTGCTAAATGAAACCGGCAAGCTCTTGGCATATACGACTATTTACCCAACCAAGCCAAAAGAAGATATAGCGGGGACGGAAAAGACATTACTGAAAATCATAGATAAATATCGTTCTAATGTGATCGTTATCGGCAATGGAACCGGCTCCAGAGAAACGGAAGCAGTCATTTCCAATTTCATAAAGAAAAACAATCTGGATGTGAGCTATACAATAGTCAATGAAGCGGGCGCCTCTGTATATTCAGCTTCAAAGGTTGCCACGGAAGAATATCCCGACCTGGACGTGACCACAAGGGGAGCAATGTCAATCGGCAGAAGGCTTCAGGACCCGCTTGCAGAGCTTGTAAAAATTTCCCCAAAGCATATAGGCGTTGGACAGTATCAGCATGATATTAATCAAGGACTTCTGGACGGTGCGCTGACCAATGTAGTTGAAGGCTGTGTAAACAGAGTAGGCGTCGACCTAAACACTGCATCCCCGTCACTGCTTTCATACATAGCAGGAATCAATGCCGGAATAGCGAAAAACATTGTGGCATATCGGGAGGAAAACGGCAGGTTCAAGGATAGAAAAGAGCTGAAAAAGGTTGCAAAGCTGGGTGAAAAGACCTTTAATCAATGCGCGGGATTTATGCGAATCAGTGAAGGTAATAATCCTCTGGACAGCACATCTGTACATCCGGAATCCTATCTGGCCGTAGAACGTATGCTTGAAAAGTTGGAAATCGACAAGAATGAAATAGGAAAGGATAGCGGGAAACAGATTGAAGAAAAGATTCAGAAGCTATATCCGGTTAAGAAAAAACGGGCAAAGACAAGCGGCAGCGGGCTGGCAGCATTGGCGGTGCTTCTAAACGATGAGACAACCGAAACGGTTAATCTTAAGATAAGCATAGAAAAAATGGCGGATGACATCGGAATCGGCGTTATGACACTAACAGACATAATCGATGAAATAAAAAAGCCTGCCAGAGATCCTCGTGAGGATGCGCCGGCGGTAATATTCCGAAACGACATTCTTGATTTTGAAGACCTGAAAGTGGATATGGAACTGATGGGAACTGTAAGAAACGTGGTTGACTTCGGGGCTTTTGTAGATATCGGTGTTAAAAATGACGGGTTAGTCCATATATCACAGATCAGCGATAAATATATCAAGCATCCGGGAGATGTGGTCAGCGTGGGGGATACAGTAAAGGTTAAAATCCTAAGTATAGATTATGACAAGCAAAAAATTGCCCTGACGATGAAGTTCGGCAGATAGTTTTTCGATATCATATGTAAAAAGGAATATGAAAAGGAGAGAAAAACAAATGGCAAAAATAAATACAGTAATGTTTGATTTTGATGGTACTATTGTGGATACACATAAAGTGATCCTTCAATCCTGGCAACACACTTTTCGGACGTTCGAGGGGAGGGAAAGACCAGAAGAAGAAATATATAGCACCTTTGGAGAACCGTTATATATAACGATGGAAAAGTTTCTGCCGAATATCCCTTTGGAGGAAGCAACTGCTGTATACAGAGACTACCATTATGAGAACCTTGCGGACTTGATCGATGTTTTTCCGGGTATGTTGGAGCTATTAAAAGATTTAAAGAACAGAAGCCATAAAGTGGGTCTGGTAACTTCACGCCTATTGTCTTCTACAAAAATCATAATGAATAAATATGGAATGGAGCAATATTTTGATTCGATAGTTACCTTTGATGACTGCAGGAATTTTAAACCAGACCCTGAACCTGTAAATGTCGCATTGGAACGACTAAGATCAAGACCGGAAGAATCCATTATGATAGGTGACAGCATGTTTGATATTCTTAGCGCAAAGAACGCAGGAGTAAAGTCTGCACTTGTAAGCTGGGCTCTTACCGTAAACGAAGAGGAAAAGTCCGGTAAAAATTCACCGGATTATATCATAAAACAGCCGGATGACTTGCTGGATATACTGGAAGGTAGAAAATAAACGACTGATGTTAGGTTACTTATCAAAGATCATGACGATGTTGAAAGATACATCGTCTTTTGTATTGTTATAGCCCTGAAAGAAAAGACAGTTTTCCCTGACAGCCTTTCTCATTGTAAAGCGATCATCAGGACGCAGCTCAGATAAAAAGTTAATGTCCATTCTTTTTAATGAACTAAGCATTTTCTGCTCCTCATCAGTAAAGGTATCATAGACAAATTCGCCGTATCGGCAATTATTTACATGACCGAGACAATCGATAAAGCTGGGCTGAACAATCTGATCAGAAACCAGTTCAAAAGACTCCTTCATTTTAAAGTTGGGAGAAGATTCAATAAGGAAGAGCTCCGTAGGTTCATGCATGGGGAAAGGAACCTCTTTTTTTCGAAACACCGAACGCTTCTCAATATCCAGCAAAACGGAATGTGTGGTCCCTTGGAACATTACATTTCCATGCGGATCCTTGAATAAAAGCTCACGCCGGTAGTAGGGTCCGCGATGCTGTGAATACCAAGTGCTGCCATATAGGTTCATCCCTTTTTCTATCGGAGTTTCTACTTCGACCGTCATGGAAATAAGTGTCCACGCCAGACCATATTTCATGGTGGCGTCTACATTCAGATCCAGGTTAAACAGGTGACGCTCAGCCATCTGCTCAAAAAGGACCTGATAAGCATAAGGTTTCAATTGATTGTATTGGTTCAGATAAGATACAGTGGACTGCAGTTCGTAAATCTGTTCTTTTTCAACTTTCATGTAATACCTCAATTTAGTCGGATCATCATATATTTAAATATTTGTGAAGCTTCCATATAAAATATCATATTAATGATATCATAACAGGTCAAAATTTGAAAGTAATTTACATTGATGCTGTTTTTTATGCTGTCTGATTTATAACGAGTCAAAGAAAATTTCTACAGTCAAAATTTTTCTGCTTAAGCGTTACAAAATGTTATAATGATATCAGGATTAATTTTTTGGATCAAAATAGTGTTGCTGTCAGGCAGGAGAGTATTGAATTAAATTTTTGGTTAAGAGGAAGCTATGCTGCATCTATTTTACGCGCGGGAAAATATTGATAAGGATAAATTTTTATACGAGAGAGTTGGTGAGGTACTGAATCAAGCCAGCGAAAATGAGCATCAAAAAATTCTGCTTCTGGTACCGGATCAATTCACCTTGCAGGCGGAAAGGAATGCATTTGACTATCTGGGTACGGACGGGCTGATAGATTTTGAGGTGATGAGTCAATCCCGGCTTGGTTTTAAGGTTTTGTCAGAGACAGGAGGCACGAATCGGACAACCGTTGACAAATATGGAAGACATATGCTGCTTGCAAAGATACTGACAGAGGAAGACGATCACCTAGAGGTTTTTAGTGGGATGAATCAGAAATCATCCTTTATTGAGATGACCAATAATCTGATCTCCGAAATGAAACAGTTCAACACTTATCCGGAGGATCTTCGCAGGATATTAGACGAAACAGGGGAGAATCCCATACTAAACAGAAAATTAAAGGATATACATAAAATATATGAAAAATATGAGGACCTTATTGCGGGGAAATATCTTGATACGGAGGATCACCTGAATCTCTTTACTGAAAAAATCAGACACTCCAGAGTTATTCAAAACGCAGTGATCTGGATCAGCGGATTTGATTATCTTACTCCAAAAACCTTGGATATCGTTGAACAGCTTATGCTGACGGCAAAAGACGTTAACATAATATTAACAGCTGATCATACATACGAATTGCAGAATGTGGGAAAACCGTCTGAGAGCAGGGATCATGACTTGTTTGATCTGACCAGAAGCCTGATGAAAAAATTGAAATCTATCTCAGAAAGAAATGGTATCAAATATGAGGAAAAATATGTCGATAAAAGTTGCATTACATATACTGCAAAAAGATCAGAAAAATGTGAATCTAAACATTGCGGAAAGTTGGAAGAAAAAGCGGAAGCTTTAGCTCATTTAGAACATGAAATTTTCGCTCAGCCTTATCGTCAGGGCACAGCCCGAAACGCGATAATGCTGTGTCAGGCGGCAAATTTTTATTCAGAAGCGGAAACGGCTGCCGCAAAAATAATCCAATTGATCAGAGATGAGGGGTTGCGTTACCGAGATATTCTCGTAGTTTGTAATGATATGGAAACGAGGGCTTCCATTATAAAAAGAGTATTTGCCGATTATGGCATTACAGCGTTTCTGGATAAAAAACGAGATATCCTTCACCATCCATCTGTGGAATTCATTGCGTCGCTTCTGGATATTACGGCAAAGGGCTGGCGTTATGAAGACATTTTCAGGATGTTGAAAACAAACCTTACACCAATCAGTCCTGATGAATGCGAGGATTTAGAAAACTATGCCGTAAAATATCGGATCAAAGGAAACCGTTGGAAGAAGGATTTCACCTATGGTATAAAAGCTGAAGGGGAAGATGCTTTATTTAGGATAAATGAGATCAGAAAGCGTGTTTATGATTATCTTACCGTTTTTGAAAAGGAATTTAAGCAGGCTGAAAATGTCAGGGAAAAGACTGCCGCAATATATGATTTCTTGAAAGATAAAGCACAGCTGCCTGAGAGAATAGAAGATCTGATTGAATATCTTGTCAAGGAAGGGCAATTGGAATATGCAGAGGAGGCGGCTCAGATTTGGGGCGTCATGATCGCAATTTTTGACCAGCTTGTGGAATTGATAGGAGAAGAAAAGATATCGCCGGAAGAGTACGGAATCATACTGAAATCAGGTTTAGAAGCTGTGGAAATCGGTCTTTTGCCGCCTGCCGCAGATCAGATTCTTGTTGGCACCATGCAAAGAACCAGAACGGGGAAGATAAAGGCTTTGATTATAATCGGAGCGAATGACGGACTGCTTCCTACAGCTTCAGAGTCTGAAAGTCTGCTCAATGAGGATGAAAAAACTGCACTGTATAACAAAGGCATAGAAATCTGCAAGATCGATGATCTGCGTACCAAAGAGGAAAAGCTGGCAATTTATAAAACTCTTTCTAAGCCGACCTTATGCCTTTGGATGAGCTATTCCACATCAGATCTCGAAGGCAGGGAAAGTAAGCAATCTATTTTGTTTGATAAAATCAGAAAGATTTTCCCGGACTTAAAGGTCTTGAAAGATATTTTGAATGCCGGAGATCCGCTGTTTCTAATTGAGACGCCCGGAAGCACATTGAAGCATATGACGGAAGCTTTTCGGAATGCCATGGACGGAAATCCCCTTGACGAGAAATGGGGGGCAGTATATAAATGGTACCTGAATAATCATTCGTCACAGCCCATCAAAGCGGTAAAGGAAGGGCTTTTCTTTGATAATAAACAGGAAAAAATGAATAAAGACTTGGTTTGGAAGCTATACAAAAGAGACCCATCGCTCATGCTTTCGCTAAGCCCTTCCCGTCTGGAACGGTTCTCGCGATGTCCTTTTTCCCACTTTATCAATTACGGATTAAGACCGGACGAGAGAAGAATTTTTGAAATTGGCGGCAGAGAGATAGGAGATGTCTATCATCAATGTTTCATGAAACTATCCGAAGCATTGTCTATACCCGGAATGGAAATTACAGATCCGGAGTCCCCATGGATGAAAATTACCAAAGAACAATGCCAGCAGATGATAGATGACTTTATAGAGGAAGCAGCCATGGAGTACAGAGACGGAGTGCTAATACAGGGTGAAGAGGAATTATACAGGGGACAGCGTATGAAAAAAGTAAGCGGTGAGGCTGCATGGGCTTTAATAGAGCATGTTAAGAGCGGACAGATCCAGAATATTTTCTTTGAAAGCGAATTTGGAAAAGCATCCGGGAAACAGTTTCCGCCAATAGAGGTCAAGCTTGGAGAACAGACGGTATATATAGAAGGAAAGATTGACAGAGTAGATGTTCTTAAAGACATAAAAGATCCGGACAGTCGTTATATCAAGATTATTGACTATAAGTCGGGGAAAGAAAAGTTTGATACAGATGAGGCAAAGTGCGGCTGGAAGCTGCAGCTGATGCTCTATTTGAGCGCAGCTTTGGGAGCAGGTTCACCTGAAAAGTATAAAGATAACCTTTACAAGCCGGCCGGAGTATTTTACTTTGAAATCGCCGAACCTCTAATAGATGTCACGAGGATACCGGAAGAAGAATATTTAGAAAGAGTAAAGACGGAGCGCAAGAAGAGCTTTAAACTGGATGGTGTTGTTATTGACGATCAAGGCATTATTGAAAGCATTGCTGGAGAGTTTTCAGGGTACTCTGACATACTTCCTGTCAAGAATACAAAAGAAGGTTATGTTGGGACCACCGACAAGAAAATTTTATCGGAAGGGGATTTTTCGGAGCTGATCAATTCGGTCAGCAGTAAAGTGAGGGAATTATGCATTGAGCTGTCAGAAGGTCACATTGATATCAAACCTAAAAAAGTTAAAGATGAGACAGCTTGCAGATTTTGTCTTTATAAAAGTATATGCTGTTTTGATTTAAGCTTTGAGGGCTGCTCCTATGATGTAGTGAAATAATGAGAAAAAACCTATCAGTCTACCTTTTTAGAAAATACGTTTTTCCTAGGAGTCAGAGTAAAATCCATCTCCTTCTTATTTGTTGCAGTACATCAATAAAAGAGTTTCATTTTATAAAATTGGGGTAAATATTTTCTAAAGAAACACCGTGGTCCTGTGAATCAGGACGTAATCGCAAAAACACGAATCACCTTGACAAAGGAGGGTAATCATGGATAAGTTAAAAAAACTGACAAATGAAGTCGGAGCTCCGGTTCCCGACAATGAAAACTCCATTACAGCAGGTCCCCGCGGTCCTGTAGTTATGCAGGACGTGTGGCTTATGGAAAAGATGGCACATTTTAACCGTGAAGTCATTCCGGAACGACGCATGCATGCCAAAGGCTGGGGCGCATACGGAACATTTACGGTTACCGGGGATATTTCAAAATACACAAAAGCCAAGGTCTTACAGCGGGGAAAAAAGACGGATGTGTTTATTCGCTTTTCTACAGTGGCCGGAGAACGCGGCGCGGCTGATGCTGAGCGCGATATTCGGGGTACAGCCGTGAAGTTCTATACCGAAGAAGGAAACTGGGATTTGGTCGGGAACAACACGCCTACTTTTTTCATCAGGGATGTACATAACTTTGCTGACCTGAACCGTGCGGTAAAACGTGACCCAAGAACCGGAATGCGCTCAGCGCAAAATAACTGGGACTTCTGGACTATGCTTCCCGAGAGCTTCCATCAGCGAACAATCGTCATGTCAGACCGCGGTATTCCTGCGAGCTTCCGTAATATGCACTTTTTCGGAGAACACACCTTCTCCTTTTACAATGAAAAAAATGAGCGCGTATGGTGTAAATTCCATTTCCACACACAGCAGGGGATCAAAAACTTGACCGATGAGGAGGCGGTAAAGGTTTGCGGGATGGATCGCGAAAGTCATGGCAGGGATTTATTTGAGTCTATTGAGTGCGGTGACTATCCCAGATGGACCATGTCTGTCCAGATCATGACTGAAGACCAGGCAAAGAATCACTATGAGAATCCGTTTGATATAACAAAGATATGGCGCCATAAGGAATTTCCGCTTATTGAGGTAGGTGTTCTTGAACTGAACCGTAACCCTGAAAACTTTTTTGCAGAGGTCGAGCAGGCAGCCTTTACTCCTGCGCACGTTGTCCCGGGGATCGGTTTTTCACCCGACAGGTTTTTACAAGGCAGGCTTTTTTCCTACGGTGATGCGCAAAGATACAGACTGGGTGTAAATCATCATTTGATACCGGTCAATCAAGCAAAATGCGCCGTAAATGAATACCACCGCGATGGAGCTATGAGGGTAGACGGCAATCACGGGCGGACTCCTGCATATACGCCTAACAGTGATGGGTATTGGACACCGCAGCCCGAAGTTGCAGAGCCGCCGCTTGACTTAGAGGGAGCGATGTACAGATTTGATCCCAAGGATGATCCGTCAGATGATAATTTCCGTGCAGGCGGCGATTTGTACCGGCTGATGACAGAAGACAAACGGGAGTTGCTCATTAAAAATACAGCAGCCGATATCGCACCGGTAACCGACAATATAAAGTACCGACATGCAGTGCATTGCTTACTGGCTGATCCGGAGTACGGCGAACGCATTACAGAAGCTATGGGACTGGATTTTAATAAGGTAAAGGAGCTTTCTAAGCTCGATAATGCAGGGCTTATACAAGCGACTTTGAAAGCATGATGTTAAAAAACAGGCTGCTTATCATCCTGGGCTTCTTGTTTCTGGGCATAGGGGCAGTTGGTATCGCGATTCCGGTTTTGCCAACGACTCCATTTGTTCTGCTTGCTGCCGTCTGTTTTTCCGGGAATCCGAGGCTAACGGCATGGTTGCATAAAAACAGTATCTTCAGTAACTACATTACGAACTATAAGGAGCGTAACGGGTTAAAAAAACGTACTGTCGTGATAAGTCTGGTGTTCCTTTGGACTATGCTCGGCATATCGATAGCATTTATACAGAAACTTTGGGCCGCTGTTCTTTTGCCCTGCATTGGGCTGGCGGTAACTATACACATTCTTTGTATCGCACGGCCTAAAAACACAAAGGGAGTATAAAAGTGTAAAGGAAGGGGATGGTCTTTCTGCTTTTCAAAAGAAAGCAAAAGCAGAAAGTCCACAGTGTCATAGGGACAATTTAAGAAAAGCAAACTGAATACGGAAAAGCAAGGGTGGAAACCGATATCGGCTTCCACCCTTGCTATATTTATATACTGATCTCGTTCCTGCTAATTCCATTGCTACTAACCTGTTGCCGAAAACCTTAGCGTTTTGGAAAAGGAACCATCCATTTATTTCTCCGGTACCCTTAGCACATCACCCGGATGGATAAGGTCAAACCTACCCTTATTGTTCAGCCGCTCCAACTCGCTCATGGTGCAGCCCAGCCTGTGAGCGATAAGCCAGAAGCTGTCGCCCTTTTGTACGGTGTAGGCGGTGTACTTCAAGTTTTTTGGCACATCCGCCGTCACGCCGTATTGATCAAAGGTATAGGTCGAGCCGTCGATGTTTTTCTTGCCCGTGACAGGCTTACCGTTTTCGTAGTACATCCACTTGCCGGGGTCGTTCATCGTCCAGCCCTGCATGGTATCGCTGGAAATCGCCAGTTCCACGAAGCGGCGCAGCACTGCCGAAACCTCGGCGCGGGTAGCCATGCCATGTGGATCAAAGAGATTCCCATTTTTGCCGCTGATAACACCTGCCATCTGCATCTGCTTTACCGCATCCTTGGCGTAGGCGCTGATTTTGGCATTGTCCGTAAAGGCGTTTTCTGCATGAACCTTTGGCAGAGTGAACCCGATAGTTTTGGCGTAATTGCTCATGATGACCGACAACTGCTCACGGGTGATAGATTGATCTGGTGCAAATTTGCCATCACCAATGCCTGTTACGATGCTGTTTTTGCTTGCCCACTCAATGTAGCCCATATAGTAGGCGTCGCTTTTCACATCGCTGAAGCTGCTCTTTGCGTAAGCGCTCACATCGGCGTTTGCCAGTCTGCCAAGGGCGGTGACAAACATTCCTCTGGTCATAGCCGTGTTGGGACTGAAGGTAGTGTTGGAAGTGCCGCTGAACAGTCTACGGTTTACTACAAACCCAATATCATCCTTTGCCCAATGGCTACCGATGTCGGTGAAGGCGGGAGCATCCTGCTTGTAGCCAACGCCGTAGGTGGAGAAATGGTTGGTACTAAAGCGCAGTACCCTGTTCAAGCTGTCATAGACTGAGCTGATCAACCACTGTACCTTGCCGCTTTCATCCACATAGACCGCCTGCACATTACCGGCTTTTTCATTTGCGCCGAGGGTGTAGGGAATCGTTACCGACACACTGCCTGCACCGAAGCTTTGTACTGCTTTGCCGCTGCCATAGCTTACCCTAAAGTCAAACACAGGGCGAGATCCGATAGCAGTCTTGGCACTGCCTGTAAGGTCACTATTGTCCATAAGGGTAGCGGTGATGTTTACATCTGTTCCTGCTCGCTTGTTGATTTCCTTCCAAGCCGTTAAATCTGTGCTGATGGTAATGCCAGGGCTATCTGCTACGATAACAATATTTGCAATTTTTTTGTTGATGATAAGCTCCTGTACCACCCTCGGAAAACTGAAAATAACGCCGTTTATAGTTTTATTGCCGGTATTTACTTTCAGCACAAGGGTGATGCCGTTAGATTCATTGCCGCTTTTCTTTGCATTGGCAAATGTCTTATCAAAGGCATCGGCCACATCTTTTTCTGTAAAGTTTACCGTTGCATTTCCATTGCTGACTTTGCCGTCCACCTTGATTTCGCCCTGTATGGGTGCGTTTGGCCTATCTGATGCAGGTGGGGTTACAGTGATGCCAGAGCCATTATCGGAACCACTGCCCGTTCCACCGCCGGAGCCGGGGTCACTGCCACTACCGCCGCCTCCGTTGTAGCACCAATTGGCAATTACGGTGACAGCGTTATCAGGCATGGTGAAGCGGGTGCTTGCGGCATTTTTATTCTCAAAAGTCACGCCGTCAGAGGAAGTCCAGCCCGTAAAGGTGTAGCTGCTGCGACTTCCGGCATAGATGTTGACGGTCGTGCCTTCAGTATAATTACCCACACCTGTTGCACCCGTGCCACCACCATTTAGAGTGACTGTGTAGGTGGGATCAGGATCAGCCGGCTTATCCTTGTAAGTCGCCGCAATGATAATTGCTTCCGCCGGCATGGTAATGGTGATTGGGTTGGCGGTAGCATCAGCCAAATCCAATGCCCCGGAGGTGACGACCCACTTGTCGAACAACTTATCCTCTGCTGGGGTGGCTGCAGTGAGGACAACATTCGCACCCTCGGCATATTCACCGGTGCCGGAGCCGTTATTCACGGTCAGGGCATACTTGATTACAGGCGCATCTGTAACAGTAACGGTGGCGGTATCTTTTTTGCTGTTGTCGCCATTGGCAGTTGCTATGACAGTCAAGGTTACTGCTGTTTCATCCTCTGCAACGGTGAGCACACCGGAGCTGTTGATGGAGGTATCGGCTGCACCACCTGTTACGCTCCATACCACGGTATCGTCAAAAGCGCCGGTACCGATGACAGTGGCGGTGAAGCCCTGCGTTGTGCCTTTCTGCACGCTGGCGGAGCCGGGAGAGACCGTCACGCCGATAATGCTTACGGGAATAGCTTCATAAGCAGCAGTTAATGTCACAGCATTTGCGGGCATCTTGAACTTTGCCGTGGCAGTGGTTTTGCTGCCTTCGGTAAACTCAAGCTCATCCGCACCTGTCCATTCCTTGAAGCGCTGACCATCGGGTGCAGCATCTGCGGTAATGGTTACAATAGCACCTTCAATGTAGTTGCCGCCGCCTGCGCCATTGGTTACAGCTAAAGCATAGGTAGTGGCCTTAACTCGCACAGCACTGTCAGTGTCACTGCCACTGTACAATAAGTAGCCCGGCTCAGTATCGGGAACTCCATCCACTTTAGTCTTAGGTATGTCATCAACCATGATATAGTTGGGAGCGACAATTTCACCATCAATAGTGATAGTACCATCATTTAATACCTTTGCGCCCAACTGACCTGCTGAAATACTTTTTTCTACATAAATAGTCGCGGCATCAGCCTCAACACCTGTTCCGGTTACAATTGCTTCGCCTTTTATATGAATGTACGCCGTATCACAGGCGATTGCACCATAACCATTTTTACCAGTGTCAATTGAATACACATCTTCTAAAACAGTGATTGAGGCTCTGCCGTCCGCAAAAGCTGCATAGCCACCAGCCGCTGTAGCCTCAGCACTTGTAACGGTAACGGCCGAAGGAGTCGTTTCAGAGAACACGTATACCCCGCAATTCTTTCCTTTTACATTCAATTCACCCTCGCCGGAAAGAACAACGCGGCCGCCATTTGTCACATCCAAGGCGGGGTGATCCTCACCCTCGCTATAGACATTTAGTATAAAGCCATTTAGCTCAAAGGTTATTTGCTTGTTATCCAAGACAATACTCTGGTTATAGTCAATGCTCTTTAGTAGGTTGATAACCGTTGGTTCCTCTCCACCTGTTGGAACATCAGCAAGAGCTTCGTCTAAGGTTGCATATTCCTCTGTGCCGATTGCACAGGCTGTATTTCGAACCCACACGATTCCGTCACCGGCACTGCCGTATTTCAGATAGCCCGGCTTATCAACATCGGAAATTCCATCACTTTTGTTTTTTGTGTCAAAACTAATCTTGATATAGTTTTCGGCATCAATAATCCCATCAATGGTGATTTGAGAGGAGCCTCCAATTGCCCAAGCACCTGTACCGTCTGCGTTTACTGCCCTAATATTGTCCTTAATCTCAACTTCACCACTGTTTACGGCTTGTGCACCGACAGTCGTGCCAACAACATATCCGTTTACAGTAATTTTGCCCATGCTGGCATTTACACCGTATTGTGCAGTGCCCATTGCATTGGTAACCGTGACGGCAGAGTTGCTGTGATCCACATACACCCCTGCGGTTGTGCCAGTCACGTTGAATTCTCCGACACCGGTATATTCAACCGTTCCATTAGTCACTTGAAGTCCTATTCCTGATGTGTTGGTTATGTTTAAGTCATACTCGTTCAGAGCAAATTCAACGTTCTTATTTTCAATAACCATGCCTTTGTCATAATAAATATCTGCCAGAAGCTCGACGATTTTGCTTTCCCCTTCGCCTATCGTATCCAGTGCCAAATCCAAATCGGTATACTCTGTTTCACCTATTTTGCAGACAGCATCCACTCCTTCAGCCAATGCTGAAATAGGGGCAATCGACATTGAAAGGCAAACGGCAAGCAGTATGGATAATAGCTTTTTATAGAAATGTTTCACTTTCATCTCTCCTCTCGTTTTTACTGATGTTACTGCTGAGTTTTGGTAACAGTAATGGTCAGCATCTCGTCCATATACGCGAGACTTACCGTAAGGCCTTCATCATTACTTCCGCTGAATGTGCTGAAACCTGATGAATTCATCTCATATACATCTTTGGAAAAGCCCTTTTTGATTGTTTCCCAATAGGAGGATACATCCTCTTCCTTAACCGATTCTAATGTGATTACGATGGAATCAGTGCTTTCCAATACACCATTCACTGTTCCGTCCTTAAATTCGGGAATGTTTTTTGCAAGCTCAGATGTAGGCCACTTGCTGTCGCCAAAGGTCACTGTTTCACCGTTGTTTCCCTTGATGGTGACCTTGTCCCCATCGATATCCAAGTCACCGCCGCCGACTTCCTCAAAGGCTTTTTCCGCAACCTTTTCCCCCAATTTTTCTTTTGCGCCGCATCCGGTAAACGAAAACAGCAGTATGAATGTTAAAAGACAGATTAGGATTTTCTTCATAATATTAACTCTCCTTCCGGTTCAATGTGTCGGTTAACAACCGTTCCTTACTGTTTATTTAGCCAATTTGGAACGCCATTTTCGTCCGTTCCATCTGGGTTTTCAGGATCGAAGAACGAGTCCACATAAATCTGAATTTTTGCTACATTTGTACTGGAATCGTGCTGTGCGGTAAACACCAAGCCTTTATTGTCGTGCCCCGTAACGCTATACAGTCCACCTTCATCAATCTTAGTACGCTTGAGAGGGAATTTCTCCATGACACTTTCCGCGTACTCGCGGAGGTCTTCCTTGCTCGTCTTGCACTCGATTATAAACTCATCAGAACCGAGGGTATTCATATCGGTGGCTTTTAGCTCCGAATACTCCCCAAGTTCAGGGATGTTCGCCGCAGCACCATGGGTCGGCCATTTATCGGAGGTAGATGCTGTGTCGCTGTTCTGTGCGTCACCCTCTGAATCTACGGAGTCACCCTCCCCCTTTAGTATAGATACTGTCACGCAAATCTTACCATTATATAGCGAATGCCCCTCATAGGTATCTGCGCTAATCAGAATTGTATAGAGCGAGCCCTCTTTCTTTGCGGAGATGTAGTAGCCATCGTCCCTGTCTTCGATTTTTACGATCCCTTCTCCAAAAATCTGCTCGTAATGGTCACGCAAGCCGTTTATGCTACCATCGCTTGCGAGCACGACATCAACGCCCTTGGTGCCTTCCTTCTCACGCACGGAGACGATTTCGGCATAATCCGGAATTAGTCCCAAGCCCTTTGGGAAATAGTCGGGTAACGAGTTACTAGACGAGATGTTCCCGCTGTTATCTTTTTCAGCTGGCGGATTCACCGCGCACCCACCAAGCGTTAATATGAGTACAAATGCTAAAATTAAAGATAAAATCCTTCTCATAATTCTTACTCCTTCTTTATTTAATAATGGTAAATCCTCCGATGACAGGAAGCGGCTTTTGCTCACCTTTATTGGCATTCACCATGCCGATGATAATAAGTGCCAGAACAACAATACCCCATGCCCAGCCTATGAACGATGTGATTGCCCACAGCCATGTAAGCAGGGATGAAAGGATTGATACGGCAATATTTCCCGCAACCGATGTGATTAGAAGCACAAGACCCTGATTTGCGTGAAAGCGTCCAATTTTCGAAGTCGGACAGGAAATAAGCGGGAGAAAAAAGAGTACATAGGATAGCATGAAAATGCCTTTATGTTCCTTTATCTCCTGATTTGGCGATGCAGACCGTACCGACCCTTGCATATTCTCTTCTTTCGATGACAATGGCGTTCCGCATCCATCGCAAAACTTTACTGTTTCAGCAACTTCTTTTCCACACGTTGTGCAATTCATATAAATACCTCCATTTTTCTCATGGCTTGTTTTGATTAATTTTTTTGGCGGCTCTCCTTGCTGCCTCCAGCCTTTTCTGGATCGGGCGCTGTATATATCCGGCCACGCCTCCTCAAATTTGTGCGCTTGTCAGTCCGCTTATGCCTTGTGCCAAAGCGCAAGCGGTACAAATACCGATGCCATTGCCTTTTCCATCGTCAATTAAAAAGCAGTCCTCACATACCCACTTGCCACAGCTGTCGCAAAACAAAAGCTCCCGTCGCAGCTTCAGGAGTGTTTTGTCACGGCCGCGAAGCCACGTTTCCCTTTGTTTTTTCGCCCGTCCACAGACAGCACAATGCGCCGTAAAGGTTTGGGTGGCAGAGTCATATCGGGTTTGCTGCTCAAACGCTTGCTGTGATGGCCGCATGGGGGGCGTTAACTCTTTGCCGTTCAAGGGTACTCACCTCTCTTTCCCACCCGAAAGCTAAGGTCAGAATAGCGGGTTTCCTCAAAATTTCATATCCATAAGGTATGGATGAAAGGCAAAGTTCTTTGAAAAAACCTGGATTCCGTTGACTGAACCTACTAAGCTCACTATAATAGAGACATTGAAAATGATTGAAAGGGGGGAGGAAGAATGAATCGCCATCCGCTGCTCGCCGAAAATGAAAATATGCAGATAAGCGTGGGGCTGCCTTTGCTCCTTTGCCTTTCTATGTTTACAACGTGGCAGATGGGGGTCATGCTGTTTTCCTGCAAAACCCTTTCCATTGGGGCGAAAACGCCAATCCCCTTTGCTCTCGACAGCAACGTTATCACCGCCCTTGTTGTGGCGGGGTTTATTGCAGATATTCTGTTTCTGATTTTTTTACAGCGGCACAGTGTTATGGCGGCAAGATTGAGCGTCAGTATTGCCTTACTTTCTGCGCTGATGTTCTATTTGCCGCTCCCGCCACATATGGCGGCTATACTTTTTTACATACAAGCCTTTTGCTGTGTCCTTTTAATCGGTAGCTTAATAGCGGTCATCGTCAATCTGCTTACAGAGAAAGCTGCGATTAAGGAGGTAATCATTTCCCTGATTTCCTCCGGGTGCCTGATTGCCATCCTACAGAATGATGTGATGCCTATACCCTTTGGTGTATTTCGCGGCTTCACGATTGTTGCCCTTGCGATGCTTTTGCTGTTTTTCTGCAAAATGCCGAAAAGCACTTGGCCGGAATATGCGAAAAAACCTGACGGCCTTGTCAAGCCAAAAGCATTTATGGTTCAGCTTTTTGCCTTGATCGGGTTCTCGTCCGTCATCACCTTGTTTGGCAGCACCGTTGCATACAGCGTGGAGCATGGCATTTCCGTATACTATCTGTCCTCCGCTGTCTGTGGCATAATACTTGCGGTGCTTTGGAAAAGGTTTCACATCATGCCGCTGAAAAGTGCGTCGGTGATGATCGCTGTGGGAGCGCTTGGCTTTCTCCTTGCCATTGCTTCATTGTATGTCCCGGAGCTGTCACTTCCGGCTTGCGCTTTGCTCGGTGCGGGCGGTATCAGCGGTATGTCCTCCTATCTCGGCGTTGTCATGGCAAAGCAGTATCCATCCCGGTTCATTACTCCGGGCATCATAGGGCTTGGGTTTGCGGCATCACTGGTACAAACGGTGCTGCTTCACGCATTGCGTAACAATCTGACTTTGCTGTATGTAGTGTATCTCGTCATTGCCGTTGCGCTTGTGATTCTATATCTGCTGTTAGAACCGTATTTAGGATATAGCCTCCGTGGCCGCACCTTGGAAGATTTGATTGGGGTTGTCGCAGAGGAAACGGACGAGGCCGCTGTGCCGGAGCCTGTCACCGTACTTGCGACCGTCAGTGGGGTAGATAACATATCGAAAATTGAGGCAGAGCCGGAAGCAGAGCGAGCGGAGGGAGAGGACTCCCCTCACACCCTGCGTATGAGAACCTTATTGCAGCACACGCTCTCTCCGCTAACTCGCCGCGAATATCAGCTGGCCGATTGCATCATGCGGGGGCAGCGCCGCTCTGAGATTGCAGAGGAAATGGGTGTAAAACCTGAAACTGTCACAAAGTATACAAACCAGCTGTATAACAAGTTTGGTATCCACAGGCGGCAAGACCTGTTTCGGCTTGCCGAACAGCTTGACCGCGAATGGCTGGAAAAGGAACAGTTGTGAAATCCCTCCTCAATACGTCAAATCAAAAAAGGCTGGTTAGGGCGTTTTTCTCCCTGATGCCAGTGTTGTTAATTCCTATTTGAGCATACTTCCTTTTACGGAAGAATATAAAAATGTTTAAAGCTGCGTAACAGGACAGCGTGCTTCACGATCCCTTATGCAGTGCTTAATCATGTTCATTTGTTTTTTCCGAAATCTTCTTGATTAAATCTTCTCCGCTAATTTCCCCCTGCTTGTAGGCAAGTCTCACCTTGGACGCCATCTCTGTCCATGTTTTGAAACCCTCCTCGGTCAGCTTGTTTGTCTGGCGCTCAGTGCCCCAGGCATCCATGCGATAGAACCGTGAATACATTCGATTGTAAATGCGCTGGAACTCCTGCAAGTAGGTATCATCCTCTATCGACTGATTAAATTTCTTCTTTGCCCCGATTTGCTTACAGGTACGCTTGCCGCCATAAATCCTATCACAGTAATCCCGCCTGCGTTTATCTGCCAGAACAAAATACCGGTCGCATAAGGCGCAGCGCTTGACCCGGGTGCCCCGCTTAACCATTTCCATCAATTCAAGATAGAGGATTTCCTCCAAGCTCTGGATGGCAAAATACTGCCACATGCTGACGGCATAGCCGCTATCCCTATGAATATTCTGCAGAACCCTTTTTGTATCCACCTCTGCGGGATTATCAAACTGTATTAGTTTGCTGGTATCGAAGAACCCGTTCGCAATAGGGGCAACCCCATACATGGAGCGAAGCATATGCTGTGTGAAATTCGGATGCAGGTTGCAAAACATCACATACCGCTCGGAAAGTGTATGCTCTATCAGCACCTGTGTGTTCAAACAAAACTCCAGCGCCTCACTGTATACTTGCTGCAGGTCAAAGTAGTATTGAAATAGAAAGAGCAGATAGCCCATCTGTTCTTCTGCGGATTTATCAGATGCCCAGAATGTCCGCACCACTTCACTGTTTAAGAAAAAGTGGGCATAGCTGTGCTTGTCTTTCAGTAAATCAACCGCTTCATAAAATCCAGTCTGAATACCTTCCAAACAGGCATTGGGAACCGCTATGGTTTCCAGTGCCTGTATTTTTTTCTGAACCTGTGAAAAATCAAGCTCACAAAAATCCACAATGCCGGTTCCAATATCACCAAGCTGCTGAAACGTGGAATGCTCGGTATCGTGGAGAAAAAACACATTCAGCTGATTGGTACTGTCGGTAAAGACTTTAGCAAAAGGATAGGTAATCTCCATGCGGCACCTCCATGCAAAGAATAGATTTATCTAAAATAGAATTCTTTTAATTCGCGATATAAGAATATCACAATCTTTTCTACAATGAAAGTACCAAAAAGAAAGGCGAGGTGGTTATACAATGCCAAAGAAATTAGAAACCATGGATGCGGAAACTTTAATGACCACACCCATGGAGCCGCTGAAATTTATAGTCAACGGATTGATACCCCAAGGGTTACATGTTCTTGCGGGCTCACCGAAAATCGGTAAGAGTTGGTTGGCGCTATGGATTTGCTTACAGGTAGCAAAGGGAGAAAAAGTCTGGGAGTTTGAAACACTGAAAAGTGAAGTCTTGTATCTTTGCCTAGAAGATAGCTTTGCACGAATTCAAAGCAGGCTGTTTGAAATCACAGATGAAGCACCGCCCACACTGCACTTTGCCATTATGAGTGATGCAATCGGCAATGGTCTTGAACTTCAGATTGAAAATTATCTAAAGGAGCATCCCGGCACAGGATTGATTGTGATTGATACGCTGCAAAAGATTCGCAAAACCGCTTCCGCAAATGTGAATCCCTATGCCGCCGATTATGATGACATCAATTCTCTAAAGCAGATTGCAGACAAGCACTGCCTTGCCATTGTGATTGTACATCACCTTAGAAAAACCACCGACAGCGATCCGCTGAGCCTCAAGCTTCAATAGAAGTAGCATAAACAGTAAACGGCAGACAGCGAATACTCACTGTCTGCCGATACATACCGCCCAACTTCACCACGGTTTAGAAAATGTCCCTATGACACCGTGGGGAAACCGTCCCTTTTGATTTTATAAACTTATACTATTTAGGAATTTGATCATAATTGATAATTAAAATCAGAAGTGGCAATATACTGTATTACTTTTTCTATACTAAATATAGTATAATGTTGTTTGATTCTTGGATAAATGATACTATATATCTATATATTTATTTACGATAGAGGTCAAATTATGATAAAGCCATTACATGGTGAATCCCTTAACAATGTGATTAACAGGCTCTTTGAGGGCGATTGTTTAATATATATGAAGGAAATTCCAAATGAATCAGTTGATATGATCCTCTGTGATTTACCTTATGGAATGACACAAAATAAATGGGATTCTAAAATTCCATTAGATGAACTATGGAAAGAATATAGCAGAATCATAAAGCCTAATGGCGCAATTGTCCTTACTGCCAATGGTTTATTCACTGCAAAATTAATTTTAAGCCAACCTAAATTATATAAATATAAATGGATTTGGGTAAAATCAAAATCAACTAATTTTTTGAATGCAAAAAAACAACCGCTGAGAAAACATGAGGATGTTTGCGTTTTTTATAAAAAACAACCTGTTTATCATCCGCAAATGACGCAAGGAGAACCATATGATAAAGGCATAAGAAAAGATCAGTTGAGCGGCAATTATGGCGAATTTGAACCATGTCACGTTTATAGTGAAGGTAAAAGATACCCAACAGATATTATTTATGTTAAGACAGCAGAAAGTGAGGGAGATGTAATTCATCCGACTCAAAAACCTGTTGAACTTGGAAGATATTTGGTTCGTACATATACCAATCGTGGAGATATCGTGCTGGATAACACATTTGGAAGTGGATCTTTTATTGTTGCAGCACTAATGGAAGGACGCAATTTCATTGGGATAGAAAAGAATGTACAAGTTGAACTTTTTAAAAAAGAGGAAATTGATTACATTGATGTTGCAAAACGCAGATTATTTTTATCATGGGAAGCGCTTGATAAACAAACCAAAAGTTATATTCAGAAAGAAAACTTAATAAAAGAATTTTTGGAAAGGTATTAGATTCACGTTGATTTTGTTGGCCATATTTATACGGCCTTCCTTCTGTAAAATTTGAAGCATGTGTTTCTTGAATTATTTTACAGAAGAATGGCCGGACAGGAGGGTCTATTCAGTGAATTGTATTATAAAAATATAGGCGGATCCATTACGTGAACAGGTAGATCTCAAATGCGTATCGGTGGATCCCTGCCTGCAAATAATCATCAGCGGTTATTCCCGAACCATTGCTTCATCACATCAAGCACTTGCATAAGCTCATTTTCTTCAATGATATAGGGTGCCATGGCGTAGAGATAGTTGAGAAATGGCCGGCTAAACACGCCTCTGTCATAGGCGAACCGTTTAAAGCCATCAAGGGTTTTCGCATCATGGACCTCGATGCAGATGCAGCCGCCCATGATGCGCACCTCTTTGACCCGGGGATCGGTGAAATTCTCCATCTCGCGCCGGGTGATAACTTCGATCCGTTTGATCTTTTCCAGGTAGTTTTCGCTGTCAAAGAGCTCGATGGATTTAAGAGCCGCACTGCAGGCAAGAGGATTTCCCATGAAGGTGGGCCCGTGCATCAAAGCGTGATCGGGATTATCGCTGTAGAAGCCATTGTAGACTTTTTGGTTCGCCACTGTCACCGCATGACCCATATATCCTCCGGTTAAAGCTTTGCCGAGGATCAGAATGTCCGGAAGCACCAGGTCCGCCACGAAGCAGTGTCCCGTTCTGCCAAAGCCAGTGGCGACCTCGTCAAAAATCAGAAGCACATCATATTGGCCGCACAGCTCCCTTGCCCTTTCAAGAAAGGAAATGTCGTACATCTGCATACCCCCTGCCCCCTGCAGAAGGGGCTCAACGATCATGCAGTAAAATTCTTCTCCATGCTCGGCAAAGATCTTTTCCAGTGCGGGGATCTCCGTTGGGACATGGATAACGCCCTTCTTTTCGCCGAAGGCAAAATGATAATCGGCGTCGTCGCCCACCTCCATAGCTTTGAAGGTATCGCCATGGTATGAGCAGGAAAGCGACAGCACTAAATTCCGGTGACCGCCCCGGTTCACATCGAACTGCAGGGCCATTTTCAAGGCAACCTCTACCGCTACGCTGCCCGAATCGGAAAAGAAGCAATAATTCAAATCCCCCGGAAGCCATTCCCGCAGCTTTGCCGAAAGCCGTTCTACTGGTTCGTGTATCAGCTCGCCAAGCATCACATGAGCGAAGCGGTCAAGCTGTGAGTGAATCGCCTCGTCCAGAACAGGGTGGCGGTATCCGTGGATCACGCTCCACCAGGAAGAAACGGAATCGATCAGTTTGACATTATTGCTATAGAGATAAACGCCTTTTGCGTCAGTGATGCGGATGGGCTCCGCCATGTTTTTCATTTGTTGATAGGGATACCATATCATATCTTGTTCACCTCATTCATACAGGGATATTAACGTGCCGATGTCCATGTCCAGTTCCGTGTCGCCGTCGCCGACCCGGGCAAGCACTTTTACGCCGGTTATGTACTCGCACATTTTCAAATTATCTTCTTCTATGGCATTTCCGGGATGGAAACGGTTAAAAATGATACCCTTGACGGGGATGTTCTTTGCACGCATGTAAAAGACGGTGAGCCCAACCGCGTTGATGGTTCCGAGGGAAGCATCCGCAACGATCAGACAGGACAGACCAAGTTCTTTTATAACGTCCTCAAGCTGTATTTCCGCTTCGTCAAAGCAAAGGGGGCAAAGGATGCCGCCGCTGCCTTCGACAGTTATATATTCGTATTTCTGTGACACTTTCTTAAAGCAGTTTTTTACCACCGCTGTATTTACCGGGACCCCCTCAATTCTGGAGGCCAGATGGGGGGAGACCGCCGCCTCGTAGACATAGGGGCACATGGATTCCAGCGGCTGGGCGATTCCGGCAGCATCTTTTACGAAAAGAGCGTCTCCGGGAATCAGGCTGCCGTCGGGGCGGCGGGGGTTGCCGCTCATGGCAGCCTTGAAATAGCCGGCGCAGCTGCCGCTGTCATGGAGCTTTTTTACTATCAGCCCGGTCACAAAGGTCTTGCCCACATCCGTCCCGGTGCCTGTAATAAATAAATTTTTACTCATCCCAAAGATTCACCCCGTATTCCGGTTTGTCCAGCAGCCTCATATCTTTTTCAACGGTGATGCCGACGGTGATCAGCAACTCTGCTGCAAGAACACGTTTTTTCAAATTGTTAACGATACTCATGCTGAAATCCCTTCCTTTCTGCAAATCTGTAAAATCGGTAAAAGGCGTTTGCCGAGAAATGCGGCAACAATGCATAAGACTATATCTCCCGGCACCGCCAGCACAAAGCAATACAGGAAGAGCGTCCATAAGCCTATTCCCGTGCCAAGATAAAACTGAGCGATGAACCAGTAATAGGCCATGCCAAGCACATATACGATTATCAGCCCTGCAAAGCTCGCTATGAACAGGCGCGTCATTGACGGAGAGGGAACGCTTCCCGCAATGATCCCTGTCACATAGGTACCCAGGATAAAACCGATCAGATATCCGAAGGTGGGCTGCAGTACATAGAAAAAACCTCCTCCGCCCGCGAAAATCGGAAGTCCGAAAAGAGCGAGAATTATGTAACAAAGAACACTCAAAGCCCCTTGTTTTCCGCCGAGCAGAATACCTGCAAGGGTTGTAAACAGAAACTGCAGAGTGAAAGGCATGACCGGGACAGGAATTTTAATAAAGGCGCCTACGGTGATCAGCACTACGAAGAGTGCCATGAAGTTCAGACTTTTTGTTTTGCTCATTGTAAACCAACCTTCTAAATCATGTTTACAATAAGAATATCACTGAGCCAGTGAATTGTCAACTAAAAATTTAATAAGGTTTACAATTTGACTAACAAACCCAGGACCACTAAGGGAAATGAAAGCACTGTGAACTTACTTCAGGAATTTACACATATCAAAACCTTTATAATTAGCCATGTATAGCCATTGACAACGGATTTTATTAGTGGTAATATCATTAAGTATCACCTGTTTTGCTGCATTTTGCTTGTGAGTTACTCTTTCAGTGGCGTTCCGGCATTTTATGCCGTTTGACGCACGACATTTCTGCTTCCGTGCTCAGTCGGCAGAGCAGTGAATTTGCAGTGAATAAGTCAAACACAACAATAAAAACCAGTAAGCCGTTGCAAATACATGGCGTTATGGTTGGCGTTGGAATAGGAAAATGGGTGTTTGGAGTTTGTTTAAAATAATTAGCTTATAACTCAATATGCTAGTGTGGCTCAATGGTAGAGCAGCGGTATCGTAAACCGCAGGTTGGGGGTTCGATTCCCTTCACTAGCTCCAAATGAACAGGGTACGAAGTATTGAACAGTTTTATTGGACTGTCCAATATTTCGTACCTTTTTCTATGCCCGAAAGCCTGTGTTATCAGCATTTACACATTTGATATGAAATCAGGCGTGACTATTGTATTTGATAGAAAACCTTGAATTTGTAATAGAAAAGCCAAAATCAACGACTTTTGAACATTATTGTCCAAATTAAATGGCACTGGTTTTCTTCTCTTCATACAGCTGCTCAAACTTATCCGGTGTTTTATAGTTTAATGTACTGTGGGGTCTTTCTGTGTTGTAGAAAAGAATGTAGCTATCGACACTTTCACAGAACTGCCGTTCTGACTTATAGATAGTGCGATAGAGCTCTTCCTTTTTCATAGACGCGAAAAATGCTTCTGCAACTGCATTGTCGTAAGGGCTTCCAGACTTGGAGAACGATTGGACAACCTTGTTCATGCGAAGCAGCTTCCACAGAGCCTTTGAGGAGTATTGCGCACCTTGGTCGCTGTGAAATGTTAACTGAGTGTTAATGTCAATATAAAATTCCCCAAAAATGATCGAGATTTTTCCCCACTTAGATTTGGAAGGGGCAGGGATATTTTCCCCACCCCGATCCATTGAACTGGAACATTAAAGAAATTCTGGCGCCGT